>NZ_JAPKIB010000010.1:0-167487 GCF_036759925.1 Kluyvera sp. CHPC 1.2972 | reverse complement strand
TCCGTATCTTCGAGTGCCCACACAGATTGTCTGATAAATTGTTAAAGAGCAGTGCCGCTTCGCTTTTGTCAGCGGCGCGGGATGTGCATATTACGCTTTCCCGCTTGAGAGTCAAGCATTTATTTTCGCTTTCGTCTCTCGAGATTCTCAGGAGAACCTCGCTGACCCGGCGGCTTGTTTGCCGTTGTTCCGTGTCAGTGGAGGCGCATTATAGGGAGATACTGAGAAGTCGCAAGCATAAATTATAAAAAACTTATCATTCGTTCACTTTTCATCCAACTCTCTTATTTTTGCCTGGTTTTTAAACAAAAACGAGCCCAAAAGGGCTCGTTTTCTTCTTTTTGTGACTTACTGCACTGCCACAATCTGGTCGTCTTTAACTTCCAGGCGGATAACTTTGCCAGGAATCAGCTCGCCAGACAGAATCTGCTGGGCCAGCGGGTTTTCGATCTGCTGCTGGATAGCACGTTTCAACGGACGTGCGCCATATACCGGATCGTAACCATTCTGACTCAGCAACTGCAGCGCTTCATCAGACATCTGCGTTTCGTAGCCACGCTCTTCCAGACGCTGGTACAGACGCTGCAGCTGAATCTGGGCAATCGAAGCGATATGTTTTTCACCCAATGGATGGAAGACAACCACTTCATCAATACGGTTGATAAACTCTGGACGGAAGCTGTGGCTGACCACGCCCAGTACCAGATCTTTCATATGCCCGTAGTCCAGTTCGCCGAAACGTTCCTGGATCAGGTCGGAACCGAGGTTAGAGGTCATGATGACCACCGTGTTACGGAAGTCGACCGTTCTCCCCTGCCCGTCGGTCAGACGACCGTCGTCCAGAACCTGCAGCAGAATGTTGAACACATCCGGATGCGCTTTCTCGACTTCATCCAGCAGAATGACGGAATAAGGACGACGACGCACCGCTTCCGTCAGATAACCGCCCTCTTCATAACCGACATATCCCGGAGGCGCACCGACCAGACGAGACACGGAGTGTTTCTCCATAAACTCGGACATGTCGATACGCACCATCGCGTCGTCGCTGTCGAACATAAAGTTAGCCAGCGCTTTACACAGTTCGGTTTTACCTACCCCGGTTGGCCCCAGGAACAGGAATGAACCAATCGGACGGTTAGGATCGGACAGCCCCGCACGGCTACGGCGAATCGCATTCGATACCGCTTCAACCGCTTCGTTCTGTCCAATGACGCGGCTGTGCAGATCCTGCTCCATACGCAGCAGTTTCTCACGCTCGCCTTCCAGCATGCGGGCAACCGGAATACCGGTCCAGCGCGCCAGTACTTCGGCAATCTCTGCATCCGTCACTTTATTACGTAACAGACGCATGGTTTTACCTTCAGACTGCGTTGCCGCTTCCAGCTGTTTTTCCAGCTCTGGAATTTTGCCGTACTGCAGCTCGGACATCCGCGCCAGGTCACCGACGCGACGCGCCTGCTCGATGGCGATTTTCGCCTGCTCCAGTTCTGCCTTAATCGTCTGCGTGCCGGAGAGGGAGGCTTTTTCCGCTTTCCACTCTTCTTCCAACTCAGAGTACTGACGCTCTTTATCGCTCAGCTCATCGTTCAGCATGTCGAGACGTTTCTTACTCGCCTCATCAGACTCTTTCATTAATGCCTGCTGTTCCAGCTTCAGCTGAATGATACGGCGGTCGAGTCGGTCGAGTTCTTCCGGCTTCGAGTCAATCTGCATACGAATACTGGACGCCGCTTCATCGATAAGGTCGATAGCTTTATCCGGCAACTGACGGTCGGCGATATAGCGGTGAGACAGCGTTGCTGCCGCTACGATTGCCGGGTCAGTAATCTGCACGTGGTGGTGCAGTTCATAACGTTCTTTCAGACCACGCAGAATCGCGATGGTATCTTCCACCGAAGGCTCAGCCACGAACACTTTCTGGAATCGACGTTCCAGCGCCGCATCTTTTTCGATGTACTGGCGGTATTCATCCAGCGTTGTTGCCCCCACACAGTGAAGTTCCCCACGCGCCAGCGCCGGTTTCAGCATGTTACCGGCGTCCATCGCGCCGTCGGCTTTACCCGCACCGACCATGGTATGCAACTCATCGATAAACAGGATGACGTTGCCTTCCTGTTTCGCCAGGTCGTTCAGTACGCCTTTCAGACGCTCTTCAAACTCACCACGGTATTTCGCCCCGGCCACCAGCGCGCCCATATCCAGCGCCAGTACACGGCGGCCTTTTAAGCCTTCCGGAACTTCACCGTTAATAATGCGCTGCGCCAGCCCTTCAACGATGGCGGTTTTACCGACGCCCGGTTCACCGATTAATACCGGGTTGTTTTTCGTACGACGCTGCAGCACCTGAATAGTACGGCGAATTTCTTCATCACGACCGATAACCGGGTCAAGTTTTCCCTGCTCGGCGCGCTCGGTCAGATCGACCGTGTATTTTTTCAATGCCTGACGTTGGTCTTCGGCACCCTGATCGTTCACGCTTTCCCCCCCGCGCATCTGTTCAATAGCCTGAGTAATATTGGCCGTTGTCGCCCCCGCTGATTTCAGCAGGTCGGTCAGAGTGCCACGTGACTCAAGCGCCGCCAGAACGAACAGCTCTGACGAAATAAAGTTATCGTTGCGTTTTTGCGCCAGCTTGTCGCAAAGATTCAACACGCGCATCAGATCCTGAGACGGCTGCACGTCACCACCGGTGCCTTCCACCTGAGGTAAACGGCTCAACGCCTGATCGATAGCGGTACGCAACTGGCCAGCATTAATGCCGGCAGAGGTTAATAATGGACGTACCGAGCCCCCTTCCTGATTCAGCAAGGCGCTCATTAAGTGAAGAGGTTCGATAAATTGGTTGTCGTGCCCCAGTGCGAGCGACTGGGCATCGGCAAGAGCAAGCTGGAATTTATTGGTAAGACGATCCAGACGCATGACTCCTCCCATACTAGGTCAAATTTGCTACAGGAGATTAAATGAGGTCATCCCTCAATTATTCAAGGTTAAATGACCTAGTCAATGAGAAAAAAATGTCTGCCTTCTGGATCGTCTTGATTCTATAGGTTATATCAGCCAGATGAAACTTGCCATACGACCCGTAGTACGGTCACGGCGGTAAGAGAAGAAATCATCTTTTTCGCTGAAGGTACAGCGGTCACCGCCAAAGAGTGCGGTTACGCCGATATTCCCCAAACGCTGACGCGCCAGCTGGTAGATATCAGCATAGTATTTTTCGCCGGCAGGACGGAAGGCGCTGACCGCATTGGCATCTTTCGCCATAAACGCTTCACGCACTTCCGGGCCGACTTCGAAAGCCAGCGGCCCAATCGCCGGGCCAAGCCAGGCAATAATGTTCTCTGGGCTATCTTTGAAGCAGGCAACGGTCTCTTCCAGCACGCCGTCGCACAGCCCGCGCCATCCGGCATGCGCCGCAGCGACTTCGGTTCCGGCTTTATTACAGAAAAGCACCGGCAGACAATCGGCTGTCATCACCGCACACACAGTCCCGGGCGTATTGCTATAGGAAGCATCGGCGCGCTTAGAGGCATAAGGTTCACCGGTCAGATGCAAAACCTCTTTACCGTGCACCTGCTCAAGCCACACCGGTTTCGACGGCAGTTTACCTGCCGCGAACATACGCTTACGGTTCTCTTCTACGTGCTCCAGGTTATCGCCACAGTGGGCACCGAGATTCAGAGAATCCCATGCCCCTTCGCTAACCCCGCCCACGCGCGTTGAACTGCAGGCCGCTACGCTTGCTGGCAGCGGCCACTCCGGGACAATGATTTTGGTCATAGCCAGTCTACGTCATCCTTATGTTCTTCAAAGTCGTCGCGCATCACCGCAATCAGATCAACCATATCCTGCGGGATTGGCGCATGCCATTCCATTTCAATCCCCGAAATCGGGTGATAGAGACGCAGCATGGTCGCGTGAAGCGCCTGACGGTCAAACTTACGCAGTACGGAAATGAACTCATCCGATGCGCCTTTCGGCGGACGCGGGCGGCCACCATAGACCTGATCGCCCACCAGCGGATGGGTGATATGCGCCATGTGCACGCGGATCTGGTGCGTACGTCCGGTTTCCAGACGCAGTCGCAGACGCGTGTGCACACGGAAGTGCTCCATGATGCGATAGTGCGTTACCGCCGGTTTACCCATCGGGTGTACCGCCATGTGCGTACGCTTGGTCGGGTGACGGCTGATCGGTTCTTCAACGCTACCGCCTGCGGTCATGTGACCAATCGCGACCGCTTCGTACTCACGGGTGATCTCACGCAGCTGCAGCGATTCCACCAGACGCGTTTGCGCAGGGACGGTTTTCGCCACCACCATCAAACCGGTCGTGTCTTTATCCAGACGGTGTACGATGCCCGCACGCGGCACATCGGCAATCGGCGGATAGTAGTGCAGCAGCGCGTTCAGCACCGTGCCGTCCGGGTTACCGGCACCAGGGTGCACCACGAGGTCACGCGGTTTGTTGATGACCATAATGTCGTCATCTTCATAAACGATATCGAGTGGGATATCCTGCGCTTCAAAGCGGATCTCTTCGTCGATTTCGGCGTCAATAGAGACGGTTTCGCCGCCCATGACTTTCTCTTTTGGCTTGTCTGAAACTTTGCCATTTACCTGTACGCGTTGGTCGAGGATCCATTCTTTTATGCGCGAACGCGAATAATCAGGGAACATTTCGGCCAAAGCCTGATCTAAGCGTTGTCCAAGTTGTGACTCGGACACCGTTGCGGTGAGTTGTACTCGTTGTGCCATATACAGCTTCTTCGTTAACGTTGGGTTTTTACGGCTTCGCCGTTTAATATAGTGTGCTATTGTAGCTGGTCTTAATCGGGAACAGGAACTATGAATATCCCGTATAAACATTTTGAGGAAAGTCAAAACGTCATGACGCGCATGAAATATCTGGTGGCAGCGGCCACGTTGAGCCTGGCTTTGGCGGGGTGCTCTGGTTCAAAGGACGAAGTTCCTGATAATCCGCCTAATGAAATCTACGCAACTGCTCAGCAAAAGCTGCAGGACGGTAACTGGAAACAGGCAATAACGCAACTGGAAGCGTTGGATAACCGCTATCCGTTCGGACCATATTCTCAGCAGGTTCAGCTGGATCTGATCTACGCATACTATAAAAATGCCGATCTGCCGCTGGCCCAGGCCGCAATTGACCGTTTCATCCGTCTGAATCCAACCCATCCGAACATCGACTACGTGATGTACATGCGTGGTCTGACGAATATGGCGCTGGATGATAGCGCGCTGCAGGGCTTCTTCGGCGTCGATCGTTCCGACCGCGATCCGCAGCACGCGCGTGACGCATTCAATGACTTCTCGAAGCTGGTGCGCGGCTACCCGAACAGTCAGTACGTCACCGATGCCAACAAGCGTCTGGTCTTCCTGAAAGATCGTCTGGCGAAATATGAACTTTCCGTTGTTGATTACTACACTGCACGTGGTGCATGGGTAGCCGTGGTTAACCGCACTGAAAATATGATGCGTAACTACCCGGACACGCAGGCCACCCGCGACGCGCTTCCTAAGATGGAAAACGCCTATCGTGAAATGCAGATGACCGCGCAGGCTGACAAAGTCGCAAAAATCATTGCGGCCAACAGCAAAAACACCCAGTCCTGATTCGGACAATCCTATCAAGCAAAACGGCAGCCCTGAGGCTGCCGTTTTTTTATTCGTTTCACGTCATTGCTGAAGCGGTTTAGCTCCAGGTCATCCTATCAAATATGGCTGCATTTTCCCGAACCGACAAGTAAAAAATCACTTCTTCCTGTCCTGACTCACAAAATGAATGCACTGACAAAAAGTGACAAAATAATGTGATCTTGATCACACATTTTAACCAAATCCGAGGTATGCTGGAATCACCAAGACGGAAAGACAAGAGGTAAAATTTATGACAATGAACATTACCAGTAAACAAATGGAAATTACTCCGGCTATTCGCCAGCATGTCGCAGACCGTCTCTCAAAATTGGAAAAATGGCAAACCCACTTAATCAACCCGCATATCATCCTGTCCAAAGAGCCACAGGGATTTGTAGCGGACGCCACGATGAATACCCCGAACGGGCATCTGGTCGCCAGCGCTAAACATGAAGATATGTACACCGCCATTAACGAATTGATCAACAAGCTGGAACGGCAGCTCAATAAGGTGCAACACAAAGGGGAAGCCCGTCGCGCCACCACATCGGTGAAAGACGCAAGCTTCGTTGAAGAAGTTGAAGAAGAGTAAACTGAACTTTGTACTTTAATGTGTATCGCCAACGCGCCTTCGGGCGCGTTTTTTATTGACAGAACGAAAACAGAGCGGGTACTGTAAAACCTCACCACCCTAAGGAATTAACCTGCAGTGATACGACTACCGTTTTTCTTCGCATTCTTTTTTACCTTCCCCTGATTGGGAGGCGTTTCGTCGTGAGATAAAGAATGCGAAGACGAACAATAAGGCCTCCCACCCGGGAGGCCTTTTTTATTGATAACAAGAAAGGCAAACATGATGACTTCGGAAAACCCGTTATTGGCAATACGCGATAAGATAAGCGCCCTCGATGAAAAACTGGTCAGCCTGCTGGCAGAACGCCGCGGCCTCGCCGTGGAAGTTGGCAAAGCCAAGCTAGCCTCCCATCGCCCGGTGCGCGACATCGACCGCGAGCGTGACCTGCTGGAGCGTCTTATCACCATCGGCAAAACCCACCAGCTTGATGCGCACTACATCACGCGGCTGTTCCAGCTCATCATTGAAGATTCTGTCCTGACCCAGCAAACCCTGCTGCAACAGCATTTAAACCAGATTAACCCGCACTCAGCGCGCATCGCGTTTCTGGGACCAAAAGGGTCGTACTCCCATCTGGCGGCACGTCAGTACGCCGCTCGCCACTTTGAACAGTTCATCGAAAGCGGCTGCCTGAAGTTCGCCGATATCTTTAATCAGGTCGAGACCGGTCAGGCCGACTACGCCGTCGTGCCGATTGAAAATACCAGCTCCGGCGGGATTAACGATGTCTACGACCTGCTGCAGCACACCAGCCTGTCGATTGTGGGCGAGATGACGGTGCCTATCGACCACTGCGTGCTGGTGAACGGTACGACGACGCTTGAGACCATCGAGACGGTCTACAGCCACCCACAGCCGTTCCAGCAGTGCAGCCAGTTCCTGAGCCACTACCCGCAGTGGAAAATTGAGTACACCGAGAGCACCTCGGCGGCGATGGAAAAAGTGGCGCAGGCCAACTCCCCAACCGTTGCCGCACTGGGCAGCGAAGCTGGCGGGAAGCTGTATGGTCTGCAAGTACTGGAGCATTGCCAGGCTAACCAGACGCAGAACATTACCCGCTTCCTGGTGCTGGCACGTAAATCAGTCAATGTTTCCGACCAGGTTCCGGCGAAGACCACTCTGCTTATCGCGACCGGACAACAGGCCGGTGCGCTGGTTGAGGCGCTGCTGGTGCTGCGCAACCACAACCTGATCATGACCAAGCTCGAATCACGCCCTATTTACGGCAACCCGTGGGAAGAGATGTTTTATCTCGATATCCAGGCCAACCTGGAATCCCTGCCAATGCAAAAGGCGCTGAAAGAACTCTCCGGGATCACCCGTTCCATGAAAGTACTGGGCTGCTATCCAAGTGAAAACGTGGTCCCCGTCGACCCGGTTTAACGTTCAATAAACGGCAGCTTCTTCATCCCTGCTACCTCTACCGGCAGGGTGAAGATGGCGCCGGAAAGCGGATACTGCGCGATTTCCTCCGCCGACATGTTCTCGCGGGTGGTGGTGATAAACAGCGTGCGCCTATCCGCGCCACCAAAGCACACCATCGTCGGGCAGCGTACCGGTAAGCGATACTCAGCAAGCTGTTCACCCGTCGGCGAGAAACGCGCCACCCGCCAGCCGTCAAACATCGCACTCCAGTAGCACCCTTCTTCGTCGATAGCCGCCCCGTCAGGAATGCCCTCCCCCGCTATAAACTGGCGGAACACCTCACGCTTTTGCGGCTCGCCATGCTCATCCAGCGGCGTACGATAAATCACGCCATTTGGCGTATCGGAGGTGTACATCCAGCGTTTGTCTTCGCTAAAGGCCAGCCCGTTGGCGCCGTGAATATCACACTGCACCACTTTCGGCGTCAGCTGATTATCAATCCGCACCAGCAGCGCGCCGTTATAGTCACCCGGCCCCCAGAAGGTTCCGGCATAAAAACGTCCGTCGCGGTCAGTGCCGCCGTCGTTAAAGCGCGCCAGCTGCGGGTTACTCGGGTTATCGCAAACTTTATGCTGCAGCAGGCCGCGGCTGTCGGCAAGCCAGATAGCGCTGCGTAGAGCGACAATAAAGCCACCGTTCTCCCGCAGCGCAAAACAGCCCACCTCTTCCGGGAACTGTAAAACCCGGTGCTCACCGGTCGCCAGCGCATAGCGGTGAATTTCACACTCCATGATGTCCGCCCAATAGAGCGCCTGTTCCGCTTCGCTCCAGGTCGGACATTCCGGCAGGTGGCCGGTGTAATCAAACAGCAGGTTTGCGTCAGCCATTCTCGTTATCCCATAAAAAAAGCCAGAGGATTTCCCCTGGCTTTCAAGTATATACAGTTTCGTTATTGCCGACTGTCGTTCGCCTGTCGTAACAGGACGCGGCTCTCACTCTGGAAGCGCTGAGCGTAGTCGCCAAACCAGTGTTCAACTTTACGGAAGCTGTCGATAAACGCCTGTTTGTTCCCCTGCTCCAACAGGCCAATAGCCTCGCCGAAACGCTGGTAGTAGCGTTTAATCAGCGCCAGGTTGTTACCGGACGACATAATGATGTCGGCATACAGCTGCGGGTC
Organism: Kluyvera sp. CHPC 1.2972; assembly: GCF_036759925.1. Lineage (NCBI taxonomy): Bacteria > Pseudomonadati > Pseudomonadota > Gammaproteobacteria > Enterobacterales > Enterobacteriaceae > Kluyvera > Kluyvera sp. CHPC 1.2972. Next base: position 158,651 of record NZ_JAPKIB010000010.1, on the reverse strand, counting down.
CTGAGCGAACAGTCGCCCGACCATCGCCAGCTCCAGGCGGTAAATGGGTGATGAGAGCGCCAGCAGTTGCTCTAGCTGGACGTTCTCTTCTGCCAGATGCAGACCGTAAGCAAAGGTCGCAAAGTGACGTAACGCCTGAATAAAGGCCATATTCTGATCATGCTCAACCGCGCTGATACGATGCAAACGCGCGCCCCAGACCTGAATCTGCTCGAGGAACCACTGGTACGCTTCCGGCTGGCGGCCGTCGCAGTACACCACCACCTGTTTTGCCAGGCTACCACTGTCCGGGCCAAACATCGGGTGCAGCCCTAAAACGGGGCCCTGGTGCGCGGAAAGCATGGCCTGTAACGGGCCCGCTTTTACCGACGCCAGATCGACAAGAATACAATCCGCAGGCAACGGCGGCAGCTTCTCAATGATTTGCTCGGTCACGTGGATAGGGACGCTGACAATCACCATTCCGGCGTCAGCGACCAGCTCCGGCGCGCGTGCCCAGTCATTTTTCTCCAGCGTCCGTACCTGATAGCCTGACAGCGTCAGCATCTTTTCAAACAGCCGCCCCATCTGGCCACCGCCACCCACGATCACCACCGGGCGCAGCGACGGACACAGGGTTTTAAAGCCTTTGTCGTTTTCGCTGGAGTAAGATTCGCGCATTACGCGACGCAGCACATCTTCAATCAAATCGGGCGGCACGCCCAGCGCGGCCGCTTCTTTACGGCGTGAAGCCAGCATCGACGCTTCACGCTCCGGGACGTAAATCGGTAAGCCATATTTACTTTTGACTTCCCCGACTTCCGCCACCAGTTCCAGGCGCTTAGCCAGCAGGCTCAGCAGCGCTTTATCTACTTCATCAATTTGATCGCGCAGCGCGGTCAGTTCAGCAACCATACAATCCTCTTACGCCAGACGAGCCGCCAGATGGCCGCGCAAATCCTTGTCGAGCTCACGCAGCAGCGCGTCCGTCGCTTCCCAGCTGATGCAGGCATCGGTGACCGATACGCCGTATTTCATCTCACAGCGCGGCTGCTCGGAAGACTGGTTACCTTCGTGAATATTGCTCTCAATCATCAGACCAATAATGGAACGGTTACCATCCTTGATCTGTGCGACAACGGATTCCGCCACCGCAGGCTGACGGCGGTAGTCTTTATTGGAATTACCATGACTGCAATCTACCATCAGCGATGCGCGCAGTCCTGCTTGTTCCATCTCTTTTTCACACTGCGCCACATCTTCCGGGCCGTAGTTCGGTTTTTTACCACCGCGCAGGATCACATGACCATCCGGGTTACCCTGGGTACGCAGCAGGCAGACCTGACCGGCCTGGTTGATACCGACAAAACGGTGTGGCATTGCCGCCGCACGCATGGCGTTGATAGCGGTCGCCAGTGAACCATCGGTACCGTTTTTGAAACCAACCGGCATCGACAGACCAGACGCCATTTCACGGTGGGTTTGAGATTCGGTAGTACGCGCACCAATCGCGGACCAGCTAAACAGGTCGCCCAGGTACTGCGGGCTGTTCGGGTCCAGCGCTTCGGTTGCCAGCGGCAGCCCCATGCTGACCAGTTCTACCAACAGATTACGCGCAATTTTCAGACCACCTTCCACATCAAACGAGCCATCCATGTGCGGATCGTTGATAAGCCCTTTCCAGCCAACGGTAGTACGAGGCTTCTCAAAATAGACGCGCATAACCAGGTAGAGGCTATCGCTGACCTCTTCCGCAAGGGTTTTAAATCGACGCGCGTATTCGATGGCAGCTTCAGGATCGTGAATAGAGCAAGGCCCACACACTACCAGCAGGCGCGGATCGCGGCCGGCGATAATGTCAGAAATCGTTTTACGTGACTGGGCGATTTGCGCTTCCTGCTCAACGGTGAGCGGGAATTCAGCTTTCAACTGATCCGGGGTGATCAGAATCTGTTCATCGGCGATATTTACGTTATTCAGCGCGTCTTTTTGCATGTTGGCATTACCTGTTATGGCTCGTTTGCGATAGTGGTTTCCTCAATGAGGTGCAGCCACAATATCATAACGAGTAAAGATTTCAATCCAAAATCCGTAAATTATTATTTACAGATGCCATTTAATCGCAAAATAATCGCCCAATAAGTGTAAATTAAAAATTACACACATAAAAAAGGCGAGCACCTGCGTGCTCGCCATACAATACGCAACGGCACTGAGGCCGCTACTCAGCCGTCTGCGACACTCGCTGAACCAGCGTATTACGCCAGCGTAGCCAGTCGATAATCACAAACAGTAGCAGACTCGCCCCCATCACCGGCAGCGCCAGGCCGAACGCTATCGCCAGCAGCAGTGTGAGAACCCTGCCAGGGAGAGCTAGTGCCAGCCAGCTTTGCGCCAGCGTCTGGATAGGGCTCACCGTTGACTGCGCCGGACGTTTGATCCACCAGAGGCGATAGCCCATCACGATCGCGACACAGAGCGCCAGGCCAAACGCCATCAGCAGCAGCTGGTTAGGCAAGCCGAACAGCACGCCCATGTGGAAATCCACACCCCAACGGGTGAGTTTTGCCATCAGCGGGAAATCGGCGAACTGGGTATAGTCGAGAATAGCCAGCGAGCCGGGATCGATAGCCACCGCATCAACCTGCGTCGGCCAGCGGCGATCGATTTCCGTCACCGTCCAGGCGCGATCCACACTGCGCGGCGGTCGGATCTCGAGATGTGTTGCAGCAATACCGCCTCGTTGTGCCGCCTGGAGGATCGCATCAATCCGATCCACGGCGATCGGCGGCTCACTCATCACCATTCCATGATGATGCGCATGATGCTCCGCATGCGGGTCCATCACCATCGCCTCACTACCGTGTAGCTGGGTATTCACCTGCGGCGTTAACCAGCCAAAAGTCGCGCGAAGCTTATCAACGTTGCCGCCCGCCCATTGGGACCAGGTTAAGCCGGTCGCCGAAAACAGCAGCATGCCGGCAAGCAGACACCAGCCAAGGGTGACGTGAACGCGGCGGGTATTCTGCAGGCGGTTTTTAATGCGGCGTTTTGGCCGGGTAAAGGCCCACAGTGCAACTCCACCCAGCGCAGCAATCCACATCCACGATGCTGCCAGCTCACTGTACAAACGTCCGATATCCCCCAACAGCAGCGAACGATGGGCATAATTAATCCATTGCCGCAGCGGTAAGATGCCGCTGGTGCCGTAGACCGTCATATCGCCTTTCACCGCGAGGGTTATCGGGTCGATAAAGATCGCGCGGTTTTCAGAGGGCGCAAGCGCAGGGTCGTCGAACATCACCCGCGTCGTCTCCCCCGCTTCCAGCGCAGGCCGTACTGCGCTCAGACGCAGCGGTGCACCCAACGCACGTTCAGCCACGGCAATTTGTTCAGCGAGCGAATGCCGTTCACCGCTCACCTCCCCTTGCAGCGCCTGACGATAGATCAGGTTCTCCAGTTGAGGCGTGGCGACATACAGCGTGCCGGTCAGGGCTGCGACGAAAATAAAAGGCCCGACAAACAGGCCGATAAAAAAATGCAGGCGGCGCAGCAGGTGCACCCATGCCGCCCGCGAGGTGCAGGTTGTCATACTCTTCCTTTATGCAAACGAGAGCGATGAGACGCTAAAGCGTCAGTTATCGTTATTAAGCAGGTAAAGCAGACGGCGCCGGTGGCGCACGGGTATCGGGGAACAGCCAGGGGAAGTCGCGCCAGTGGAAAACCAACGGCGGGAAAGACGCGGTCGCCACACGAAGCATCAGCGCGCTTAGCAAAACGCACAGGGCCAGAATCAGGCCCGGGACATGGGTGAGAAGCACGCAGTAGCCGCAGGCCTCACCGTGATCGATAGGCATGCTTTCAGGGGCAGAATGGTGACCTGACATCGGCATCGACATACTCATGTCATGATGCATGCCCGGCATGGCGCTCATGGGCGCTTGCTGCAACGAAATCGAGATGAGCGGGGCAACAATAATCAGCGCCATAGCAAACAGCGCCAGCCAGGCGGCTCGCTGTTTTAGTGCTGATAGGTTGAAGGCTTTTCTGCTCACTCGACTCTCCTGACGCGAGCGGGCATTGTAAATGATTTAGCTAATAACTGTTAACGAGAGGTGCCATTTTTTATGGGGGATTTTTACATCGTTAGCGCTACGCTGTCATGTCGTTAGCCGCAGACATAAAAAAGGGCCAGCCTTTCGGCCAGCCCTTTTTAACAGGATGTCGCTTGCGCGAATCTTAGTTAAGACGCTCTTTGATACGAGCAGACTTACCAGTGCGCTCACGCAGGTAGTACAGTTTAGCTTTACGTACAGCACCACGACGTTTAACAGCAATGCTGTCAACAACTGGAGAGTGAGTCTGGAAGACACGCTCAACGCCTTCGCCGTTGGAAATTTTACGAACAGTGAATGCAGAGTGCAGACCGCGGCTACGAATAGCGATAACCACGCCCTCAAATGCCTGCAGACGTTTTTTGGAACCTTCAACAACCCATACTTTCACTTCCACGGTATCACCCGGACGGAAGGAAGGTACGTCCTGCTTCATCTGTTCTTGTTCAAGTTGCTTAATAATGTTGCTCATAATTTAATCTCTTATCCTGGGTAAACTGATATTTGGGGGTCTCAGACCAGCCCATCATGTTTATGTTGCTGTTTTGCGTGTTCCTGTTTGAACTCCGCCAGCAACCTTGCTTGCTCTTCAGTCAGAGCCAGGTTTTCCAGAAGTTCAGGTCTTCTAAGCCAGGAGCGGCCCAGCGACTGCTTCAAACGCCAGCGACGTATCTCAGCATGGTTTCCCGACAGCAGAACCGGCGGTACCTCCATCCCTTCCAACACTTCAGGGCGAGTATAGTGTGGACAGTCCAGCAATCCATCAGCAAACGAATCTTCGAATGCTGAAGCTTCATGACCCAGTACACCCGGAATAAACCGGGACACGGAGTCGATCAGCGTCATTGCCGGTAACTCACCACCGCTGAGAACGTAATCGCCGATAGACCATTCTTCGTCAATCTCGGTCTGAATCACGCGCTCATCTATGCCTTCGTAGCGACCACATACCAGAATCAGCTTTTGATTCGTGGCCAGTTCGCTGACGCCCGCTTGATCAAGCTTGCGTCCCTGAGGTGACAGATAAATCACCTTCGCGCCTTCACCTGCCGCGGCTTTTGCTGCATGAATGGCGTCCCGCAAAGGTTGCACCATCATTAACATCCCCGGTCCGCCGCCGTAAGGACGATCGTCCACGGTACGGTGCCGGTCATGCGTGAAGTCACGAGGACTCCAGCTCTGGATGTTCAGCAGGCCATTTTTAACTGCCCGGCCAGTTACCCCGTAATCGGTAATTGCGCGGAACATTTCAGGAAACAGGCTAATTATGCCAATCCACATAGCGCCGTCTTTTACCGTTTATCCGGTGGTTTAAAAACCAGGATCCCAATCTACTTCGATAGTACGAGTAGCGAGATCGACTTTCTTGATAACCTGCCCATCGAGGAACGGAACCAACCGCTCCTTGATACCAAATGCATCTTTCAGGTTTGCCTTAATGACGAGAACGTCATTCGACCCGGTTTCCATCATATCGATGACTTTACCGAGACCGTAGCCTTCAGTGGTCACTACCTGGCAGCCCATCAGGTCTTTCCAGTAATAGCTTCCATCTTCCAGCGCCGGCAGCTGCGAAGAATCCACGATAATTTCGCAGTTCGTCAGCAGATTCGCGGCATCGCGATCGTCAACGCCTTTCAGCTTAATGACGATATCCTGATTGTGGTAGCGCCAGCTTTCCAGCTCAACGGTCTGCCACTGACCCGCCTTCTGGATTAACCAGGGCTGATAGTCAAAAATGCTTTCGGCGTCTTCGGTGGAGGAAAACACTCTGAGCCAACCACGGATACCGTAGGAAGAACCCATTTTCCCCAATACGATCGGATCAACAGGTGCTTGTGCGGTGTGTTGCTTGCTCATCATGACCACCGTGACAGATTAAGCTGCTTTCTTAGCTTCTTTGATCAGCGCAGATACGCGATCAGAGATAGTTGCGCCCTGGCCAACCCAGTGTGCGATACGATCCAGGTCCAGACGGGTGCCTTCTTCGGTCGCAGAAGCGATTGGGTTGAAGAAGCCAACGCGCTCGATGAAGCGACCGTTGCGTGCGTTACGGCTGTCAGTAACAACAACCTGGTAGAACGGACGCTTTTTAGCGCCGTGACGAGCTAAACGAATAGTTACCATAACATCCTCTTGTGTGAATAGAACAACCGGGCCCCATCGAGGGAAGGGGCCCGGTGTCATATTAAAAGCCCGAAAATTTTACTCATTTCTGGGGGAATTGCAATCAACATCTGCCTTTTACCGCACGATAACCAGGGCGTTACCGTCATAGGCAGAGCAAAGTCGGCGTGTTTACAATGTCGAAGTGCGCTAACCGAAGCCAGCACACTTCAACGGTGGGATTATCTACCTGGGAATCCTGGTGGCATCATCCCCTTCATTCCGCGCATCATTTTCATCATGCCGCCCTTCGACTTCATCTTCTTCATCATGCGCTGCATGTCGTCGAACTGCTTCAGCAGACGGTTCACGTCCTGCACCTGCAGGCCACAGCCCTGGGCGATACGACGCTTGCGGGAACCTTTGATGATTTCCGGCTTCGCGCGCTCTTTCAGCGTCATCGAGTTGATGATCGCTTCCATACGCACCAGCACTTTGTCATCCATCTGGGATTTGACGTTGTCAGGGAGCTGACCCATGCCCGGCAGTTTGCCCATCAGGCTTGCCATGCCGCCCATGTTTTTCATCTGCTTAAGCTGGTCTAAGAAGTCATTCAGGTCGAAACCGTCGCCCTTCTTAAGCTTAGTCGCCAGCTTCTCAGCCTGCGCGCGGTCAACCTTGCTTTCGATATCTTCGATAAGCGACAGCACGTCGCCCATGCCGAGGATACGAGAAGCGATACGATCCGGGTGGAACGGCTCCAGCGCTTCGGTTTTCTCGCCGACGCCGAGGAACTTGATTGGTTTGCCGGTAATGTGACGAATGGAGAGCGCCGCACCGCCGCGCGCATCACCGTCGACCTTGGTCAGCACCACGCCGGTCAGCGGCAGCGCTTCGTTAAAGGCCTTCGCGGTATTCGCCGCATCCTGACCGGTCATTGCGTCAACGACAAACAGGGTTTCAACCGGCTTGATCGCCGCGTGAACCTGCTTGATTTCGTCCATCATCGCTTCGTCAACGTGCAGACGACCGGCGGTATCCACCAGCAGCACGTCGTAGAATTTCAGCTTCGCTTCTTTCAGCGCCGCGTTAACGATGTCGATAGGCTTCTGGCCCACGTCGGACGGGAAGAAGTCTACGCCAACCTGTTCAGCCAGGGTTTCCAGCTGTTTGATCGCCGCCGGGCGATAAACGTCGGCAGAGACGACCAGCACTTTCTTCTTGTGCTTCTCGCGCAGGAACTTACCGAGCTTACCGACGCTCGTGGTTTTACCCGCACCCTGCAGGCCCGCCATCAGCACTACGGCCGGTGGCTGCGCCGCCAGGTTTAGCGTCTCGTTCTCTTCGCCCATCGCCGAAACCAGTTCGCTACGAACGATTTTGACGAACTCCTGACCCGGGGTCAGGCTCTTGTTAACTTCGTGACCAACCGCTTTTTCTTTTACGCGATTGATAAAATCACGCACTACCGGCAGCGCAACGTCAGCCTCCAGCAGCGCCATGCGCACTTCGCGCAGCGTCTCTTTTACGTTGTCTTCAGTAAGGCGTCCACGGCCACTGATATTGCGCAGCGTGCGCGACAAACGATCGGTTAAATTATCAAACATTGTCTCTCGCCTGGGGTGGAAACGTGAGTCGCTAGCGCGACCAAAAATACGGAAATTTGCCGGAGTATAACACGACAGCGAAGGAGTTGTGATGCTGCGGTTAGCGCTGCATCACGTTACGCCATTCACATCATCCTTCACGCAGGCGATGCGCCTTGATACAACTCGAATGATTTTGCGTATATACTGCTTCTCTTTCTTCTATTTGACGACTGCCGACACTTTATGCCTGTTTTTGCCCTGCTCGCGCTTGTTGCCTACTCCATCAGCCTGGCGCTGATCATTCCCGGTCTGCTGCAAAAAAACAGCGGCTGGCGGCGTATGGCGATTCTTTCTGCCACCGTTGCGCTGGTGTGCCACGCGTTTGCGCTGGAAGCCCGTATTCTGCCGGGCGGTGAAAGCGGGCAGAACCTCAGCCTGTTGAACGTCGGCTCGCTGGTGAGCCTGATGATCTGTACGGTGATGACCATCGTCGCCTCGCGAAACCGCGGCTGGCTGCTGTTGCCTATCGTCTACGCCTTCGCGCTCATCAACCTCGCCTTCGCCACCTTTATGCCCAACGAGTTTATTACTCACCTGGAAGCCACCCCGGGAATGATGGTGCATATCGGGCTATCGCTGTTCTCCTACGCCACGCTGATTATTGCCGCGCTGTATGCGCTGCAGCTGGCGTGGATTGACTATCAGCTTAAGAACAAGAAGCTGGCGTTCAGCCATGAAATGCCGCCGCTGATGGTCATTGAACGTAAAATGTTTCACATCACCCAGGTTGGCGTCGTGCTGCTCACGCTGACGCTCTGTACCGGCCTGTTTTACATGCATAACCTCTTCAGCATGGAAAATATCGATAAGGCCGTCCTTTCCATCATCGCCTGGTTCGTCTATATCGTCTTGTTATGGGGCCACTACCATGAAGGGTGGCGCGGTCGCCGGGTCGTCTGGTTTAACGTTGCCGGCGCTGGCATCCTGACGCTCGCCTATTTCGGTAGTCGTGTCATTCAACAATTCGTGGGCTAAGTACTAAGGAATCCACTTGGAACATATCTCAACCACCACGCTGATCGTTACGCTGATCATCATGGTGGTCATCTCTGCCTATTTCTCAGGTTCTGAAACCGGCATGATGACGCTGAACCGCTATCGGCTTCGTCATCTGGCAAAACAGGGCAATAAACCGGCGCGTCGCGTCGAAAAACTGCTGCAAAAGCCTGACCGCCTTATCAGCCTGGTGCTGATTGGCAACAACCTTGTCAACATCCTGGCCTCCGCGCTTGGCACCATCGTCGGCATGCGCCTTTATGGCGATATGGGCGTCGCCATTGCGACCGGGGTGCTGACCTTCGTGGTGCTGGTATTCGCAGAAGTCCTGCCAAAAACCATTGCCGCGCTCTACCCGGAAAAAGTGGCCTATCCAAGCAGCTTCCTGCTCGCGCCGCTGCAAATTCTGATGATGCCGCTGGTCTGGTTCCTGAACCTGATTACCCGCATTCTGATGCGTATGATGGGCATTAAAACCGACATCACCATCAGCAGTGCGCTCAGCAAAGACGAACTGCGCACCATCGTGAACGAGTCCCGCTCGCAAATCTCGCGCCGTAACCAGGACATGCTGCTGTCGGTGCTGGATCTCGAAAAAGTCAGCGTCGATGACATCATGGTGCCGCGCAACGAAATCGTCGGCATCAACATCAACGACGACTGGAAATCGATTGTTCGCCAGCTCACCCACTCGCCGCACGGCCGCATCGTGCTGTACCGCGACTCGCTGGACGATGCCATTAGCATGCTGCGCGTACGCGAAGCCTATCGCCTGATGACCGAGAAAAAAGAGTTCACCAAAGAGGTCATGCTGCGCGCCGCCGACGAAATCTACTTCGTTCCTGAAGGCACACCGCTGAGCACGCAGTTAGTGAAGTTCCAGCGCAACAAGAAGAAAGTCGGGCTGGTCGTCGACGAGTACGGTGATATTCAGGGGCTGGTGACGGTCGAAGATATCCTGGAAGAGATCGTCGGCGATTTCACCACTTCAATGTCGCCATCGCTGGCCGAAGAGGTCAACCCGCAGAACGATGGCTCGGTGATTATCGACGGCGGCGCCAACGTGCGCGAGCTGAATAAAGCCTTCAACTGGCATCTGCCGGAAGACGAAGCGCGCACCATTAACGGCATCATTGTGGAAGCGTTAGAAGAGATCCCGGCTGCGGGTACGCGCGTGCGCATTGCCCAGTACGATATCGATATTCTCGACGTACAGGATAACGTGATTAAGCAGGTGCAGGTGAATCCGGTGAAGCCGCTTCGGGAAAGCGTGAAGGATTAAGAATAGCCCCTCTCCCCGCCAGGGGAGAGGGTTAAGCGAAGATTATGCCTTCGCTTTCGCGACGGAGACCATCGCCGCGCGAATGGTACGACCGTTCAGGGTGTAACCCTTCTGCATCACCATCAGCACGTTGCCAGCAGCCACCTCTTCAGACTCAACCATCGCAATGGCCTGGTGTACGTTCGGATCCATAGGGACATTGATGTCCGCCACAACCTGTACGCCAAACTTCGCCACTACGTCCAGCATCGACTTACGGGTCAGTTCGATACCTTCGATCATCGGCGCCATCTCTTCGTTGTCTTTATTCGCCACTTCCAGCGCACGGTCCAGGCTATCCAGCACCGGCAGCAGTTCGTTGACGAATTTTTCCAGCGCGAACTTATGCGCCTTCTCAACGTCGATTTCGGTACGGCGACGCAGGTTTTCCATTTCTGCCTTCACGCGCAGGACGCTTTCGCGCTCGCGGGTTTCGGCTTCCGCTAACTGCGATTCAAGGTTCGCAATTTTTTCGTCGCGCGGATCCACCTGGTCAGCAGAAGCGTTTGGTTCAACCGCCTCAACTTCTTCGTGCTGTTCCATGATAATTTCTTCCGGGGATTGCCCCTCAGGCGTTTTCTGTTCTTTACTACTCATGAATTTCTCCGCGTTTTTTCGCAATCATCTCGCTAACTTCGCTTATTATGGGGATCAGATTCCGGGTTTCAAGGGAAGCTGTCACATTGTCACCCATCTTCGGCACAAGGACATTCAGAAAATGAACAATCATTTCAAGTGTATCGGTATTGTAGGACACCCTCGTCACCCGACGGCCCTGACGACACATGAAATGCTCTATCGTTGGCTGTGCACCAAAGGCTATGAGGTGATTGTTGAACGCCAGATAGCCAAAGAACTCAAGCTGGATAACGTCCAGACCGGCACGCTGGCGGAAATTGGCCAAAAAGCGGATCTGGCGGTGGTGGTCGGCGGCGACGGCAATATGCTTGGTGCGGCGCGCACGCTTGCCCGCTACGACATCAGCGTGATTGGTATTAACCGCGGCAATCTCGGCTTTCTCACCGACCTTGACCCGGATAACGCCCATCAGCAATTAGCCGATGTGCTGGATGGTAACTTTATTGCTGAAAAACGTTTCCTGCTGGAAGCACAGGTTTGCCAGCAAAACTGCCAGAAACGCATCAGCACCGCCATCAATGAAGTGGTGCTGCATCCGGGCAAAGTCGCGCATATGATTGAGTTTGAAGTCTATATCGACGAGACCTTTGCCTTCTCCCAGCGCTCCGACGGCTTGATTATCTCTACGCCAACCGGCTCCACGGCCTACTCGCTCTCGGCGGGCGGTCCCATTCTGACGCCGTCGCTGGATGCCATTACCCTGGTGCCGATGTTCCCGCACACGCTGTCGGCGCGTCCACTGGTGATTAACAGCAACAGCACCATCCGCCTACGCTTCTCGCATCGCCGTAGTGACCTTGAGATCAGCTGTGACAGCCAGATAGCTCTGCCAATTCAGGAAGGCGAAGACGTGCTGATTCGCCGCAGCGACTACCACCTCAACCTGATCCACCCTAAAGATTACAGCTATTTCAACACATTAAGCACCAAGCTCGGCTGGTCAAAAAAATTGTTCTAATTTTATCGCCGCCCCTTTACTGGATGAAAAACCCGTTTATACTGTATGAAAATACAGTTATGGGTTTTCATACAGGAAAACGGCTATGTTAGCACAACTGACCATCAGCAATTTTGCCATCGTTCGTGAACTTGAAATCGACTTCAACAGCGGCATGACGGCCATCACCGGCGAAACCGGGGCCGGTAAATCAATTGCAATCGATGCCCTCGGCTTATGCCTGGGGGGACGCGCCGAAGCTGACATGGTTCGTGCTGGCGCCAGCCGTGCTGACCTCTGCGCCCGTTTCGCACTCAAAGATACCCCGGCCGCCCTGCGCTGGCTCGAAGAGAACCAACTGGAAGATGGCCGCGAGTGCCTGCTGCGCCGCGTCATCAGCAGCGACGGCCGCTCACGCGGTTTTATCAACGGCACCGCGGTACCACTGTCGCAGCTGCGTGAACTGGGTCAGCTACTCATCCAGATTCACGGTCAGCACGCCCACCAGCAGTTGGTGAAGCCTGAACATCAGAAAACCCTGCTTGATGCCTACGTCGGTGAGTCAGAGCTCGCCCGTCAGATGGCCGAACACTACCGTCTGTGGAACCAAAGCTGCCGCGATCTGGCCACCCATCAGCAGCAAAGTCAGGAACGCGCCGCTCGCGCAGAGCTACTGCAGTATCAGCTGAAAGAACTTATCGAATTCAACCCACAGCCGGGCGAATACGAACAAATTGACGAAGAGTACAAGCGCCTCGCCAACAGCGGGCAGCTTATCGCCACCAGCCAGCATGCGCTGGCAATCCTCGCCGATGGTGAGGACGTCAACCTGCAAAGCCAGCTCTACACCGCCCGCCAGCTGGCAGGTGAACTGGCAAGCATGGACGGTAAACTCGCTGGCGTGCTGGATATGCTGGAAGAAGCGGCCATTCAGCTGAGTGAAGCCAGCGACGAGCTACGCCACTACTGCGACCGTCTGGATCTCGACCCCAACCGTCTGTACGAGCTGGAACAGCGTCTATCGAAACAGATTTCACTCGCACGTAAGCACCAAATCTCGCCGGAAGCACTGCCGGAATACTATCAATCCTTGCTGGATGAACAGCAACTGCTCGACGACCAGAGCGATTCGCTGGAGACGCTGAAACACGCGGTATCCCGTCATCACCAGTTAGCGATGGAAACGGCCTGCCAGCTGCACGCACAGCGTCAGGCAAGCGCCCAGGAGCTTTCACAGCTAATCACCGACAGTATGCACATGCTCTCCATGCCGCACGGTCTGTTCGATATCGACGTCCGCTTTGAAGAACAGCACCTGACCGCCGAAGGCGCAGACCGCATTGAGTTCCGCGTGACCACCAACCCCGGCCAGCCGCTGCAGGCGATTGCTAAAGTAGCGTCCGGCGGTGAGCTGTCGCGTATTGCGTTAGCCATCCAGGTGATTACCGCGCGTAAAATGGAAACCCCGGCGCTGATCTTCGATGAAGTGGACGTAGGGATCAGCGGCCCAACGGCGGCAGTCGTCGGCAAGCTGCTGCGCCAGTTGGGTGAATCGACTCAGGTAATGTGCGTAACGCACCTGCCGCAGGTTGCAGGCTGTGGGCACCACCACTTCTACGTCAGCAAAGAGACCGACGGCGCAATGACCGAAACGCACATGCAGCCGCTGGATAAACGTGCTCGCCTGCAGGAACTGGCGCGCCTTCTCGGCGGCAGCGAAGTTACGCGGAACACGCTGGCAAACGCGAAAGAGTTGCTGGCCGCATAAACTTTTTTGATTTCTTAGAGTCTGAGTTCACAATAAAAACGCCGTAAGACCTGATATCAAAGGTTTCCAACTTACCTCAGGTCTATTATCATCGGCACATTACATATGAGCCGCGTACTGCTCGGGCCCGAAAAGGAATCAAATCACTATGCGCTGTAAAACGCTGACTGCTGCCGCAGCGGTTCTTCTGATGATGACTGCAGGCTGTTCCACTCTGGAGCGAGTGGTTTACCGTCCTGATATTAGTCAGGGGAACTACCTGGTACCTAACGACATTGCCAAAATCCGCGTTGGCATGACGCAACAACAGGTTGCCTATACCTTAGGTACCCCGATGATGACCGACCCGTTCGGTACCAACACCTGGTTCTACGTTTTCCGCCAGCAGCCGGGTCATGAAGCTGTCACTCAGCAGACGCTGACCCTGACCTTCAACAGCAGCGGCGTACTGACGAATATCGACAACAAGCCAGCGCTGACCAAATAAATCAGCGGCGGTGTGTAACAGATGCAAAAAAAGCGCTCAATGAGCGCTTTTTTTATGTCTACAATCTGTGTAGCCCGGCCGAACGTAGTGACGCCGGGGAAACCCCGGAGTCGGTGCTCTCGCACCTCGTCCGGGCTACAGAATAGTCAGCTTTTTTGCTGGGCGCGCTGGCGACGCAGTTCTTTCGGGTCAGCAATCAGCGGGCGATAAATCTCTACCCTGTCGCCGTCGTGAATCACATCGTCGAGCTTTACTGGGCGGCTATAGATACCGACTTTATTTTTTGTCAGGTCAATATCATCACGCAGGGTCAGCAGGCCGCTTGCCTGAATGGCCTGCTCCACCGTTGCGCCTTCATCCAGCGTCACCCGCTGCAGATACTGCTTTTGCGGCAGCGCATACGCGACTTCTACGGCGATTTTACCCGACACTGTAGACCTCGCGAGCGCGCATCGTGAACGCCTGCACCATATTCAGCGCCAGCTCTTTAAAGATGCGGCCAAACGCCAGCTCAATAAGCTTGTTGGTAAACTCAAAATCAAGCTGGAACTCAATCTTGCAGGCATCCTGGCTCAGCGGCGTAAACTTCCAGCCGCCAATCAATTTTTTGAACGGCCCATCGACCAGATGCATCAGGATGCTCTGGTTGCTGGTTAACGTATTGCGCGTGGTAAAGGTTTTACTGATGCCTGCCTTAGAGACATCCACCGCCGCCGTCATTTGCGTCGGGCCGGACTCCAGAACACGGCTGCCTGTACAACCGGGGATAAAATCCGGGTAGGCATTCACATCGTTCACCAGTTGATACATTTGCTCCGCGCTGTAGGGAACCAGCGCAGTACGGCTAATCTGAGGCATAGCAATTTCCATGATCGAACACGGCGTAAATAGTATCATTTATCTACTGCTAAAAAAAACGGAGGCGGGCTATATCGTGCTAAGATAACCCATTGCGCCTCGCGGGAGCTTGAGGCAGTGTTATTGAGATAAGCGATAAGTTCAGGACATTATGACAAAGAAAAAAGCACACAAACCTGGATCAGCCACGATTGCGCTGAATAAACGCGCCCGCCACGAATACTTTATCGAAGAAGAATTTGAAGCGGGCCTTGCCCTCCAGGGTTGGGAAGTGAAATCCCTGCGCGCAGGTAAAGCCAACATTGGCGACAGCTACGTCATCCTGAAAGACGGCGAAGCCTTCCTGTTTGGCGCGAACTTCACCCCGATGGCCGTGGCATCAACGCACTACGTTTGCGATCCTACACGTACCCGTAAACTGCTGCTTAACCAGCGCGAACTGGACTCGCTGTTCGGGCGTATCAACCGCGAAGGTTACACCGTGGTGGCGCTATCGCTGTACTGGAAAAACGCCTGGTGTAAGGTAAAAATCGGCGTGGCGAAAGGGAAGAAACAGCACGATAAACGTTCCGATCTGAAAGATCGCGAATGGCAACTCGATAAAGCCCGCATTATGAAACATGCTGGCCGCTAGTTATGGCAACGCTTGCCTGCACCCGCAGGCAAGCGTCGTTTCCATCACCGTTCCCTCAGCGCTTCCTTCATCTTGTTCAGCGGCTTAATCAGGTAATCCAGTACCGATTTCTGCCCGGTCTTAATTTCCACGTTAGCAATCATCCCCGGCATGATCGGGAAATGCTTACCCTGTTTATTCACCAGCTCCGCCTGTTGCGTGCGTACGTAAACCCGATAGTAAAACTGATCGCGGCGCACCTCATCTTGCAAGGTGTCAGGCGAAACCACTTCGACGGTGCCTTTTAAATCGCCGTAGATAGAGGTGTCGTAGGCGGTAATTTTGACGGTCGCCGGCAGGCCTGGGCGGATATAGGCAATATCGCGAGGGTTAATCCGCGATTCGATAAGCAGCTGATCTTCCAGCGGGACAATCTCCATCAGCTTGCCGCCGGGCTGCAGCACGCCCCCGACGGTATTCACCTGAATATCTTTCACCACCCCGCGCACTGGTGAAAAGAGTGATGCACGCTGAACCTGGTCGGCTTTACCCGCCATCACCTGCAGTTGCGCATCCAGATCGGCATCATTCTTCACCTGCTCTTCCCGCGCCCGCACCGCATACTGGTTGCGCGCTTCATCCATCTTTCCGCGCAGCTCAGCGGCCTGACGTTCCAGGCGGATCACCTCTACCTCACCGGCTGCCCCTCGGGCAATCAGCGGCTTCGTCATCCGGATTTCCGCATCCACCAGCTGCAGCGTTTTTTGCAGATTACTGAGGGTTTCAATCAGCGTTCTACGTCGGGACTCGTAGAGCTGCTTCTCACGGGCGACCAGCGCGGGCTCCTGCAGTGATTCGGCGCTAAACTTCAGCGGTAGCCCGCTCAGCTCTGCACTTAAACGCTCGCTGGATGCCCTAAGCGAGCGAGCGCGTACCGCCGCTTCGCCAAAGTTCGATTGAAAGCGCGTCTGGTCGAGGCGCGCCAGCATCTGCCCACGATTGACAATATCGCCCTCTTTCACCAGCAGCTGGCTGACGATACCGCCGTCCAGGCTCTCAATCACCTGCGCATGGGTAGAGGGCGTGACCTTGCCGGTCCCCACGGTGACCTCATCAAGAATCGCCCAACGGGCCCACAGCACAAAGACGGCAA
This sequence comes from Kluyvera sp. CHPC 1.2972, assembly GCF_036759925.1. Classification (NCBI taxonomy): domain Bacteria; kingdom Pseudomonadati; phylum Pseudomonadota; class Gammaproteobacteria; order Enterobacterales; family Enterobacteriaceae; genus Kluyvera; species Kluyvera sp. CHPC 1.2972. The sequence continues at coordinate 142,030 of NZ_JAPKIB010000010.1, read as the reverse complement.
GGCCCAGAAAGCTTAACCACACCACCGACGACGAGAGACGGCTCTGGCGGTTCAGCTCATCCTGCATTTTCGCTTCAATCATTGCGCACCTCCGGGAACAAGCGAGGCGACGTTGCTGTTCTTCCTCGCCTGGTTCAGTAACGTATCGCGCGGGCCGTCGGCCACCACCTTCCCGTTTTCCAGCACCACAATGCGGTCGACCAGCTTGAGCAGGGCCGGGCGATGGGTGACCAGCACCAGCGTGCGCCCGGTTAGCCACTGTTGAAGCTGGCGAATCACCCACTCTTCCAGCTGTTCGTCCATCGACGCGGTTGGTTCATCCAGCAGCACAATTTGCGGGTTACGCACAATCAGGCGGCTCAGCAGCACCATCTGCCGCTGCCCGCCCGATAAACCGCGCCCGCCTTCGTTGATCATGCGGTCGAGGCTCGCGGCATCCTGCTGCACCAGCGTAATCGCCCCGCTAATCCGCAGCGCCTGAATCAGTTCCGCTTCGGTCGCATGAGGATGACCCAGCATCAGGTTCTGCCGCAGCGTGCCGAAAAAGAGCCTTGAGTCCTGCGAGAGATACCCAACCTGCCGCCGGACATCGGTTGGGTCGATGTGCGCCATATCAACGCCATCGATAATCGTTTTGCCTTTGGTGGCCTGAACCTGCCCTGAAAAAAGCCGCAGCAGCGTGGATTTCCCGGCCCCGGTTTTCCCCAGAATGGCGACCCGTTCGCCGGGCATAATCTCCAGCCCGTCAATACTCAGCGCCTGCTCGCCCTTTTCCACGTCATAGCTGTACTGCATCTGCTGCATCTGATAGTGCCCCGCCAGCACCGGGCAGTGCGCCATCTTCTTGTCCGACTCTTTATCCAGCGGTTTTTTCAGCAGTTCGTTCAACCCGGTCATCGCCGATTTCGCATGTTGCCAGCGCGAGAAGACCATCGTCAGCTGCATCAGCGGCGCAATGGTGCGCGACGACAGCATGCTGCACGCCACCAGCGTACCGGTAGTGATGCTGCCATCAATCACCAGAAAACAGCCAAATACCAACATGCCAGCGTAGGTGATCTGCTGAACGGTGGATGCCCAGCCGCTAAGCCGCGCCCCCCAGATTCGCTGCTTCATGCCGATGCTGGCCCCAACGGCGTGCGTCGTTTCCCACTGGCGCTGGAAGTAAGGCTCCGCCTGCAGCGCTTTAATGTCCTCTACCCCTTCAATCGACTCCACCAGCACGGCGTTGCGAATGGCGCTCTCACGCATCCCCTCTTTAGCAAGCTTGGCCATCGGCCACTGCACCAGAAGACCGGGGATCACAATCAACGGGATCGCGATCAGCGGGATCACCACCAGCGGGCCGCCGACCATCGCGATGATCACGAGAAACAGCAGCACGAAGGGCATATCCATCGCCGCACCCACCGTCGTGGAGGTCAGCAGTTCGCGCACCTGATCCAGCTCGCGTAGCTGCGAGATAAACGATCCGGTGGATTTCGGCCTGGCATCGTTTTTAATCGACATCGCCCGGGCAAAAAACATCGACGATAAATTCAGGTCGATATGTTTGCCCATGATGTCCGAAATGTAGGTTCGCGCCAGGCGGATAGAGAACTCCAGCGCTGCCGCCAGCAGCACGCCAAAAAACAGTACCCACAGCGTAGGGAACGACTGGGCAGGAATAACCCGGTCATAGACCTGCATCGAAAACAGAATCCCCCCTAGCGCCATGACGTTACCGACGATAGAAGCCAGCGCGATTTCAGAGAGCTTGCGCCCGGTATGGCGGAAATGACGCCAGAACCAGTGCGCCTCCCACGGGCGGGTAAAGTCATCGATACGCGAGTCACGCCCGCGTACCGCAATACCCAGCATCACCACATCGGAAGTGATCCGCTCAAGCAGCGTCTCCAGCGCCTCCTCCCGCACCAGATCGCCGCCGTTGCTGAGCCAGTAGGTCACCAGCCCCTCGGCGTTGAGCGACTCCAGCAGCATGATTTCGCCGCTTTCCATCTGCACGATGGCGGGCAGGTTCTGCGCGCTCCAGCGCATTTTCGCCACCGGGACCCGGTGCACCTGTAGCCCCATCAGCCCACTCAGCCTTTGCAGGCGCACGTCGATCGGTAAATTTTCAAACCAGCGCATCTGTTGACGCACGGCAGGCGCATCCGCAGGCAGGCCAAAGCGGCCTGCCGCGCGCACCATCACATTGATCCAGCTTTCGGTATCCGGCTGTTGCATAACCACTCCTGCATCCGTGTTGTCTATAGTGCGGGTAAGTCATCACCAACGGTTCGGCTGCGCTCGATACCTAACATATCAAGTAGGTTATCGGCGGCCCCCGCGTAACGTACGGCAGCATCCCACGCGTCATAGCGTGCGGTTATGGTGGCGTTATCGGCCTGAAAAACGTCCTGTTCAATACTCAGCAAATCGTTCAGGCTGCGCTTGCTGAGGCGATATTCATCGCGATAAACCCGGCGGGCCAATTCGGCGGTGGCCGACTGCGCTTCCCCAGCCTGCTGGCGAATCTGGGCACCGGTCAGATCGGCCCAGGCGGTCGCGGCGCGCTGGTTCATGTCCAGCTTGCTCGCTTCAACCTGAGCCTGAGCGCTTGCCCGGTCCCCTTCGGCGGCATCCACGCGAGCGCTGACCGCGCCGCCCTGGTAGAGCGGCGCATCCACCACCAGCTGCACCTGATCGTCCCAGTAGTTGCTCTGATCGTTTTCATAGCGCGTCCGCCCGGCCTGCACCGAGATGGTCGGCCAGTGCTGGGCCTGCGCCTGACGAATACGCTGCTCCGCCGCCAGCTGCTTCGACTGGGCGCTGCGCACCGCATTGCTGCGTTCATACGGAAGGGAGTTAACGGAGAATTTTTGCTTCATCAGATCTTCAGGGAGATCCGGCAGGTTGTCAGAAACGACGCCCGTCAGCACGCTTAGCGCCGCCTGCGCGGTGCGTTTCTGCGCCTCAAACTGGGCAACCGTGGCGTTCATGCCGGCGATACGCGACTCCGCCTGTAGCACGTCGGACTGCGAGCTCAGGCCCGCCTGGGCACGCAGTTTCGCCATCTCCTGAATAGCCTGAAGCGACTGGATATTATTGCGCGCGACCTGCGCCAGCGCCTGGTAGCGCTTGACCTGCAGATAGGTTTGCAGCGTTTGTGTGCCAACATCGTTGAGGGCGCTGTATAGCTCAAAGCGCCATGCGTCGGAGAGGTTGTACTGCTCATCGATGCTGCCGCCGGTTTTACCAAAATCGTACAGCAGCTGTTTTAGCGAAACGCCGCCAGAACCGTTGTTATTCAACGATCCGGCAGAGTCAGTTCGGTGCGATCGCCCCATGTTGCCCTGCAGGGAGATCTGCGGGAACCAGCCGCTTTTCGCTTCATCAAGATTCGCCCGGCCTACGCGGATCTGCGCGGAGGCCTGGGCGATTTTCGGGTTGCGGGCAAACGCCCGCAGTATCGCTTCCTTAATGGTCAGCTGAGCCTGAAGCTGTTCGCTTGGGGCCGATTGCCACCGATATTGTCCTTCGTTACCGGGAGCCGCCAACAGATTAGCCATCGGTAACATCATTAACAGTAGAGATACGGCACGTTTCATTTTTCCACCTTAGGATTGCCCGTGGTGATATTGTTGATTGCCCGCCTCGTCCCTGAGGTGTTAATTCCCGTTAGACCATGTTGACATGCAGTCCGTGCTGAATGAGGACATCGCTAAGCGTATTGGTTTGCGAACTGTTGTGATAAACGTCGAACTGCACGCCGTTCACTTCACGTTGACCGGTAATCGCCCAGGTATCACCGGTGCCGTGTTTCAGGTTGATCTGGTCGCCGTCGCTGCCTTTGATCAGCAGGTCGTCTTCCGGTTTATCGGTGATCGTCAGCGCTTCGTTAACGTCCAGCGTGATGCTGTTGTTCCCGGCTTTGCCTAGATCGATAACTTCAATGTTGTGAACTTTTCCTGCCAGTTCGATGAGATTCAGGATGATATTGGCGCCATCCAGCACCAGGGTATCGGTTCCCGCGCCGCCGTCGATTTCAGTAAAGCCCAGCGATGAGAGATGGATGGTGTCGTTACCGGCGCCGCCATGTACCGTGTCGCCGGTCTGCGTGGTGCCGTCGGCAAGGTCGACGCTCAGGCCGCCGATGGTGTAGGTGGTCTCCGTCGTTACGCTTTCCGTGGTTGCCACGGTGGTGGCATGCGCCGTGGTGGTGCTACTGGTATCCGCAGATTGGCTCGATGAATCTGAGCTATCCGGCACGCTGGCAGCCATCAGAGAGAAGGTGGCGGCTTCTGCCGCCAGCGTGGTTGTTCCCTCAGGTGGGGTCGTGGTCGGATTGCTCCCGTTTAATCCAATGTTGAGATAGCCGGTATTACCCACTGCATCGGTTGCTGAGAGGTAAACAATCGTACTGAGCGATAGAATTGATATTAGATTCAATGAGATATCAAGCTGCGCCGTCCATTTGCCATCAGCACCTACGGTAGTCGTTCCTTTCGCCAGATTAGCCAGATTGAGATTGACGGTAGCGCCCGTTTGCAGACCGGTTGAACCGCCCGTGAGCGTTAACTTCCCTAGCAAAACATTGAGTACCCCCACAAGGCTACCCAGCGCGTTAAACGATAACGTTGGCGGCGTAAATCTAACCCCTGCATCAACCGAGGTTGCGGCGGTGTTCCCAACCGGGTCTGTTACGGCCACGCCAATATGCACGCTGCCGGTGGTCAAGCCCTTCAGGATGGTGGAGCTCACCGCTGCCGACCACGTACCATCTGCTGCAACAACGGCATTGATCTGCGCACCACCTATGCTCACCACGACTTTCGTCCCGCTCACTACCCCCGTTATCTTGCCAGTAATGCTTTGTCCGGCGGCAGCCTCACTAATGTTCAGTAAGCCATCGCTGCCAAACAGCGTGTTCAACGTCACCGTCGGCAGGTTGTGGGTAATGACATCCAACACGCCGGAGGTGCTCGCCGTGTTGCCCGCACTGTTTTTCACCGACACGCTCACCGTCGGGGTACCATCCGCTAACAGACTAAGATCGGCTTTTGGTACCGTCACAGCCCAACTGCCGTCGGTCGCGACAGTGGCCGTATAACTCTTCGTGCCAAGCGTCACGGTCAGCACTGAACCAATCGCGTTCGCACTGCTCCCGGAGATAACCTGGTCGAGACTCAGGTCCGCCAGGCTCAGGCCGCCATCACCAAACAGCGACGTAATCGAGACCGTCGGCGTCGCCTGAATAGACACGCTAGCCGATTTGCTCGCCGTTGCCACGTTGCCCGCAACGTCTGTTGCCGTCACGCTTACCTGCAAGTTATTGGTACCGTCGGTTAATCCTTGTAGCGAGACGGCGGCGATCGGAATCTGCCAGGCTCCGCCCGCACCAACGGTGGCAGTCAGCGACAAGCCTCCTACCGTCACGTTGATTTGTGTACCAACAGCCAGGTTGCTGCTCGTGCCGGAGAGGATCGGGTTCGTGAGCAAATCAAGCAAATCCAGCACGCCATTGCCGAACAAGGTTCCCAGGGTAATGGACGGTACCGCCTGTACAATAGTGCCAACCACCTGGCTGCTGCTGATGATATTGTCCACCGCATCCGTCACGCTGGCCGTCACTTTCAATGAACCATCAGCGATAGAGGCCAGCGTACCGGCAGCCAGTTGCAGCGCCCAGGTACCATTGATTACCGGCACCTGATACGGCGTTGAACCAATGGTTACCGTGACGGTACCCGTCGTCGTGCCCGTTACCGTACCGGAGATGGTTTGCGCTAACGTCGTTTCGTTATGATTGAGCCAGCCATCATTACCAAACAGCGAAGTAATGGCGACCGACGGCAAGTTTGTCACGCCAATGGTGACATTCGCCCCCACGCCCGTCCCGACGTTACCATCCGGCGTCGTCACTTTGATCTGCGGTGCAAAGACCCCATCCAGCAGACCACTTAGGTTTGCGGGGGTCAGGTTGATGGTAAAGGTGCCGTTTGCCGCCACGGTACCGGTAAAGGTTTTCGCCCCAATCACCACCTCGACGGTCGACCCCAGCGGCGCGTTGCTCACTACGCCGGTAATGGTCTGATTGAGGAGCGAATCCGCCACGTTCAGCAGGCCATCACCAAAGGCCACCACGTTACTGATAACCGGCGCGACGAGGTCGAGTTTGAACTGACCCGTTTGCGATGCCGGGTTACCGTACTGGTCGTTGGCGGTGACCGTCACTGAAACGTTACCGGTTCCCAGCGTCTGCAACGCAGATACCACCGTGCTTAAATCGACTGACCAGCGCCCGCTCCCATCCGCATTGGTGGTGAAGGTCTGGCCACTCCCCAGCGTGACGGTAATCACGCCGTTGGCAAGCCCCGTAGAGGTACCACTCAGCAGGGCGTTCGTCAGCTCCTTGATGCTCAACGTACCGTCGCCAAAAAGCGGATCCAGGGTGATTGTCGGCAAGTTGCGGGTTGCAATAGTGATCGTTGATGTCGAGTTCACGACGTTGCCGTATTTATCCGTTACTGCAATACCTACCGTCGCCAGGCCGTCAGGCAGGAGACTCAGGATGGATGTTGGCAACGTGGCGACCCATTTCCCGGTACCATCGCCTAAGGCGGTCAGCGTGGCATTGACCACCCGCCCACCAAAGGTAATGGCGACGTTGGTAACATTCGCCAGCGTACTCACCGTACCGGAAATCGTCTGATCGACCTTACTTTCCGCCACGTTAATGACGTTATCGACCGCCGTCAGCACATTGCTGACCACCGGGAGGTTGGTCAGCGCGAGGTTGAAGTCGATAGTCTGATAAGTGGTGTTTTGGTTGGCATCCACCACATCCACGCGCGCGGTCAGCGTCTGGTTTATCAACCCCTGCCAGATAGACGGCGGCAGTTGGAAGGAGTAAGAACCGTCGCTACCTACAGCCAGATTGTTAATCGTGAAGTTGGCCCCGGCAATCGTCAGCGAGACTTTTGCGCCGCGATAATCACCGCTGATCCGCCCGGTCAGGGTTTGAGTAACCAGTGATTCAGCAACGTTCAGAATGCCATCGTTAAAGACCTGATCGATAACGACACCCAGCGTTTTGTTGAGCGCGACGTTCAGCGACACGGTATTGGAACTCACGTTACCTGCGCTATCCGTTGAGGTGATGCTGATCACCTGCGGCCCATCGGTCAGCTTATTCAGATCAAGCTGAGGGAAGGTGTAGCTCCAGTTACCATCGTTATCACTGTGCGCCGTCACGGTCAGCGGGCCGACGACAATTTTCACATCCGTATTGGGGTCTGCCAGCCCTTTAACCACAAGGCCTGCGAGGGCAGCCCCCGTGTTAAGCACGGCAGGGATACTGGCCGCGTCGACCTTCAACAGCGGTGCAGTGGTATCGATGGTGAACGTCTGCGACTGCTGAGCCTGGTTACCCACCGCATCGCTCACTTTCGCGGTGATGGTCGCGCTGTTCCCACTCAGTGCCGCCATGTCCGCCTGCGACACCAGTACAGACCAGCTGCCGTTGGCTACCACCGCGTAATAGGTATTCCCATTGAGAGTGACCACGACCTGGCTACCGTTGGCATCGGATGTCCCGGTAATCGTCTGCGCGGCGGCTTTCTCATTAATGTTGACCATGTTGTCACCGGTAAACTGATTAACGGTGAGCGTGGGAGGAATGGTATCAACCGTAAAGGTCTGCGAGGCCACGGGCGTCTGTGGCTGACTCACGCTCGTGGCAGTAATGGTATAGGTACCGTCCGGTATCAGCCCTTGCGGTAGAGCGTAAGTCCAGGAGCCATCCGATTGAACTGTCACTGTCGTCAGCAGCGTGGCAGAGCCACCGCTGGGCTGCAAGGAGAGCGTAATCTGCTGCCCCGCCAGATTCAGTGCGTGCCCGGTAATCGTTACCAAACCGTTGACGACCTCGTCTGCAGCGACAAGGTTATTCCCGGTCACCGGGTCCATCAGCACCGCGTAAGACGGCGGAGTGAGATCGATAGTCAGATCCGGAACCCCTGTCGCGCTACCGGTGTTACCGGCTTTGTCGATCCCCTGAACTGTTACCTCACCCGGCTGCAACAGCTTCATATCGGCAGTCGAAATCTGCAGAGACCAGCTGCCGTCTGCCTTCACCAGCGCATCGAAGCTGTGGGCAATGCCGCCTACCACGTTGTTCCCGGTGAAGGTCACGCGAACCGTATCACCCACCTGCAAGTTGGTGGAGTTCCCGGCGATGGTCTGCGCGGTTTGGCTCTCGAGATAGCTCAATTTGCCATCGCCAGCAAATAAGGTGGTGACGCTCACCGTCGGCTCAGTAATCTGGATAATCACCGGCGCACTTGTGGTGCCGCTGTTTTTTCCGCCATCCGTCACGGTGACAAGAATGTTCGTCTGACCTCGCTCGGTGATGCTTTTCCAATCGTTAGCCGAGACATTCAGTGCCCAGCTATTACCGGTGACATCAGCATCAAAACTTTGACTGCCAATCGTGACCGTCACTTTTGCGCCCGTTAGGTATAACGGTGACGTGGTAAACGTCCCGCTCAGTTGGGTCACTGTCGCGCCTGACTGGGTATATTCCGCATTGTTCACATAACCATCGCCAAAGATAGACGAGGTGATTTGTACGGTTGGTACCGTGAAGTCAACGTTAAAGCCAACCGATTCAGAGGTTTTATTTCCGTACTGATCCTCGGCGGTGACGATGATCGCGTGAGAGTTGGACGGATCGAGCGACTGCAATGCCCCGGCAGGCAAGTTCACCGTCCATATGCTGTTATTCACACTGGCGGTGTAAGTGACGCCGCCGATATCAATCTGCACGGTGACGTACTGGTTGCTGCCGTTAGTGATACCCGTGCTACCGCTCAGCGTCAGCGGCCCGGCCGCCTCAACAATATTCAGGATAGCGTCGCCGCCAAAGAGACCATTCACTGTTGGCGCCGGCACATTAGTATGCACCCCGATATCTACGCTGACCGGAGCACTGACGTTGCCCGCCCGGTCAGTCGCGGTAACCGTCAGGGTCGACGTGTCACCATCCTTAAGACCCACCATATCTGCCGGTGTCAGGGTATACGACCATTCACCGTTAGTACCCACCGTCACGTTACTATAGATATGGCCGTTAAAGCTCAGCTTAATCGTCTGACCGGTCCCCGTTACCCCCGTATTTCCGGTAATGATTTGATTGGCGCTGATTTCATTGAAATTAATGGCGCCATCGCCAAATGGCGTGTTAAATGCGGCGACAGGCAGGCTATGGGTTAGCACATCAAAGTTACCCTGCCCCGTGACAACGTTACCGGCTTTGTCCGTCACGGTGACAACCACCGTCGTGGTGCCATCCGGCAGTGCGCCCAGCACCGTAGGTGACAGATCCAACGACCAGGTACCATCACTATTAATCGTCGCGGTAACAGGCGTGCCGTTATTCAGACTCACCGTTACGCTGGCAACATTGGACACGCTGGTATTGATCTGACCAGAGATGGTCTGCTGACCCGTTGACTCCGTTTTATTCAGCAGTCCATCGGTGAACACCGTTCCTAGCTGCGGTGGAAGCAACAAATCGGTCAATACATTGAATGAATTAACAGGCGTGGAGGTGGTGCTGTTACCTGCACGGTCAATGACCGTCACGGTTACAGTATGCGAGCCGTCATCCAGGCTATTAAGCAGCGCTGGCGACAATACTACCGACCAGTTGCCGTTAACATCGACAACACCTGGAATGCCCGCCGCGCCGTCAATGGAGATACTCACTTTCTGGCCTGCACCCAACTGCCCCGTAGAGCCCGACAGCTGAGAACCCGCATTCGCTTCCAACTGGTTGATATAGTTGTCACCAAAGAGTGTCGCTGGCAACGTCGCCGTCGGCGGCGTCAGTATCACCGACAACGAACCGCTCGCGGTTGCCGGGTTTTTCCAGGCATCCATTGCCGACACGGTAGCGGTCAACTCACCGCTGGTTTTGAGCGCCCCCGCGCCAATATCGACACTCCAGATACCGCCAGAGACGCTGCCAGAGAATGTCTGCGAACCAATGGTGAGCGTCACCGGCGTACCATCAGCCAGCCCGGTAGCCGCGCCGGTCAGCGTCGTTTTCACTGCGGCTTCGGCAATACTGACAATGTTATCGGTGTACAGCTTGCCCAACGCTATCGTCGGCGCGGTCACGGTATTCACGTCGACGGGAACAGATACAGGCTTAGTGTTGCCCTGAGCATCAGTGGAAGTGAACAGCAGATTGGTCGTACTTTGTCCCAGGCTTTGCAACACACTCGACGGGATAGTCATACTCCAGCTACCCGTGCTGCCCACCGAGGCGACCAGGGTCGTGCCGTTGATATCCAGTTTCACCATCAGCCCCGGCGTACCGGTCCCGGTGATGATCTGGTCTACGCTGGCTTCAACAATATTAATCAACCCGTCAGCCAAAATTGAGCCTGGTAGCGTCACCGTCAACTCTGGGCCGCTGGTATCGACAGCAACATTATGCGTCGCCGATGCCGGGTTATGTGCCGCATCCTGAGCGCTGGCAGAGATCTCGTAGTAAGGAGTGCCCGGGGTGGACTCAGGCAGGTTACCCACATCGGCTTGAGGAACGGTAATTTTCCAGTTCCCGGCGCTATCCACCGTACCGGTATAGGTTTTGTTATTTAACGTCACGGTGACAACCGTACCCGAGGCAAGATGAGTAGACGTCCCGGTGATATCCAAAGGCCTGTCATGTTCCTGGGCGTTAATCACATCGTCTTGCGCGACGGTATTGATGATTAACGTTGGCTGCGAAGCCTCGTGCGTTACAAAGGTCACGCTATGGCCAGCCGAGGCAACGTTACCCGCGACATCGCTAACCGACACTGAAATGACCTGAGAACCGTCCGGTACCGCAGCCACATCCCCTTTAGGAATATCCAGCGACCAGACACCGCCAGAGACCGTAGTGGTGTATTTCTGCCCGTTAAGCGTGACGGTGACCGTTCTCCCATCTTCCACCCTCGTCGTCGTCCCACTCACGGTCAGATCGCTTTGTGACTCCAGCTTACTGACAAAATCATCGCCGGAGACTTTATTCACCTGCACCAATGGGGCGTTAGCCGCTGAGGCATCCAGCATAAAGCTAGAGGAGGTGGTCGTGGTATTGCCTGCGTAGTCGGTAATGGTCGCTTTAACCGTGACCGGCCCATCCGGCACATTTGCCAATGCGCCAGCAGACAGTGTGATAGTCCATGTTCCGTTCGGCTGCAGGATGGCATCGTAGTTCTGCCCATTCACCAGCACTTTGACCGCCTGCGCATGCAGAGGATCGTACGACCCGGTACCGGTAATATTCAGCGCGCCGCCCGCTTCCACCGTGTTGACGATGTTATCGCTGGTGACGCTATTAATTCCCAGCGTCGGAGGCGTCGTATCAACCATCAGCCCGGTAGTGGTGCTGCTCTGGTTGCCCACCGCGTCGCTTGCCGTCACGGTAATGGTATGGTTACCCTGGCCGAGCGCCCCCAACTGCGTAGGCGTCAGCGGTAATGTCCAGTTGCCGTTCGCGTCCACGATTGCCGTCATCGGTGTGCCTGAATCCAGCGTAACGGTGACCGTTTGTCCCCCGCCTTTGTTCCCCGTGGTGCCGTTCAGCGAGCCACCGGCAGCGGCTTCAGCCGCATTCACCACGCCGTCGGTGAAGGGAACGCTAATCGCTGGCTGCGGGAGTTGATGCGTAATAATGGTGAACTGCCGTTCGCCGCTGACAGGAAGATTATCAACATCGCTCGTGGCCACGGTGACCGTCGCGGTGCCATCGGCAACGGCGGCAGCATCCGCCTTCGAGATGGTGAGCTGCCAGTTACCGCTACCGTTAACCTGCGTGGTGTACTGCTTACCGTTGAGGGTGATGGTGACCGTGGTGCCTTCGGCAACCCGCGCCGTGCTCCCGGCGATGGTTAAACCATCGCTGATATCCGCAGCGCTGATTTTATCGTCAGATTCAACGGGGCTCACCATAATGGCGCTCTTGGTGGTATCCACCTTAAAGCTCACATTCTGCGCCGTTGAGGTGTTACCCGCCGGGTCTGACGCCGTCACTGACATCAGATACGTGCCGTTGACCATCCCGGTGAGCACATTGGCGTTGACCGGGATAGACCAGCTGCCATCGGCAGCAACCGTGCCCGAGACGGTCGCGCCATTAATGTTGATGGTAACAACGCTCCCCGGATCCGCCGGCACGGTTTTCCCGGTCAGGATAATGCCGCTGTTCAGTTCAGCAATATCAATGAGGTTATCGCGAGTGACCGGATCGATAATCACATTCGGCGCTAGGGTATCCAGGGTGACGGTGCGGGTTACGGTGGTGGTATTGCCAGCATTATCGGTCGCCGTCACCGTATAGGACGTTACGCCATTTGGCAGCGCACCCAGTTCGGTCGCGGATAACTGCGCCTGCCAGACGCCTCCGGTCAGGGTCGCGGCATGCGGTACGCCATTAAGCGTAACCACCACGCTCGCCGTATCCCCCGATGCGTTGATATTGACCGTCTGTCCACTCTGCACGTTCGCGGCACTCAGCACGTCGTTGCCATTGAGCGGCGAGACCGTCACGGTTGGCGGCGTTTTATCCACGTTAAAAGCAATCGTTCCGGAGCTGGTATTACCCGCGGCATCTTTAACATCGACCGTAATGGTACCCGGTGCCGACGGTAAGCTTTCCATCGCCCCGGCAGGCAGCGTGACTGACCATGAGCCGTCATTCTGAACCACGCCAATATACTGCTGACCGTTAAGCGTGGCCACTACGGTTTGACCTGCGCCCGTTACGTTGGTATGGCCGGTCAGTAGCTGGTTCTGGGTGGATTCCGCCAGGTTGACCGTACCATCAACAAACGGTAGATCCACCTGAAGCTGTGGCAAATTATGGATAATCACAGTGAAGCTGTGATTATCGCTTGCCGTGCCATCCGGCGTCGTAGCTTGAGCAGTGATGGTGTTCAGACCGTCGCTCAGCAGAGCCAGGTCGGCAGCCGAAATCGTCGTTTGCCAACTGCCATTCGCCGTGACTGCCGCTGTATAAACTTTGCCATTGAGCGTCACCACAATAATGGTGCCTTCCGGCAGACCCGCGCTATTGCCCTTCACAACCAGCGGACTCCCCGACTCAGAGAGATTCAGATAGTCATCATTGGCGACGATGCTAATCGCAATCGCCTTGGTCGTGGTATCCACGCCAAAACTGGCATTGATGGTTTTCGTCTGCCCGTAGGCGTCGATAACGCTGACGGAATAGCTCTGCGTGCCATCAGTGAATTTTTGTAATTCAACAGCCGGTAAAACAATCTGCCAATTACCCAGCGCATCTACCACGCCGGTATAGCTTTTCCCCCCCAGGTTCAACGTCACCACGCTGCCGGTTTCGGCGTTGCTTGAGCCGCGCAAGGTTTGATCAACCTTCACTTCCGCGGCATTCAGGGAGTTGCCGTCAGTGAGGTCTTGTACGCTGAGGGTCGGAACGGTCGTTTTGACCGCCACGTTATGCGTGATGGTGGTTTTGTTACCCGCCGCATCAGTGAGCGATGCGGTGAGGGTGTACGTGCCGTTGCTGAGCTGTCCCAGATCCGCCGCAGGGAGCTTCACCTGCCAGTTACCATCCCCGCCCACCACCGTGGTATAGGTTTTCCCATTCAGCGTTACCGTGACCGTTCGACCACTTTCACTGGTCGCGCTGACGCCATTGAGTACCTGATCTTTGCTCAACTCACCCGCGTTCAGTTTGTCATCACTCGTTAACGGTGACACCGACAATGCAGGCGCAATGGTATCCACCTGCACAATCTCCGCAAGGGATCCCGCATTGCCCGATGCGTCGGTCACGCTGACGGCAATCGCCAGTGGGCCATCAGGGAAGGTTTGCAGATCGGCGACGGGCACGGTGATTTTCCAGTTACCATCACCATCTACCGTTGCCTGGTAGATTTTCCCGCCAACGGTCACCGTGACATGCTGACCGGTACCGGACACCCCGGTGCTCCCGGACAGGATTTGATCTGTGGTTTTCTCGGCGCTGTTCAGATAGCCATCAACAAAAGGCGCATTGATTGTTGGCTGCGGCAGATGGTGAATCTGAACGTTTAAGGTGTGTTCATCCTGGGCGGTATTGGTCCCTTGCGTCACGACAGCCTTAATGACATTCGCGCCATCTTTCAGTTGCTGCAGATCCGCAGACGGGATACTCACGCTCCAGTAACCCGCGCTATCGATGTTAGTGACCGTATAATTTTTACCGTTCACGGTAACGACAATTGCAGCACCAGGGCCGGTCACCGTGGTGATACCACGAACCTCCAGCGATTGCTGCGCTTCAGCAGCATTCAAGTAATCATCCGTAGAGAGAATCGCAATGGCGATCCCCGGCTGGGTGGTACTCATCGTGACGTTAGTCGTTCTGTTGATGAGATCACCGTTAATGTCGGTGACAACAGCGCTAATCGCATTTACGCCTTGCGCAAGCGCCGCTAAATCCCCAGATGGGATAGTGACCTTCCAGCTTCCATCACCGCCAACTTCCGCATAATACTTTTTCGTCCCCAGAGTAAGAGTAATAATCTGCCCGGCGGCAACGTTGACCGTATGACCAGAAAGAATCTGATTCAACTGCACTTCCGCCGAGTTAACCACGTTATCGCTAGCAAACAGATCGAAAGTGAGGTCAGGTTTAGAGAAGTTGGTGGTTACGGTGACCTGCTGCTGGGTCTCGTTACCGGCGTGATCTTTAACGCTGTAGGTCACCGTGTAAGTGTGCCCATCCTGCAAAAGCGCCATATCGGCCTGAGGGATCGTCAGCTGCCACTGACCTTTTGCATCGGCCACCGCGTAATATGGCTTCCCGTTAAACGTGACAACGATTGTTGCCCCCGCATCTTTCTCATCAATATAGCCGCGGACAATCTTATCGGCGTTTTGCTGCGCCTGCGTCACCGTATTATTGGTCGCAAAGGAGGTTAACGTCAGGTCAGGTGGCGTGGTATCAACCGTGATGACGCTCTCTTTGCTGAACGTCGAACCACCCGGCGTGGTGATGCTCACTTTCAGAGAATAGGTTCCATCAGCCAGCGTCTGCAGCAGTGACAGCGGCAGTTGGGTGCTCCAGCTGCCGTCAGAATGAATCGTGGTACTCCAGGTCTGCCCATTTACACTAATCGTCAGCGTACTGCCCGCAAATTGCGCCTGAATGCTGCCGCTAACGGTCTGCGCCGACCCAATTTCTTGTTTATTAATGATGTTATCGGTCGCAACAGGAGATATCGTGATGACCGGCGTCGTTGGCTGCGGAGGATTGGTACCATTATCCCCGCCGCCATTATCCCCACCGCCATTATTACCGCTATGACCACCACCGCTATTACTCGCCGCTGCCGCCACACCGATCACGCCGCCAACGGCAGCAATGCCGCCCAATATGGCAAGCGCTGACAAACCGCCTGCGCCAATAAGCGAACCGAGTGCCACATCAGCGTATACCGGCACAATGGCTTCTGCCGCAACGGGGCTAGCCTCCGTCACCGCCGGGAATACAGCATGATGCACGCCATTCTGATCTTCAAAGACAAGCTCGCTATGTAACCCCTCTTCATCCAGCAGGAAGAAGTTCTGGTAGCGTACCGTCGTGCCGTCCTTCATATGGATAATCAGGTCATTTCCCTGACGATCATAAGACCCCACCACATCCGGAGATGCATGAACGCGAACAATGCTCGACTGCGTCAGATTAACAACCCGATCGCTTTCTTTGGTATATTCCATCACAAGATTACCGGTTTTCCGGTTTAATACATCGACGCTGCCTGGCAGGCTATTTGACGGGGGCATAGATTCACCTCGAAAAAAACATCGAATATGATCGACAGCTCTCGTTTACACGAGAGCTAACGCACAGTATTAGATTTGCGAAAATCATCACTTCTGCTACGCACATCGCGATAAAATGCATGTGATTGTTTTTTAAGTAAAATTCAATAAATCCTCATTAGTACTAAAGAACTACAATATAAAAACATATATACAACTTTCTATGTATAGGCAAATGCAAAGGTAACAAAATATTGTTGTTTTTCGCGATGTACAATATATCTCTAAATTACCTAAAATAAGTTAAGCAGTGCTAAATCAGTAATAGAAGAAAATTAATTAAAATTTAAACAATCAACATGTTAAAAAGAGTTTTTTGATATACATGATATATCCTATTTTTCGCTTTTATATTTCCTCAGCGATACGTTTCTATCGCCGTAAATGCAAAAAATGGACCACATTCGACACGCTTTAGCCGTTTAGATTTTAGCCACATCTTCCATATCGCCCCTCGCCACAATCAGGGCTGGCACGCCACATAACAAATCTGTTATACTTGTCGCCACACTATTGGGGCTGATTCTGGATTCGACGGGATTTGCGAAACCCAAGGTGCATGCCGAGGGGCGGTTGGCCTCGTAAAAAGCCGCAAAAAATAGTCGCAAACGACGAAA
This sequence comes from Kluyvera sp. CHPC 1.2972, assembly GCF_036759925.1. Taxonomy (NCBI): domain Bacteria; kingdom Pseudomonadati; phylum Pseudomonadota; class Gammaproteobacteria; order Enterobacterales; family Enterobacteriaceae; genus Kluyvera; species Kluyvera sp. CHPC 1.2972. The sequence continues at coordinate 125,528 of NZ_JAPKIB010000010.1, read as the reverse complement.
ACTACGCTTTAGCAGCTTAATAACCTGCTCTGAGCCCTCTCTCCCTAGCTTCCGCTCTTAAGACGGGGATCAAAGAGAGGTCAAACCCAAAAGAGATCGCGTGGAAGCCCTGCCTGGGGTTGAAGCGTTAAAACTAATCAGGCTAGTCTGGTAGTGGCGTGTCTGTCCGCAGGTGCCAGGCGAATGTAAAGACTGACTAAGCATGTAGTGCCGAGGATGTAGGAATTTCGGACGCGGGTTCAACTCCCGCCAGCTCCACCACTTTTTAGTAAAATGACGTCTACTCAAGTCTACTAAGGCCGCATTCCACAAGGGTTTGCGGCCTTTTTCATGTCCAGTGAAGTCTACTGAGAATTGCTAGAAACCACTCCTTATGGCACCCTCCTATTATCCCTCGTCGATGAGGGAGTAAAAACGAGGGAGCAAAAATGCCGAAGGTAGCAACAAAACTCACTGACACAGAGATCAAAAAGGCCAAGCCCACAGAGAAAGAGTTCACGCTATGGGATGGAGACGGCTTGTTCCTGCGTATCAAACCAAGTGGTAAGAAAATCTGGCATCTAGCCTATGCCGCTCCAGTGTCAAAGAAGCGCTCGAAAATGAGTCTTGGATTTTATCCGCACTTAACGCTTGCTCAAGCAAGAGCTTTGCGCGACGAATATTTATCTTTGCTAGCGAATGGTATAGATCCACAATCTCATAACGAACAAAAAGCTAACGCGCTAAAAGATGCGGCTGAACACACACTGCAGACAGTTGCGAAGCAGTGGCTTGAAGAGAAGGTCAAAACTTCCGGCATCTCAGAAGATCACGCAAAAGACATCTGGCGCAGCCTTGAAAAAAACATCTTCGCCGGTCTTGGGCATCTTCCAATTAAAGAAATACGTCCAAAGCTTTTAAAACAGCATCTTGACCCTATAGAACAGAGAGGTGTGCTTGAGACGCTACGCCGCATCATTTCCCGACTAAATGAAATATTCCGCTGGGCAGCAACAGAAGAACTCATCGAGTTCAACCCAGCGGATAACCTCGGTCACCGTTTCAGTAAGCCTAAGAAGCAAAATATGCCAGCTCTACCTCCAAATGAGCTACCGCGATTCATGATTGCTTTATCTAACGCCTCTATCCGTCTTGAGACGCGTCTGCTGATTGAATGGCAGTTGTTGACTTGGGTTCGTCCCGGTGAAGCCGTTCGGGCGCGTTGGGGAGATATTGATGTAAAGAATAAATTTTGGAACATCCCGCCAGAGTTCATGAAGATGAAACGGCCTCATAAAGTTCCGCTTAGCAAAGAAGCACTACGCATCCTCGAAAAAATGCAGCCAATCAGCGGGCATCGTGAGTGGGTTTTCCCCAGCATCAAAGCACCTCTTAATCATATGCATGAGCAAACAGCTAATGCCGCCATAATTAGAATGGGATTCGGAGGTGAACTGGTTGCTCACGGTATGCGTTCTATAGCCAGAACAGCCGCAGAGGAATCTGGTAAGTTCAGAACAGAAGTTCTTGAGGCAGCTCTCGCTCATTCAAAAAAAGATGAAATTATCGCTGCTTATAACCGTGCGGAATATTTAGTTGAACGTGCCGAGCTAATGCAATGGTGGAGTGATTACGTTCAAGCACAAAAATATAAGTTTATGGTTGCTTAAGATGGATGATACCTAACTTAACATATTATGTTATAAAAATCCTCTCACACTGATGATTAATCATCAGTGGAGATCTTTCAAAGTATTTATATACTTCTGAACACCTTCGTTATCTATGAACCCTTTCCCATTACCATTAATATAAGAAATACTCTTCCAGTCCATATAAACAGACATTATAGAAACCAAATTAACTAACTTTACAGGCATCATATTAACAAAAATATCAAGATAATAGTCTCGGTGTTCTTCTGGGCACTTTTCCTTTACAACTTTGAAAACAACATACACACACCTTACCATTGAAAATATAGACATAGAAGACTCATTATCTATGTTATCTATAAAACGTCTAACCTCAATAACTTCGCATTCTCCATTATCACTTATCTGTGCTTGAATAAAATCCCATATAGCTTGCTCGATTTCCGAGACCGCATTAGATGACTTAAACTCAGTATTATTTATAGTTATAGAAAAAGAGCTAAACTCTTCCCGCTCCGAAGATATGAGATTATAAAAGCTATCCTCAAACCTCTTTAACATGAGATCTTTTTCTTGCCTTCTTTCATCTTTAATCAATATTTCGTTAGCTTCCCTCTGCAATTTTAGAGAGTTTATAAGCATAACAATAGTTATGAATGTGAGAAGGGGATTTAATACTCCACCAACGAAATCACCGAAAGTTCCCCAATCCCCTTTATCATCAGAAAACCCCATCCACTTCTCTTTATTTAGGAGATCTAAAGGGTTATCCCAATGATTAAAGTGAGAAAAATACAAATACCAAACAACCAATATTATTAAAACAGTAATCAGTTTCAAGGTAGACATCTTCATTTAAAGGACTTCTTGTATAATGTAAGTTTTAAGTTCGCCTATGTGATTTCTTAATTCAATAGCAGAGATAGTTATTGGTATGAAAGCATCTCTACCGCCCCTGTTGTTAACATCAAGATTCCTTGAAAATTTGTTTTTTTGGCTTTGAAGAACATGCTCCCAATTTAAAGCATGCCTAAAAGCAATAGAATCAGATTGCCTGTCAAGTAAAAGCCTACCTGTTCCAGTTAACATATTAAATCTTGTTATTATGACATTTTCTTGTACTGGTTGAGGAGACTCATGTTCAATATTTATATTATATAAAGTAGCCGAATCCATTTTAGCTACGATAATTTTCCTTTGTGGAGTTCTCCTTCTTAATAGGACATTATACCCTTGTTTATCAACAGTGCGATGCATGTTTTCAATAGGATCCTGAATCCTATTCAGGAGAGTTCTCTCTAAAGGTTCAAGCTCATTTACAAGATCTATCGAAGCTTGATTAGTTAGATTATGAACCTCTCCCATCCCTTTGGAGATGTAATAAGACATAACATCAAAAAAAACAGTTTTCCCAATTTCGTTAAATCTGGTTATTTTTTCTGGATCTTCTATCCTGACACAAAATTTCTGTCCAAAAGAACCATCGAAAGTATGTTTAAAAATATTCCTAAGCCCATGTATAGATGTTGATTTTTTAGGAACCGAATCATCTAATATTGTGCTTGCTGTAATTTGTGTTATATCCGAAGCCCCACTGAAAACTTTTATGCCAGAAGTCATTTCTAGCTCTTCAAAATCATCTTGCCCATGACCGACTACAACATCCATATCTAGATTAATCATTGAAGTTCTCTTTATGTGTTGATGTTGAGTGCTTTTCACTCAGAAATATCTTAATTATGTCTAAAAATTTCAATCATGCCTATATGTATTACAAAAAATTTTTCCGCAGCCTTACCTTGCCTCCAAAAGGACGCAACCAAATGATTAATAACAATAAAAATAAGATAACCGAGCGTCGCAGGCAGGATGGCTCACCAAGTGCACCATCCCACAATGCGAAGGATATGTGATCTGACCGTCGTCAAGAACAATAGCGGAACCCTCAAAAGGGAACCCCCGCCATTCTTCTTGACGTCCTAAATATTGGAGTTGTCATTTAGTCTTACTGGAGAGATTGCGGCGTTCCATGAATAACTTATAACGTTCATCAGCTTCTTTTTGAAACTTTTCAGCGTCAAAAGTATCAGTTTTTATTTTTTTCTTCAATCCTTCATCTAATAGTTTATTTTCTTTTATCCTTTCTTTTTCTGCCAATATAAGTTTATAGTACTTTAGCTTAATATTAAAACTTGCTTTTGCTAACTCGTTAGCGTCAAAATCAATATTGTATTTTTTAAGAAGCTTTAATATATAATCTATAGTCATTTTCTTCACTTGTCTTTTTATTTTCCCTTCATTCTCATCTTTTTTTATACTTCCGCTTTTTAGCCACCGTTTAAACTTATATCCGTTATAATGCTGCCATTGATAGATCTCAGCAGCGTAAATAACTGAAAGCATACAAAAAATAATAAATAAAATCATAAAAACTACAAATACTAAATAATACATATTACCCACCACCTTTCTTTCTGTATTGCTCTTTTATTAGTGCTACGTGATATTTTTTTGCATTACTTATACTCACATCTGCTGAGTTTTTAGCAGAACGAAAAGCACTTGAAACAACAGACGCAATGATAGCAACTAAAAAAGCAGCAACAAAAAACCCCATCGCCGGACCCATGAAACTAGCCCCGCCATCATCTACTGCTGGTTTTGCTTTTGCTAACAATGATAATATGCTCATATACTTCTCTCTTCTTCAATAGTTTTAATCGCTGCTTCTATTCTTTGTTTTACAAAGTCTCTAAACACATAACTGACTATTCTCGCATCTTCGCCCATATCTAACTCATCTTGTTTTTCAAAATATAAATCAGCGCTCAATAACTTTTCGCTTTTAATATTTAACATTTTGCTTGCAAGTGATATTCTAATAATGTTTCGTATCTCTAAATCTAAGCTCTCTCTATCGTGTTTATTCAAAAGCATCAAAGGATGAAAATCTTTTTTTCTTTTCATTTCTTGCATGTCATTATCGAAATCTATCATTAGAAAATGCAAGCAAGTGAAAGACGTATCATAGAAATTTAGGCGGTTCATCATGTCCGCCGTTCCCTCTTTTCGAGGGTTCGGGTTAGGTCTTAAGTTATTCATCTGCTTTACTCCTTTTCTTGTTGTTTTTTAGCTTCCATTCATTCAATCTTTTATCGCCTTCAACTTTTAAGAACTCACGCTGATCGTGTATTCTTTTCAGTATTAGATTATTAGTTAACGATCCTACTAACAAAGAAATATCATTAGCAAAATCTAATGTCTCGATGTTATTTTCTCTAACTATTCTTATTAGTTCAGCGCCAATTTTTATTTTACGTGCCGCCTCTTTTTTCCTTTCCTCTGCCTTCATTTCTTGCTCCATTCTAGTCAATAAGTTTGCTTTTTGCTCAAGCTCTTTTTTTACTTTATTATATTTTTCTATATTAAACGCCATTTTTCGCACCCCTCTTTTCTTTCAATGTAATAAAAAACGCAATCAATCCAGCTATAAACAAAATCGGCAGCGTAAAAATAAACCCTAACAATAAAACAACAGTAAAACCAAAAACACCGGACATTTCGTATAAATGACCAAAAAATGCATTTTCATTTTTATACTCAATCATTTTCTGTAAAACAGATTTTTGTTCTTGCTCTTGTTCTCTTAAATAATCCTCTCTATATTCGTCATCTTCACAGCTCAAAGGGATTTCTATAGTGTCATCATTTAAATACTCATTATCATCATAGTCGTAATCATTGTTATAATTTCCAATCATTCCAGATCTCCCCCTAACGTGTCATAAACAACAGTAAAATCGCTTTCATGAGAAAAAAGATTGTAAGTTATAAATAAGCTCGTTCTACATATAACATCCGTATTTTCATCTTGTAGCTTTCTAATAATCAATCTAACAAGTTCAGACGCTGCCACTTCTATTTTTTTATCATTATCATTCATATTTCACCTCTTCTATTTTTATGTTTTTCTGTTATATATATTTTAAGTAATATATTTATTTATTTAAGTAAAGCGCGATATATGTATTTTCATTTCCAGAGCGCGATTTTATAGATAAAAGGTTTACATATAGCGGCTATTTTAGCTTTACTAAAAACTACAATAGCGCACTTATACATTCTTCGAATGTGCGCGCCCCATAAATGAGGATTTACTAACGCATAAAAATAAAAAGTAATATTCGCTTTATGCTCAATATTACTTAATCGATTTTAAAAAAAGCAAATATATTTTGCTTGTTTTAAAAAGTATGTGCTTTCAATATCAGGAGATAAAAACAATGGCAATATTTCATATGAGCGCTCAAACAATAACACGCAGCAAGGGGCATAGTAGCGTAGCTGCGGCAGCTTATCGCCACGGCGAAAAGTTAATGGACGAACACACAGGAGAGATCCACGACTACAGCAAAAAGAAAGGTATTTCAGACAGTGTGATATTAATACCTGAAAGCGCAGACCGTAATTTTTTAAAGCCTGCATATTTATGGAACACGATAGAAAAAAGCGAAAAAAGAAAAGATGCGCAGTTAGCACGCGAGTTTAATATTGCGCTTCCTGTCGAAATGACAGACGAACAAAAAAAGGCGTTAGCAATAGATTTTTGCCAAGAGAATTTTGTAAAAAATGGAATGATTGCTGATATAGCCTTCCACAAACTCGATAGCGACAACCCGCATTTTCACGTAATGCTAACTACTCGCCTCCTTACTCCTGACGGCGCGGGGTTCGGTCAGAAGGAAAGGAAATGGAACGATAAAGAACTGTTAGAGGAATGGCGCAAGAGCTGGGCAGACGCAGCAAACGAGCACATGCAAAAGGCTGGCATCGATGCGCATATCGATCACAGATCACTGAAAGAACAAAAAGCAGAGTTTGACGCTATCCTGCCCCCTCTCAGAACGGTTGAGCAAGAGGCGCAGGCAATCAGCTTAGACAGACCGCCGACTATCCATAGAGGCCATAGCCGCAATCCAGAGCGACAAGCACGCTTTGACGTGCTCCAAGAAGTGAAAGTATCACAAGAGGCAAAAGCACTTAACCACATTGAACAGAAACAGCTTAAGCCCTCGCCGTTGGCTCCAACTTCCTCCCCTGCCGCATCTTTGCAAGATGCTACACAGGGAGGCAATGAAAACAACCCGCAAAATAGACTCGGCGAAGTTGGCGAATATCTTCAATCTAAACTCAATAAAGAAGATAAAGCAGATCTTAATGCTGATAATGAAATCAAAGTTCACACCACTAAAAATAATAGTAAAAGCAGTTCAGCAGCGGCTATAGGTTCAACATCAAATATTAATTTAACCGATGAGAAAGTAGATAAGAATCTACACTTAACAGAAGCACAAAAAGAAGAGTTAGAGGATTTAGAAAATAAAGAAACAGCAGCGAAGAAAAAAGCTTATCTGATGGGCGGCGCTGTCGTTCCTGAATTTTCTCAAGATAACAAAACACAGTCAAAAAGTGAGTTTAAAAATAAGCTTCATATAGCAAAACAATCAATATCATTAACTGAACAGAGATTTAATGAAGAACGTGAAGCATATGAGAACAGAAGAAACCGACCAATAACGCGCTAAATATTTTGCTCATTTTTCATCCCCAATGAATGACTTGGAGTTATATTAACTTTAACCAATTGATAGTATTGATTTATTTCTACCTGCCGTCGTATCGTTTATATCGATCAAAATCGATATAATGATAGCTTGCAACTATCATACTTATATCATCGATCGATTAAAACAATTAAAACACCGATCGATAGGCACTTTTTAATCGCCAAAAACTATCAATATTAAATAATTGATCTGTAATAACGATCATTTTGCTTGAGAGCAGCCCTCCTCATGGTATGCTCGGAGCGTGGAAGACCGGGCGAATCACCTTGGTATCTTCATGATTAAGCTAAAAACTATCGCTCTATGAGGAATGAAATTTTATGAAAACCGAATACATTATTTTTCTTTTTTGGGCAGTGATTTTTATCCTGATTCTCTGCCAACTGTTTTACTTTGGCCCTAAAAAAAGAAGATATCTCAATACTTATACAGAGGTATTAGATGGTGATGTCCTCTCATATGAATGTCAAAACACCGGTGTAGTCATTGATACTAAAAAACACACAGTACGTATTTTCAATACAGATAAGGACAGCACTTTCAAATACGACAACATCAGGGAAATAAATTATACGCTATCCGAAGCTGGAAAAATTTATAGCACAGGTAATAATCTAAACTCTATGATAAAGTCCGCTGGAGCTAACAGTAATGAACAAATGTTAGCTAATCAGCGTTCCGGTATTTTTATACTGACAGATGATATAAAAAATCCTTCATGGAAAATCAATCTACCAATGAAAAACAAAACATCATCGACCAATCACGAGATCTGCGATCGCTGGCTTCTCATTTTTAATAAATACGTTTTATAACCTTGTTATGTTTTATTATTTATATTTGGAGTTGATATGAAAAGATTGATTACGGCAGCATTTATTATTCTTCCTTTAGCGAGTTGTACCGTTTATGGAAACAAATCTATTAAAGACGAAACACAGCAGAATATAACCTCTAAGATTATCAAGGGGAAAACTACTCAACAAGATATCCTTCGTTTTTATGGGGAGCCTCAGACTAAAGAAACTAACGATGGTAAAGAAATGTGGGGCTATTCCGTTATGTCCGGTGAATCCCAGATTTCAAATTACATACCGGGATTAGCATTATTAAAGAACAGCAGCACAGCGCACATGAAAGATCTTGAGATCTGGTTTAAAGGTGATGTTGTTGAACGCTATACCTTTAGACAAACGGCAAGTAAAACTTCTCGCGGTTTGTTAGATTAATCTAAATCGAATACCATTTTATCTATAAAAGAAGTTGGCGTAATCTGACTTCTTTTATATTTTATCCATAATCTAACTTCACTTATATTTCTATTAGCTCTTCATTAAATAACACTTTACTTTTTATATTTTGGGTTTTATATTTATTTTTATTAAAATTTTGTACTAGTAGTACTAATTAATTAATTTAAAAGTTTTTGGTTTTAAGGTTTTGGGGTTTGTGTTTTAGCGGGGCGGCTTTCAGCCGTAGTAGTTTTCCTCCGAAGGAGGAAATAGTTTTTCTTTAAGCATTCCCCCCCTACCCCCCACGCCAAAAAGGCTAAAATAGAGAGATAGGAGATGCTCATTGCGCCTTGAAAATATTCAGAACGTTTCCATCCTGATACTTCCCCCACGACCCGCGCAAACACAAATCATGAAACTTTCAAATGACTCTCGTTTTACTAAAGAGTCTATACTACAGTTTGTAAATTTTTTAGATTATGCGATTCAGGTTGGCAGCTACGCGTCATCCGGCACTGCCACAATAACATAAGAATTGCCAAACACTTGAGGAACCTTCATTCTTATACCCGATACACAGGATTAGCGTTATTGCTTTATTAAAGATTAAAATCTTCTGGAAGTGGTATTTAACGTAAGTTAAAAGTCGGCGAAGAGTTTTTAATTTTTCGTATCTTTATATTATATAAATCCATTTATAACATCAGTCAATAGATAAAATCAAAAATATTTAATAAAATGATTAGATGATAAAATAAAAAAAGACCAGTTCAAAACCCAGTCTTTTATTTTAAATAAAAGATATTTTTCATATGTAGCTCTAAAACGCTCTATACGCGATTTTGAGAGGTTTTCACTTTTAATGATGAATCTGTCAGGAATAAATCAAAAAAGCATTTAATAACATTCAGGCGGCTTTATTTCTTGATAAATAAATCTTTTCGTCAATCCACGCATCTATTTCACTTTCTACGAACCCGATTGCACGATCACCGATTTTTATAGGTGAAGGGAATTCGTCACGACTAATCAAACGATAAATCCAAGCTTTACAAAATCCTGTTCTTTCCAGAACTTCAGGTAGACGTATAAAGTTGTTTTTTTCTTTCATTTATCTCTCCCATTGTTTTTCGACAGAGGCTATTATTCGAATATCGCTTATGACGATCAACAACTTTTTTAGCAAAAAGTGCTTTTTTTGTTGACTATTTTAAATTAACAGTCATTCAATCACTTTCGGAAGTTGAACTCATGAGTTCAACTCCTCACCGCTAGTCATGACATTCAAAATGTGATTGATTTTTAGCCACAATACTTTTTTTATCCCTTTATTGCACCTCAATGTAAAATACAAATCATTAATATATATAATAATCAAACAATTAAAGAGTGGATTACAGGGACGCCAGCCCACCAAAATTCTTTGTCGATGGTCACCAGAGCCTGAGATGAAGTCCTGAAAGCCCGCATGGCGTAAGCCTGGCGGGCTTTTTTGTGTCTGCGATTTAGCTCGAGAAGTTTGAAGCCTTCAGGCGCGTTGGCAGGTACCTCATAAGCAGAAGTTCGCACAGCAGCGAGCATTGCCATCCGCTATAGGTAAAGTGTTGAGTACTTCCCCAGATGAGAGCCAAAGCCTTACATCATCAGATGTCTCGTCCCCAACAAAGCAAAAACCTACGCCCCCATCATTTTCGCAAACCAGAACTTACACACCCCACTACGCACATTCCATTGCTTAGCCGGTTTATCTTTATATTGCTCATAAATTTTATCTAAGTTGTCGCTACCCGATAGCTTCAAATCCAGCGGCACTTCCACAACACCTTGATAAGGAATGGCAACATAATGCTTTCCAGCCTCAGGAATAAACGCGGTTTGCGTGACGATTTGACGGCCGCTCGAGTTATCCATCACATAGAGAGTCCAGTACTGTTCCGGGCGAAGTCGGCTTTCGTAAAAACGGTGGACTTTGCCGGCCATAAGGTTATTACTGATATAAATAAGCTCCTGATCTTTATAGCAATCACCTTCTTTAGCAAAACGCTGAAAATAAACCAGCCCTTGATGTTGGTCATTGAGCTGAGTGTACACAACAGCCGCATCCTGCCCGGTATAGGGCTCGTAACGTTGTGTACCTAAAGGTCCCGGAGCACAAGCCGATACCAGTAATGCCAAACCAACCACTATCCCAGAATATAAATAACGCACCATAACCTCGTTGAAGTCGTATTTTCTAATTTGCTGTTTAGCATATCGACAACGAAAAATGTTGCCTAATTGTTTGTAACGTTAGCTCCAAACAATAGGGGGTTAAATATCGTCAATTCAGAAAGTTCTTAAGAAGGGACAGCAGCAGATAACCCGATAAACCTGTCCAGGGTATCTGCTAACGGTAAAGCAAAGCTCAGAAGGGAACGACAGTACTACCAACCGCAGACGTTAGTCTCTTCATCCGACTCATACCCGCGAACGATGTTCACCAGGTCTTTTACCGCATCGGCGGCGACGGTCGGGTCCTGCAACTCGCTCAATTCCGCAAATTCTTTATCCACCGAGACACCGTTATTATTATTGGTGACGGTCAGCAAGAAACCTTTACCCTGCGCATTATCAGGAGAGAGCGGAGAAATAAGCTCGGCGACGGCCTGTACAGCAATATCAGGAACATAAAGCGCCATCGGTTTCAGATAGACTTTTTCCTGCTTCTCTTTGTTATTGCCATTAATAACCGCCAGGGAATACCCTTTATTTTCACTGTTCATCAGTTCAGTTTCATCCTTCTATCAAAATCTTAGGATCGACATAGAAATCAACGTTAAATACGGTGTCGTCGCTTAATGCTTCAATACGGTGCCATTTCTCAGCCGGGAAAACGCCAAACTGCCCGGCTTCGATGGTCATCGTCTCAACAGGTTCCGGGCTGGTCTCATCGGCATAACCATAATAGCGTATCGCCCCCTGCATTACCGCCAGACGTGGGAACACGCCCTGTCGCGTACCGGCATCAAGATGGCGCTTCCAGATGGATGCGGGCGCGGTTTCTTTGGTCCACAGCGGCGTGGTACGGGTATGAACGTAATGGGTGGGGATGATGATTCGCTGCATGATTCTGCCTCTCTTTCCACGCGGTCAGGCGCGGTCTGGAATGGGAAAATATGTTGCATATCTTATACCCCTTTTAATCACTGAGGGTATTATTTTTTAATTTCAGCAGGCTATACCCCTATTTATACTCAATAAGGATTAGATTAATTTAAATAAGTATATTCACCTCAGATAGTGCCTATTCAACAATGTAATAAACCGTCTGATTCCTTTTTTATCTCGCTAGCGTTCATTACGACCGCCGACACCCAACACATTCCTGTAATCTATTAATCCCCCCTCACCTTCCAGCACCACTCCAACCGCCAAACAACCTTCCCTATCGCAAATCAACAGCATTAACCGCTTAATTATGCTCAGTATTGTGGTGATCAAAGTCACATTTCACTGCCCTATCTCCGGCATAAATTGACGCAAATCAAAGATGCATTTTATTTATACCTTCCACGCTGGACCTGTTTCTGTTGATGTGTAAATGTAATTGATAGTTATTATCATTATCATATTCATTTGTAGGGATACCGATGCTGCATTCCATTACCCGAGGGTCCTTCGTACTCTCCGCGCTGGCCTTCTGCGTTTCCAGCGCGGCCTCTGCCGCTACATCTTCAGATACACCGCACAAAGCCAGTAAGGAAGAGACGCTGGTGGTGACCGCCAATCGTTCGGAAAGCTCGCTCTGGAACAGTCCGGCAACCATTCAGGTTATCGACCATCAGACGCTGCAAAACTCCACCAGCACTTCAATTGCCGACGATCTGCAGGATATTCCCGGCGTAGAGATTACAGATAACGCGCTCGCCGGGCGCAAGCAGATCCGCATTCGCGGTGAAGCCTCTTCCCGCGTACTGATCCTCATTGATGGTCAGGAGGTCACCTATCAGCGCGCCGGGCAAAACTACGGCGCCGGGTTGCTGATTGATGAATCCGCTCTGGAACGCATCGAAGTGGTCAAAGGCCCTTACTCGGTGCTGTACGGCTCGCAGGCCATCGGCGGCGTGGTGAACTTTATCACCAAAAAAGGGGGCGATAAGCCGCTCGCCGGGACGGTGAAAGCGGTCTATAACTCCGCAACGGCGGGCTGGGAAGAGTCGGCTGCGGCATGGGGCAGCATTGGTCAGTTTGATTATCGTATTAACGGCAGCTATTCCGATCAGGGCGATCGCGATACGCCGGACGGCCGTCTGCCGAACACCAATTTCCGGAACAACAGCCAGGGTATCTGGCTCGGCTACAACCTGGATAACCAGCACTTTGGGCTGTCGCTCGACCGCTACAAGCTCTCTACCCAAACCTATTACGAAGATCCGGACGGCGAGTACGATGCCTTTAGCGTCAAGCTGCCGAAACTGGAGCGGGAAAAGGTTGGTCTGTTCTATGACGTGGATGTCGACGGTGATTATCTGAAGAAAATTCACCTCGATGCCTACGAGCAGACCATCGCGCGTCAGTTTGAAAACGAGGTGCTGACGTCGGTTATCCATAACCAGACCAAAACCAACGATAAGCAGTACACCCAGGGTGTCACGTTACAGAGCAACTTCTCGCTGCCCGGCAATAATGACCTGGTCGTCGGCACGCAGTACCAGCGCGACCGCATCTCGCAAACCACCGACGGTTCGACCTACCTGAAGCCGATTTCGCGAGAAACCCAAACCCGTGCCTATAACGAGTCTGAGCAGAGCAATACCTCGCTGTTCGCCCAGAACGACTGGCATTTTGCCGATAACTGGACCTGGACGCTCGGCGCGCGCCAGTACTGGCTGTCGTCAAAACTCACCCGCGGCGACTCGAACGCCACGACGAACGGCGTCACCAAAGACACCTCTATCGGCGCGCAGTCAACCAGTGACAATGCGTTAGTCAGCGCCACCAGCCTGCGCTACTCGGGCTTCGACAACATCGAGCTGCGGGCCGCGTTCGCTCAGGGCTACGTCTTCCCAACGCTGACGCAGCTGTTTTCGCAAACCGCGGCGGGCGGCGGGACGACCTACGGCAATGCCAACCTGGAAGCCGAACACTCCAATAACTATGAGCTGGGTGCCCGTTACAACGGCAACTTTTGGCTGGTTGATGGCGCGGTCTACTACTCACAGGCGAAGGACTACATCGCCACCGTCGCCTGCTCCGGCCAGGCTATCTGCAACGGCACGACCAACTCAGCGCGTAGTGGCAACTATTACTACGACAACATTGACCGCGCCAACACCTGGGGCATGGAGTTGAGCGCCGAATATAACGGCTGGATTGTCTCACCGTACGTCAGCGGCAACCTGATCCGCCGCGAATATGAAACCCCGGCGGGGAAAACCACCAATACCGGCGAACCCGCGATTAACGGCCGCGTCGGGGTGAAACACACGCTCATGCTCAATGTGGCAAACGTCACCTCCGATCTCTTTATCCGCGCGGCCTCCAGCGCCAAAGACGATACCGGTACGGAAGAGACCCGCACGCCTGGCTGGGCCACGCTTAACCTGGCGGTAAACACCGAATTCGGTGCCAACGATCAGTATCAGGTCAACCTGGCGCTCAACAACCTGACCGATAAACGCTACCGCACGGCGCATGAATCCATTCCGGCGGAGGGCTTTAACGCCGCGGTCGGCTTTGCATGGAACTTCTGATGATGAAAAAACTGGCTATCGGATTACTGGCGCTGGTCACCGTGTTCAGCGCTCAGGCGGCTGACCGCATCGTGGTGGCCGGCGGTTCGCTCAGCGAGCTGATTTACGCGCTGGGCGCGGGCAGCCAGGTGGTCGGGGTGGATGAAACCACCTCATACCCGCCGGAAACCGCCGCGCTGCCGCACATCGGTTACTGGAAGCAGCTCAGCAGCGAAGGCATTTTATCGCTGCACCCAAACCGCTTTATCACCTGGCAGGACGCGGGCCCGCAGTTGGTGTTTGACCAGTTGCGCAGCCAGCATGTCGAGGTGCTCACCCTGCCGCGAGTCCCTGCCACCGTTGAGCAGATGTACGCCAATATCCACACGCTTGCCAGCGCTCTGGGGCGTGAGGACAGCGGTACCGCGCTGGTAGGCGACATTCGCCAGCGTCTGGAAAAGGTGGCGCAGAGCAGCGCCAGTAAACCGGCACCGGTGAACGCGCTGTTTATTCTCAGCGCGGGCGGCAGCGCCCCGCAGGTAGCGGGGAAAGGCAGCGTTGCCGACGCCATCATGACGCTCGCCGGGGCCCGCAACGTGGCTCAGCACCCGCAGTATCGTAGCTACAGCGCGGAGGCGCTGATTGCCGCCAACCCGGAGGTGATTATCGTCACCGCGCAAATGGTCAACGGCGATCTTAACCGTCTGAGCGCGATCGCCGGGATCACCCGCACCAACGCGTGGAAAAACCAGCGCATCGTCGTTATCGATCAGGCCCTGATCCTCGGCATGGGCCCGCGCGTCGCCGACGCGGTTGAAACGCTGCACCGCCAGTTCTGGCCACACTAAAGGATGTTGAAAGACCGATGATGTTGAATACCCCTATCGACCTGGATTTAACCCCGCACTTTGCGCTGGAGGGCGGCCAGCCTTTTAAAGACCGTCGGGCGACGATGCCCTGGCGCGGCGCGGTGCCTATCGCCAGAGAACAGCTTGAGCAAACCTGGCAGGAGGTGCTGAACCACGCCGCGCCGCCACGTAAGCGCCTGCTGTATCTGCACATTCCGTTTTGCGCCACCCACTGCACCTTCTGCGGTTTTTACCAGAACCGCTATGAAGAGGATCACTGCGCGCGTTACACCGACGCACTGCTGCGTGAGATCGAGATGGAGGCCGACAGCGTACTGCACCAGTCCGCGCCTATTCACGCGGTCTATTTCGGCGGCGGCACGCCGTCGGCGCTGTCAGCCCGCGATCTGGCACGCATTATCACCACCCTGCGCGAGCGCCTGCCGCTGGCGCCAGACTGTGAAATCACCATAGAAGGCCGGGTGCTGAACTTCGACGATGCGCGAATCGACGCCTGTCTGGACGCTGGTGCGAACCGTTTCTCCATCGGCATTCAGTCGTTTAACAGTAAAATTCGTAAGAAGATGGCCCGCACCTCCGATGGCCCTACCGCTATCGCCTTTATGGAAGGATTGGTCAAGCGCGACCGCGCGGCGGTGGTCTGCGATCTGCTGTTTGGTCTGCCAGGTCAGAACGCCGCGCTGTGGGGCGAAGATCTGGCGATCGCCCGCGATATCGGCCTCGATGGCGTCGATCTTTACGCCCTCAACCTGCTGCCTAACACGCCGCTCGGCAAAGCGGTTGAGAACGGGCGCACCAGTGTGCCGCAGCCCGCCGAACGCCGTGATCTCTACCTTCAGGGCTGCGACTTTATGGACAAGGCTGGCTGGAGCTGCATTAGCAACAGCCACTGGGCACGCACCACCCGCGAGCGCAATCTCTACAATTTACTGATTAAACAGGGCGCAGACTGCCTGGCGCTGGGCTCCGGCGCGGGCGGCTCCGTCAACGGCTATTCGTGGATGGTCGAGCGCAATCTCGAGACCTGGCACGACGCCATCGCCGCAGGCAAAAAGCCGCTGATGATGATGATGCGTACCGCCGAGCGCGGCTTCCAGTGGCGACACCTGCTGCAGTCTGGCGTAGAAACCGCCCGCGTACCGCTGGATGCGCTGACCCCACACGCCGCGAAACTCGCCCCGCTGCTGGCGCAATGGCACCGCGCTGGGCTGACGCGCGACGACTCAACCTGCCTGCGTCTGACCAATGAAGGACGCTTCTGGGCAAGTAACATTTTGCAGTCTCTTGATGAACTTATTCAGGCACTTAACGCACCGCGCATTGCGGTTGAAACCCAATAACAGGAGTGAACGATGAGCAACGTATCCCTACAGGACTTTTTAAAAACCGAGCCTGACGGCACGCTGGAAGCGATCGCCAGCCAGTACCACACCACGCTGCTGGAGGTGGTAAAAAACCTGCCATCCCACACGCTGGTGACGGGCGACAAGTTTGACACCGTGTGGGACACCGTCGCGGAATGGGGCAAAGTCACAACGCTTGTGCACACCGCCGATGTGATTCTGGAATTCACCGGTGAACTGCCGTCCGGCTTCCACCGCCACGGCTACTTCAACCTGCGCGGCAAGAAAGGCATGACCGGCCACATCAAGGCGGAAAACTGCACCCACATTGCGCTGGTGGAACGCAAATTTATGGCGATGGATACCGCCTCAATCCTGTTCTTTAACGCCGCAGGCAGCGCGATGTTTAAAATTTTCCTCGGCCGCGACGACCATCGCCAGCT
The DNA here is from genome assembly GCF_036759925.1 of Kluyvera sp. CHPC 1.2972. NCBI lineage: Bacteria > Pseudomonadati > Pseudomonadota > Gammaproteobacteria > Enterobacterales > Enterobacteriaceae > Kluyvera > Kluyvera sp. CHPC 1.2972. The sequence goes on along the minus strand of NZ_JAPKIB010000010.1, from coordinate 108,669 downwards.
GCTCAGCGAGCAGGTTGACGCCTTCCGTACCCTCGCCGCCGTGCTGAAGGGAGAGGCATGATGACCCCGTGGTTAATGTTTGGCGCGGGCGGTAAAGGCGTCGGCGCGCTCACGGCCGAACTGGCACTGGCAGAAAAACGCCCGGTGGTGGCGCTGGTGCGTAACCCAGAGGCCGCTGCGCGGCTGGAAGCGCTGGGCGCGCAGGTTTTTATTGGCGATGCCTGCGACGCTGACATGGTCGCCAGGGCCTGTCAGGCCGCCGGTGAAACGGCAACGGTTATCTCCACCATGGGCGGCGCGCAGGATTATCTCACCCACCGCACGGTGATTGATGAAGCCGAAAAAGCGGGCATTCACCGGATGATTCTGGTGACCTCACTCGGCTGCGGCGATAGCTGGCCGTTCCTCTCACCGCGTGCCAAGGCGGCGTTTGGTCAGGCCGTGCGTGAAAAAAGCCTGGCGGAAAGCTGGCTGCAAACCAGTACGCTGGACTACGCCATTCTGCGCCCTGCCGGGCTGCTTAGCGGTGAGGCGACCGGTAACGCGCTGCGCGTGCAGCAACAGGAAGTCCACGGATTTGTGCAGCGCGCGGACGTCGCGGCGCATATTCAGGCGTTAGCCAGCGCCCCGGCGCTCGACCAGCAGGTTTACAGCCTGGTTGAGCCGGGCCTCAAACCGGCGTAATTCCCCTGCGGCGCGGCACCTCGCGCCGCATCGATGTAACGGAGCTTTGCGTGTTCAAGGATTCACTCTCTTCTTTCAGCGTTTTTATCGGCCTGCTGCTGATACTGGCGACCCTCGTACTGGTCGGTGCCAGCCAGGGGGCGCTAAAAATCACCTTCGCCTCGTTGCAGGATGCGCACTACCGCGATATCTGGCTCAACATTCGCCTGCCACGGGTGCTGCTGGCAGTGCTGGTTGGCGGCGCGCTGGCTACCGCCGGGGTGATCATGCAGGGGCTGTTTCGTAACCCGATGGCCGACCCCGGTCTGCTAGGGGTGAGCAGCGGCTCGGCGCTGATGGTCGGGGTGGCGATTATCTTCCCCGTTTCACTCCCCGCCGCCTTTCTGCTGTACGAACAGATGATTTTCGCCGTCGTCGGCAGCCTGGTAGTGTGCGCCGTGATCTTCCTGATTAGCCTGCGCCACCAGCACGGCGGCATGATCCAGTTGCTGCTGGCGGGGATCGCCATCAACGCGCTCTGCGGCGCGGCGATCGGTATCCTGAGCTACGTCGGCGATGAACAGCAGCTGCGCCAGCTCACCTTATGGATGATGGGCAGCCTGGGGCAGGCGCAGTGGCCTACGCTGTTGGTTGCCGCCTCGTTTGCGCTGCCAGCAATGATCGCCACCGCCTGGCTTGCCACCACGCTGAACCTGCTGCAATTGGGCGATGAAGAGGCGCACTACCTCGGCGTGAACGTCAAGCGTAAACGCCAGCTACTGCTGTTACTCAGTTCCCTGTTGGTGGGTGCGGCGGTGTCGGTGAGCGGCGTGATTGGCTTTATCGGCCTGGTCATTCCGCATCTTATCCGCATGACCATCGGTGCCGACCACCGCTGGCTGCTGCCCTGCTCGACGCTGGCCGGAGCCTGCCTGTTGCTGGTTGCGGACACCCTGGCACGCACGTTGGTGCAGCCTGCTGAAATGCCGGTTGGCCTGCTGACCAGCCTGATTGGCGGCCCCTATTTTCTTTGGCTGATCCTGCGGACACGGAGAGCACTATGATTGAAGCCCGGAATCTCACCTACAGCATCAACGGCCGCCGCCTGACCCATAACGTCTCACTCACGCTACCCGGCGGGGAGATCGTCGCCATCCTCGGGCCAAACGGTGCGGGCAAATCAACGCTACTGCGCCAGCTGACCGGCTACCTGAAACCGGATAGCGGAACCTGTTCGATGTTTGGCAAAGCGCTGGAGGCGTGGCCAACGGAGACGCTAGCCCGCACTCGCGCGGTGATGCGCCAGAACCAGGATATGGCGTTTCCCTTTAGCGTGATGGAGGTGATCCGCATGGGCCGCCACCCGCATCGCAGCAGCAACCCGCGCGATGAGACGGAGCACATCATGGCGCTATGCGGCTGCCGCGAACTGGCTTCCCGCGATTACCGCCATCTCTCCGGCGGCGAACAGCAGCGGGTACAGCTGGCGCGCCTGCTGGTGCAGCTTTGGGAGCCGGAACCCACGCCAAAGTGGCTGTTTCTCGACGAACCCACCTCGGCGCTGGATATTCACCACCAGCAGCAGCTGTTCCGCCTGCTGCGCGAACTGGTGCAGCAGCGGCAGTTTAACGTCTGCTGTGTGCTGCACGACCTCAACCTCGCCGCGCGCTATGCCGACCGCATCGTGCTGTTGGAAAAAGGTCAGGTGGTTGATAGCGGCACACCGAAGGAGGTGTTGACGGAATCCGCGCTGCGTAACCTCTATCAAGCGGAAGTGGCCGTTACCCGAACCCGCGATGACGCCCCGCTTATCGTACTGGAAAGATGATGATTCACGGGCGGTTTCGCGCACTCGCCAAAACCGCCTGTTGGAACACGATGATTCAATTACAGTTTATTCCTAAAGCCTCATGCCAACGTCTGTGCCATCCTTTCTAACGCTCACACACTGATGAGGATTTGTTATGAAAAAAACAACAATTGCACTTTCAGCACTCCTGCTGGCTTCCCCTGTTTTCGCAGCGACCACACACGCCACCGACGACACGGTTGCCCAGGCACAGGCAAACGCGAATACCGCGAAAGAAAAACTGCATCAGGCACAGAACCAGGGTGAAGAGCTTAAGCTGAAATCTAAGCACGCCACCGAAGGTAAGAGCGACAGCGTAGGTAGTCAGGTGAGCGAAGGCGCTCAGAAAACCTGGCATAAAACCAAAGAAGGGACTGAAAAAGGGTGGGATGCCACCAAAGAAGGTGCCCAGAAAGGCTGGAATAAAACCAAAGATGCCTCCCAAAAAGGGTGGGACGCGACCAAAGATGGGGCGCAGAAAGGTTGGGATAAAACCAAAGACGGTGCCGCTGAACTGGAGAAAAAAGTCAGCGAATAACACTAACTTACCGAGTCAAAAAAAGCCGCTGATGCGGCTTTTTTTATGCCTGTCAGGACACCCCCGCACCTCTGTCCCCCCGTTTTACCTACCACTCGTTGTGTATTGACATATATAGCGACAATCCTCATGATATTCGTCATACAAATAATAATAGCTGTTCCCCTCATGCGTAGATGGTAACCCGGTTACCACCAGTCTTTCGGCTAACACACTGAATTTAAAAATGTTCGATAATAAAACAATACCGCTCGCTTCGGGGCTCCTGGCATTCTCGTGCCTGGCGATATCGCAATCTGGCTATGCGGAGGACACTATGGTGGTCTCTGCCAGCGCCGCCGCTGCCGATAACAGCAGCGCGCAGGAGCCGCCGGCTTCAGAGAAGCAGGCTACCTTAGGCAGTCTGGGAAAACGAACGGTGATGGATGTTCCCTGGTCAGTTCAGACCCTCTCCTCGCCGATTATCAACGAGCAGCAGCTCAAAAGCGTCAAAGATGTCTACCGCTATATGCCTTCCGTACAGGGTGATGGGGTTCGCCCACAAACCCGCGGCATGCAGGGCAGCGTGGTGCAAAACCATATGATTGATGGCCTGAACGCCGTCTCCACCACCGAATATCCGGCTGAGCAGTTCCAGAGCGTCGAAGTACTGAGCGGCCTGGCAGGCTCGCTGTACGGCCCGGCGAACCCGGCGGGGATGTTTAACCTGGTGTCCAAACGCCCAACGGATACCCCGCTGCACCGTGTGACCGTCGGCGGTAGCACCGGTAACGGCACGCTGACCTCAATGGACTTTAGCGGCCCTATCGATGACGGCGACCGCGTGAAATACCGCCTCAACCTGCTCAACGACGAAGGCCACGGTTACACCAGCGGCAGCCACAAACGCCGCCAGTACGCCGGTCTTGGCCTCGACTTCCAGCTCACCGATAAAACGGTACTGGAGAGCAACTTCAGCTACTACCACTACTACGAAAAAGGCATGCCGGGCTCGTTTGCGCTGGCAAAAGGGGTGCATTTCCCTTCCCCGCTCGACCCGACCAAAGCGCAGTACGGCCAGAGCTATGCCGGTAACGATGATGAAACCAGCACCGCCAGCCTGCACCTGAAGCATGATTTTGACGGCAACTGGTTGCTGGATGTCGGCGTGCTGCGTCAGATTGCCGACCGCGAATCCACCACCGTCACCAACACCCTGACCGATAATCACGGCAGCTACACCACCACCACCTCCGACTCCGCCGCCAGTCGCTTTACCATCAACAGCTATATGGCAAACCTGACCGGTAGCGTGGACACCGGCTGGTTAACCCACGACATCAGCACCGGCGTGCGCGGCTTTGTGTGGAAAAACTATAACCCGGTCGACGGCGGCACCTTTACGCTCGGGAGTTCCTCGCTGGATCAGCACCCGGTCTACCCGCGTCCGCCGTATCCGGACTTTAATAAACGCTATCAGTCTGCGACCACCACGCAGCATGCCTTCCTGCTGAGCGACACCCTGCACTTCAGCCCGCAGTGGAGCCTGCTGCTTTCGGGTAGCGAAAACCTGTTTACGGTCAGCAACTACAACAAGACCGGCAAGCAAACCAGCGACAAAAAAGACAGCGGCGCCAGCGGTTCGGCCAGCCTGATGTACAAACCTATCGACAACATCACGCTCTACACCACGTGGGCTGACAGCATGCAGCAGGGCGACACTGCCCCAAGCGGCGCAAACAACGCCGGACAGATCCTCGACCCGTACCGCAGCCATCAGGTGGAAGTCGGCGCGAAATATGCCCCAATGCGTGACCTGATGCTCTCCGCCGCGCTGTTCCAGGCGGAGCGTCCTTTCGCGTATACCAATGACAGCGGTGATTTCGCCCAGGACGGCACGCAGAAAAACCGCGGGCTGGAGCTGATGGCCGACGGCCACGTCACCCACAACCTACGCCTGTTCGGCGGCGCGACCTGGCTTGACCCGCGTCTGCACGACACGGCCAGCGCCAGCGCTGACGGCAAACAGGTGGTCGGCGTACCGCGCTTCACCGCCAGCATGCTGGCGGTTTACAGCATTGAGCAGCTACCGGGCGTCGATGTGGATACCAACGTGCGCTACGTTGGCCGCCGCGCGACCGATAACGCCAATGACAGTTGGGTGGGCAGCTACACCACGGTGGATGCCGGAGCAAGCTACGCCACCCGAATGTACAACACCCCCGTTACCTTCCGTCTGGATGTCACCAACCTGACTAACCGTCGCTACTGGACCAACGTGGTTCCTGGCGCGTTAACCGGGTATACCGGCGCGGGCAACGCCAGCGCTCAGCTTGGGGCACCGCGAGAGGCTCAACTCTCTATGCAGATTGATTTTTAAGGAGTAGTTCGATGAAACGTCGCCAAGCGTGGTTACTCTGCGCCTGGCTGGCTTTCCCCGCCCTGGCTTCCCGCCAGGTCGTGGATGATGCCGGTCATACCGTTACCGTTCCCGACCAGGTGAACACCATCGCCGACGGCTGGTTCGCGCACCACTCGGTGCTGATGACCCTGGGGGCGGGGAGTAAAATCGTCGCCACCGTCAACCATCCGGAAAGCCAGCCGTGGATGTTCAAAATCGCGCCGACGTTGAATCAGGCTCTGCAGGTTCGCGGCACCGCATTTAACCCCGAGAGCCTGCTGGCTAAAAAGGTGGATGTGGTGTTCACCTCGGCAGGCAATGATAAAGCGGAGAGCTACCGCCAGGCAGGGCTGCCTACGCTACAAATGGCCTTTACCGACTATCCGTCGCTGATGAAATCGGTCACCACCACCGCCGAGGTGCTGGGTACCGACGACGCGCGGGCGCGGGCAAAGGCCTATAACCAGTATCTGCAAACCACCATTGATACCGTACAAAGCAAAATGCACGGGCTGACCGCCGAGCAGCGGCCCAGCGTGCTGCATATTCAGTCGCTGAAGCCGCTGAAGGTGGACGGCAGCCAGACGCTGATTGACACGTGGATTCACCTCGCCGGGGGTAAAAACGCGGCGGCGGAGATTCAGGGCAATATGAAAGAGGTGTCGCCGGAGCGGGTGCTTGCCTGGCAACCAGACGTGATTATCCTCGGGGCAAACAGCGGGCAGATTGCCGATTCACCCTACGCGGCGCTGTTCTCAGAGCTCAAGGCGGTGAAAAACGGCAAGGTGCTGCAAAACCCGGCGGGGGTATTCCCGTGGGATCGTTACGGCACCGAAAGCGCACTGCAGATCCAGTGGGCGGCGCTGATGCTGCATCCTACCAGTTTCCCTGGGGTTGATATGACGAAGGTGACGCAGGATTTCTATCAGCGTTTCTTTGATTACAAACTCAGTGACGATGAGACGCAGCGGATTTTGCATGCGCAGAAGCCTGCGCAGTAGTGATGTCTTTTCCCCCTCACCCTCTCCCCAAAGGGGCGAGGGAACCGTTCGGTGCGGTTTTCTCCCTCTCCCTTTTTAAGGGAGAGGGTCGGGGTGAGGGTTCCAGCACCGTCTTTCCCTACCCTCAGTTATAGATAAGCGTAAATGTCGCCATACTATTCGCCATCCCCGCACTCACCACGCTGCCGGTCTGCACATACTGGGCGGTAAAGTTGATATCCTCAGCGTTAGCAACCTGGCTCGCCTTCACCGTTTTCAGCAGCGGCAGATTAGTCGCTTCGTTGATATGCACCGCCGTACCCGCTGCCGGAGCCGGTGCGCCGTTGTTACCATAGCTCAGCTTCACCCCGACGCCGCCTGCCGCGCCGCTCCCCGGTGTAATCGCCAGCGTATCCGGGAACGCCGGGTCGGCCTCCTGACCAAAGAAGCCAATGCGCACGTCGGTCGGTTGGGAACAGTAAACCGGGATCGCAAAGTTTTGCGCCGCGCCGCCGGTGGTATTCACCCCCTTAAACTCCGCTTTATTCACCGCCCCCAGCCCCACCGTGATGGTCGGCCTGGATACCTGACAACTGCCGCTGGCACCGATATCCACGTTCAGCGCCGACAGTCCCAGAAAGGTTGGCGATGTACTGGTCGTGCCGTTAACCGCCGAAGAACGCTGCTCCACAAACAGTTTGCCGACCTGCGGCTGGGCATTGACGTTGGTGTGGTTGCCGCCCGCCAGATTGACGTCGCCGGTTTTATAGAAGGTGACGTAGGCTTTAATCACAATCTCTTTTTGCGTCAGCAGCGCCGGTAGGTCGTTGCTGTCGCAAATCGTCGCTGAGTCACTTCCTGCCGGAGAGCTGCTGCCGTCAATATAGTGCACCGCGCCGCCGTTGCACTGAAAGCCCAGCGAATAGCCAAGACCCGCCAGTTGAGTGGCAAAAATATGCACCCCATTGACGGCCAATGCCGACCCCGAGGTCACGACCTGCTGATAGACCACCCGCTTCCAGTCTGCCGCAGGCAGCTGAAGATCGCAGGTAAATCGCACTCCGCTGCCGTTGTCGGCCATAGAATGTGACATCTGCGAGTTCACCGGCAGCGTGGGCAGATACTGTATGTTCTGGGTATTAATGGTCATATCACCGATGGTATTACTGCAGCTTTCTGCCCACACCCGTGGACAGCCAATGGCGACAGCCAGCAGAATAAACAGACGGATAACAACGTGGCTTCTGCACATAGGCACACCTTTTAAAGACACTGCGCGCTAACCGTTTTCACCGGGTTAGCCTGCATAGTAGTGGGGAGATGGTAACGGGCACGGCAGGTCTGCGCGACGCGGCTATCCATCCAACTGACTTCAACGATGCCCTCATCCGGCATCCCGCTGAGATAAACTTGCCCCTGCTCTGCCACAATGCCGGATGCCGCCTCGTCGTCGCCAACCAGGCGCGCGCTGGCACCAAACGGCAGCGGCCCCTGCGCCCCGCGCAGCGTAAAGATCACGCGGCTGCCGATGTGGGCGTGATAGTCGGCTTCAACAATCGCGCCGCCATCGGGGATCACGGTCTGCGCCTGCAGCTCCACGTCGGCGTCGTCGGGCAGCGATTCGGTATCGAGGCTGATATCATTTTTTCGATAGGCGGTGAGCGTCGGCACAATCGCATAGCCGCGCCAGTCGGTATGCAGATCGGTGCCGTTCTGAATATCGACGTTGCTGGCGCCCGGCGCACGCACAACGGCAAAGCTATCGCCGGTGTACTGGCCGAAGGTGATGCCGTGCGGGTGCGCCACAATCGACCCCGACGCTCCCCAGGTGACCTGGCTATTCACGCTATCGTGCTGATAGCCGAGCTGCGTTTCGCCATAGCCGCCGCGATAGTCCAGCGACACGCCGCTGTTGCTCCCCTGCCCTTTGTTGCCGTAGCCCTGCTGGACGGTGTAGTAGAGGTTATTTTTCTCCAGCGCCGAACCGTACAACGACACTTGTTGCGAGGTGTAGCCGTTGTTATCGGAGGTGGTGCTGTAGCTGACGGAGCTATCCGCCAGCTGACTGCCGAGGGGGATGTTCAGATTAAAGGAGAACGATCGGTCGTTTTTATTGCTCTGGCTCGACTGCGTAAAGTAGTAGCCCACGCCCCAGGAGATCCCTTTCCAGGCGCTATAAAAACCGACGTGCACGGTCTCATCCTGCCCTTGAGAATGCCAGTAGGTCTGAGTCCAGGCCGATGCAGACACACTGCCCATATCGCCGAGCGACTGCGATAACGACAGTTCTTCACGGCTGCGCTTGTTATCGGAGACGCCGTAGCGCCCCTCCAGCGCATTCGCTTCGCCAAAATCGTAATAGCGGCTGGACGAGTAGCGATAGCTCGCCAGGCTCAGCGTCGTGCCGATGGCGGCAAAGCTCTTTTGGTACTGCAACCGTGCGGAGTTACCGTGAAAGCGTTGCCCGGAAGGCGTACGGGTGGCGGCGCTGGTGTAATCCGCGCCCAGTGAACCGAGTTCGCCAAAGCCGTGGCCCAGACCAACCGACCACGCCTGATAGTCATCCGCCAGCTGCACCCCGCCGTAGAAGGTAATATCAGCGGGCAGGCCGTAAAACAGCGTCGACTGCATAAACTGCGGCTGACGGGTCTGCGGCTGAGTTGAGTAGTAGCGCCCGATGCTGGCGCTGTACTTTATGCGCCCCTGACGCAGCATAAACGGCACGGCGGAAAACGGCTGGGTAAAGTGGCGCACTGAACCGTCGCTCTCGGTCACCGTCACCTCCAGATCGCCGCTTTGTGCGGTGGGATAGAGGTCGCTAATCGCGAACGCGCCGGGGGCCACGAAGGTTTCATAAATGACATAGCCGTGCTGAGAAACGGTCACTTTCGCGTTGCTGTGCGCCATCCCACGGATCACCGGGGCGAAGCCGCGCTGGCTATCCGGCAACATCTCTTCCTGCGACATCAGCTGCACACCGCGAAACTGCACGCTGTCAAAAACATCGCCGCTGGTATAGGTATCACCCATCCGCAGTTGGCTTTTCAGCGCCCGAATATCACGCTGCAGATAAGTGCTTTGCGAGCGCCAGCGGCGGGTTTTGTCATACTGCATCGCGGCAATATTGCGCAACCGCCAGCTGCCGAGATTAACGCCGCTGCGCAGATTCAGGTAGCTGCTGCGGCTGTCGCCGCCATCCTGTCGCGCCTGCGCCCCGGTGAGGTTGTAGTCGACAAAAGCCGCCGGAATACCGTCATCCCAGCGCGCCGGGTCAACGTAGCCCTGATTTTGCTGGTTCATCGCCGCCTGCGGAATGCTCAAGTTCAGCCGTTGCGCGGTGAAGTCAAACTTGCTGCTGGCATCGGGAATAAATCGCCCAATGCGAGTCAGCGGTTCGCCGTCGTGCAGTTGATTAAACGTGGCGAAGGCGCTCACGTTGACACCGTATTCAGCAAGCTGGGATGTGGTCAGACGCGGCAGTAGCTGACCATCGTCCTCGACAAACTCAATCGTCTCCTGGGCCACTTGCTGATTGTTAATCCACACCGACACCGGATAGCGCCCGGGCTGCTGGCCGCCAGATTTGGCGAAATAGTGCAGATCGGCGGTTTTCTGCTGCGGGTCACTCAACTCCACCGCCGCCGGGTCAAAATAGTCGTCCGCTCTGGCGGGAGCCTGGTAGCACATCAGCAATAGCGCCGTCGGTACGCAGGCCAGCAGCGCGCTGGCAGCAACCATCGCCTCGTCGGGAGGTGTAGCTGGGGCGTATTTTTTCATGAGAGAAGCCGTCAAAACGGTTACCGTTGCGCGAAGTCAGTCGCGCCGCCAAAGTCATTGATCGCCCGCCACTTCACCACACCGGTGCGGCTGACCGACCAGGTTCTCTCGCCAAACGGTGCAATCATCCCCGGCGATTCCAGCTCAACGCCACCAACGGATAATGAGAAAAAGGAGACAAAGTACGGCGTAGGATTATGCGCAACGACGCTGGCACCACGGGTTTCAAACGTGAGCTGTTGAAACGCATCGTTGGCCTCACCGGCAAGATGATTCGGACGATAGAAAATCTTAAACTTCGACTTAATATTGACCTGTAATTTATTCGTGTCGTTCTTATTCGATGGAGCAATACTTTTTACGTCCAGCCAGAAGACAGACTCACGGTCAGCGGGAAGTTTCGCACCGGTAAAATTAATACGGAGAACGTTTTTTTGTTCCGGGTCGAGACGAAAAAGTGGCGGTGTGACAATAAAGGGGGGGTGAACTTTATCACTCGCCGAATAATTATCAACCCACGACTGCACTAAATAAGGCGTGCTACTGTCGGCATTGGTTACCGAAATAGAGGCTTCGCGCTTGCCTTCCTCATATATTACACGGGTACCACCCATCACAATTCCCGCATGCGCTGTAGCCGAGATAAAAAATAAAGAAAGAGCGAGGCTCGTAATCAATCGATTCATGGGAATACCCAACGTTCCAGGATGAAACCGAGAACAGAAGTCACCTTCTGCTCTCGGTTTTATTAGTTGTAAATCATATTAAAATCAGCAACGCCGTTTGCCGGGCCTGCGGTAATCGGCGCTCCGTTAGACATATAGTCCGCATAGAACGTCAGAACGGCAGAACCATTCCCCTGGGAACCGGCTATTACGTTTTGCTTTTTAGATGCAGTACCCAGCGCAACCTTACTGGTTTGGTCGTCTTCGTACAGTTTGATACCCACACCGGTAGCGCCACCGGATGCCACAGCAAGTAGCTCTTGCTTCTGCGAGTCCTTCTGACCATCAAACAAAACGGATACCTGCTTCACCGAATTAGGGCAATCGGTCACTTTGATATTGAAGGCCGTTTTTGTCGTTTCAGCAGCACCACTAAAATAGCTCTTATCCCAGGTACCCAAGTCGACATCCTGTCCTTTACTACCTGCGTCTATGTTGCAGGAAGCATCCGTGATAGTGCCTTTAAAGTTGACCTGTCCACCAGCCCCTTGCGCAGTCGGCGCAGAGGCTGCTGCAGCGTTGGCCGCGCCAGAAACTAATGCGGCAACGAGGCACGCCATAATGCGGAATTGTGTATTCATAATTGTTCTCAATTTAACTTATAGTTAAGCCGAAGATCTGGTTTAAAATATTACCTACCGACCTTGAGGCCATCACATCCTCCATGTTTATAATGTATTCATTCCATCCGCAGGGTATTTAATGCGCAACCACCCCTCTGTTTAATGTATACAAACAGAAGTCTTTTAATATTTATTGTTGAATCAACAACCAATGAAAGCTAATTCATTAGGTATACGACATTAATAATATTACCATTAATTCACGATGCAAAATTATTGTTTAGTGAGATAGCCGTTAGAATATTTACGTCGTATAAATAAAAATAACAAACTATGAATTCATGTTATCTAAAAATAAAAACGAGAACACATTTAATATTCAGAAACAGGGCGGCATTGTAACATTACCGATGTAAATTTAACGAAATTAACTACCACATGCACATCGTCGCTCGTCTTTTATCACATAAAATGCTATTTTTTTAAGTTAAACTAAGAATATTCCTACCTCCATTTTTCCCTTGCTGCAGATTTTTTAGACCGCTCACACATAATTCAACATATTCATTAACAAGCTGAACGCTTAGCTGGTAAAAGCTCGATCTTTAGTTTAGCATTTCCTTAATTAAGTAAATCCTAAAATAGATATGAATGACAGTGAACTCCTGAATACACGCGCAAGTGAAGCGGCAGCGCTGCTAAAAGCGATGAGCAACCCCAACCGGTTGCTGATCCTCTGCATGCTGTGCGATGCCCCCGGCACCAGCGCCGGTGAACTGGCGAAAGCCAGCGGGCTCAGCCCATCGGCTACCTCTCAGCACCTTGCCCGCATGCGGGAAGAGGGGCTGATTGACAGCCAGCGCGATGCGCAGCGGATTCACTATTCCATCCGGAACGAGGCGGTACAGCAGATTGTCGCCACCTTAAAATCGCTCTACTGTCCCTAAGAGAGAAGCTAAATGACCGTTGAAGAGATCTCCCCACAAGCGGCCCTTGCGTTGATTGAGCAAGGTGCGACCCTCGTCGATATCCGCGATGCGGACGAATATGCCCGTGAACACATCCCCGCCGCTCGCCTGCTGCCGCTGGGTGCCATAGAACAAGGCGCAACGCTTACCGCCAGCGCCGACGCGGTGGTTATCTTTCACTGCCAGTCCGGCAACCGCACGCGTAACAACCTGAGCCGCCTAATCGCCGCCGCGGCCCCGGCGCAAGTCAAACTCCTCACAGGCGGCATTGAAGCCTGGCGTCAGGCCGGGCTCGCCACCGCGATGGATAGATCGCAGCCCCTACCCCTAATGCGCCAGGTACAGATTGCCGCTGGCGTGCTAATTTTACTGGGCGTCGTGCTCGGCTATAGCCTCTCCAGCGCGTTCTTCCTGCTCAGCGCCTTTGTGGGTGCAGGGTTAACCTTTGCCGGAGTGACGGGGTTTTGCGGCATGGCGCGACTGCTGGCGGTGATGCCGTGGAATCGGCGCTCATCCACCACCGGCGTATAAGAACTTAATAACAAAGGAGCACCTGAGATGTTTGCACCTGGCGATCTGGTTCAACCGAAAATGGGCGGACCAAAGTTAAAAGTGATTGAAGCACATGAAGACAGCATCGTTGCAGTACAGGCCAGCGATGAAAACGGCAAGCAGTACACGTTAAAGGCGGCGGACGTTGCGCCGTATAGTGAAGAAGGCGACTTTGGCGTTTGCTGATGTTGCGCTGCGGTGAGCGTCGCTCACCGCCTCATTTCGACATTTATGAATAGTTACCCACAAATCCCGCATATCCCCCGAACATCCATTGCAGAACTAAACGCCAAATTAACCGCTTATTTTCGGATAAAAACGCTGAACGTGACCTTATTCACATAAAAATCAGCATTGCCGTGCCTTTACGCCAACACACACGATCTCTCATCCTTTTTTACGATTTCGAAACAGAGATTAACTAAATGATTTTTATATAAAAAATAGACAACAAAAACAAAAATAGCGCGGCGAACATAAAACAATCAAAAACAGAGCATTTTATTGACAAAACCGCATTAAATAAAAATATTTCACTAGTTGTTTGTTCCAATCTAGATGGATAATCTATACACGTCAATTAAACCAACCCAAAACGCCATAAAACAGACCGCTTTCTGTATTAACCGTTCATTTTCGAGGAGCATACCGATGTTCTCTGCGCAGTCACGCCTGCGTCATGCGGCAGCAGACACTTTCGCCATGGTTGTCTACTGTTCCGTCGTGAACATGATGATTGAAATATTTCTCTCAGGAATGACCTTTGAGCAGTCACTTTCATCGCGTCTGGTTGCTATCCCGGTCAACATTATTATTGCGTGGCCGTACGGTATTTATCGCGACTTTATTATGCGACAGGCGGCTCGCATTAGCCCGGCGGGTTGGGTAAAACGCGTAGCGGATCCGCTGGCTTATGTCACCTTCCAGTCGCCGGTGTATGTGCTGATTCTGCTGAGCGTGGGTGCCGACTGGCACCAGATCCTGGCGGCGGTAAGTTCTAACGCCGTGGTATCGCTGGTGATGGGAGCCGCGTACGGCTACTTCCTCGATTTCTGCCGTCGCCTGTTCCGCGTGGAACAGTACACCCAGGCAAAAGCGTAATCATATTGGTATAGGTGACTGGCTAAGCCAGCCAGTCACTTACTTACAACTTCTCGCCAAATAGCCCATCAATAAAGCGCTCTAACGCCATTCGTGAACTAAAGCCGTGCGGGATACCGTAATGCTGCTCAACTTCGCCGCCTAAATAGAGCGGAAACTCTGCGTAGTGATCGCAGGCCTTAATATCAGAAGCCGGCTCGGCAAATTTGTTACTGCGATCTTTAAGCGCCGGATGAATGATCAGCGCCGTGCGCCCCATTCGCGCTTCGCGGTTGACGTACACATAATTCTCACCACGACGGTAACCGTAGGCTTTCGAGGTTACCGCATCCATGGTAAAGCCCGCTTTTTCAAGAACGCGCGCCACCTCATCAGGTCGTAAATACATATATTATCCTCTTTATCTTTTACTGCATCGCCACCTTACCGTAATCAGTATTCGCCTCGCTTTCAGATAATTCCAGAAACCTACCAATCTCCGGCAAATTATGTCGGGTGACCTACACTTATTGCTCCAACAAATTTTGTGGAGAACCTCATGTTTAAATCACTTAATCGCCACGATGCTGATGATGAAGTCCAGGATATTCATAATGACGTCAGCCAATTAGCCGACAGCCTTGAGAGCATCCTGAAGAGCTGGGCCAGCGAAGACAAAGACGAAATTGAGGCCGTCCGCCACAATGCGAAGAAATTGCTGAGCGAAACCCGTGCGCGCATTAATGGTCGTACCCGCATACAGCAAAGCGTATGTGACGTTGCGGGCTGTGCCGATGACTATATTCGCGATAAACCGTGGCAAAGTGTGAGCGCTGCCGCGGCAGTGGGGATTTTTATTGGCGTATTATTGGGCAGTCGTCGATAATATCATCACAACGATGTTGATAATAAAAACGCGTCTCCCCCGGAGTATCTTTGATACCCGGGGTTTTTTATTTTATGGCGGCCTTCAGCGCCGCGACCTGAGCATCGGCCATCTGCTGCGACACGATATTGGTAAAGCTCATGATAAGCCCGGCTTTACCGCGTTGGCTGACTCGCCAGTCGTTTACCGCCTGCACCGCCAGCCCCGCTTGTCTGGCCCGCTGCGCCATGAGTCGGTCGTCACCGTCTACCGTCACCACCAGTTGAATGCCCCCCAACTGCTCCAGCACCTGAAAGCCGTTAGCCCGTAGCGATGTTTCCAGCCAGCGCCGACGCTCGGCGTAGTGAACGCGCATCTTCTTCAGATGCCGCCAGAAGTGCCCTTCGCGCAGAAAATCCGCCAGCGTCTGCTGGCAGAGCACCGGCACCGGGCAGGCCAGCCGCTGTGCCTGCCGACGAAATGCCGCCACCAACGGTAACGGCACCACCAGCCAGGCGGTACGCAGCGCCGGGAACAGCGACTTACTGAAGGTACCGGCATAGATAACTCGCTGCGGCGCATCCAGGCTTTTTAACGGCGGCAGCGGTTTACCCTGATAGCGAAACTCGCTGTCGTAATCATCTTCAATAATCCACGCGTCATGATGTGCGGCCCAATCCAGCAGCTGTCGACGTCGTGGCAGCGATAGCGCCACGCCGGTAGGGCTTTGATGGGCCGGGGTGAGCAGCGCAAAGCGCGCGGTCGTGGGGCGCTGGGTTATCCATTCTACGTCCATACCGTCCTCATCTACCGCCACCGGATGTAGCGTCACGCCCGCCTGTTCAATGACCGGGCGAATCAATGGAAACCCGGGGTCTTCCATCCACATTCCCTCCCCACGCGCCTCCAGCGCCTGCAGGATAAGCCCCATAGAAGCCGCGTAGCCGGAGGTGATAAACACCTGTTCGGCCTCGCACTCAATGCTGCGGGAGAGACGGAGATACTCGACGATGGCCTGACGCAGTGACAGTTCGCCGCACACGTCGCCCAGCGCAAGGTCGAAGCGCGTTTGTATGCGCAGCCGATGCCCCATCACCCGCGCCCACTGGCCACGGGGAAAGAGATCCAGCGCGGGAAGACCAAGCTGGAAAGGCTGCGGCTGGAAGTGTTCCCCGCCAAAACCGAGAGGCTCGGCAGCAACTGGCTCAAGGGTTAAGTGATCGCTTACAAACGTGCCCGCCTGCCCGCGACGCTCCAGCCAGCCTTGCGCCACCAGCTCGCCGTAGGCGTTTTCCACCGTCACCCTCGAAACGCCAAGCTCCTGCGCATAAACCCGGCTGGAGGGTAAGCGCCTGCCCGCCTTCAGTTCACCCTGTTCCATCGCCGCTTTCAGTTCTCTGGCAATCTGCTGATAGCGTGGTACGCCGCCCGGTTTCATGGTCTTATTTTTTACTCCAAATATGGCTATCTTTTTAAGACCATTATAGTGCTATTTTTGTCCCATCTTGAACGAGGAGTGACAATATGACTGCATTACGCCAACCCTATAGTGAACTGAGCCCGAACGTCTATGCCGGACTGGTTCAAGCCAGCATCGCCCTGGAAAAAAGCTCGCTGGAGCGCCCTCTGCTGGAGCTGCTTTACCTGCGCGTGTCGCAGATTAACGGCTGCGCCTTCTGTCTGGAGATGCACAGCAAAGCGCTGCGTAAGTCTGGCGTGGATCAGGTGAAGCTGGATGCGCTGGCGGGATGGCGAGTGAGCAATCACTTCAGCGACGCCGAGCGTGCAGCGCTGGCCTGGGCAGAAGATCTGACCCACATCGCTGAAAACCGCGCAGAAGACAGCGTGTACCAGCCGCTGCTGGTTCATTTCAGCGCCGAGCAGATTAGCGATATGACCTTCGCCATCAGCCTGATGAACGCCTTTAACCGCCTTGCCGTCAGCATGCGGATGTAGTGAAAAAACGCCCGCAAATAATCGCTATTTGCGGGCGTTAATTTCCCACCATTATTCTCCATTTTCCTGCCAAATATCCCCCTGATGATTACCCGGATATTTCTCAAAAAATCGCCATCATCATACAAATATCACTCAAAATTCAGCAGTGATTTTTCAGACAATATTCATGCCGTTTTTTAGATCTCAACCAAATTTCGCATCGAAATTCATAAAAAAATCAATCAGCGTCAATTCGCCCTCAGCCCTTATATCATGGGAAATGACGGCGATATCACCCTATTGGCTATTTCGATTGAAAACGGATTGAGGGTTGTCACATCGTCTCAGTATGCTAGGGTATAAACAGGTCATTATTTTCATCAGGTAGCATATCGACATAAACTAAAAACAGGAAATCGCATATTGCATGGCAGTTAAATTAGAAGTTAAGAATCTTTATAAAATATTCGGCGAGCACCCACAGCGAGCATTTAAATATATCGAGAAAGGTTTTACCAAAGAGCAAATTCTCGATAAAACTGGATTATCACTTGGCGTTAAAGACGCCAGTCTGGCCATTGAAGAAGGCGAGATATTTGTCATCATGGGGTTATCTGGCTCCGGCAAATCCACCATGGTACGCCTTCTCAATCGTCTGATAGAACCGACTCGCGGTCAGGTGCTGATAGACGGTATGGATATTGCCAAAATATCCGATGCCGAGCTGCGGGAAGTTCGCCGTAAAAAAATCGCGATGGTATTCCAGTCATTTGCGCTCATGCCGCATATGAGCGTGCTGGAGAATACCGCCTTCGGCATGGATCTCGCCGGCGTTCCCGCCCAGGAACGTCAGGAGAAAGCGCTGGACGCGCTGCGTCAGGTTGGCCTTGAGAACTACGCTCATGGTTACCCGGACGAACTCTCCGGCGGCATGCGTCAGCGCGTCGGTTTAGCCCGCGCGCTCGCCATCAACCCCGACATTCTATTAATGGATGAGGCCTTCTCGGCGCTCGACCCATTAATCCGCACCGAGATGCAGGATGAGTTGGTAAAATTACAGGCGAAGCATCAGCGCACCGTGGTCTTTATTTCCCATGACCTCGATGAAGCGATGCGAATTGGCGACCGTATTGCCATTATGCAAAATGGCGAAGTCGTACAGGTCGGCACGCCTGATGAAATTCTGAATAACCCGGCCAATGATTATGTCCGCACCTTCTTCCGCGGCGTGGATATTAGCCAGGTCTTTAGCGCCAAAGATATTGCCCGCCGTAACCCGGATGGCCTTATCCGTAAAACGCCAGGTTTCGGCCCTCGTTCGGCATTGAAATTATTACAGGATGATGACCGTGAATATGGTTACGTCATCGAACGCGGTAATAAGTTTGTTGGCATTGTCTCCATCGATTCATTGAAAGAGGCCCTAAAGGCGAATCAGGGAATCGAGGCGGCATTAATTGACGAGCCACTGGCCGTCGATGCCCAGACACCGCTTAGCGAATTGCTCTCTCACGTGGGTCATGCACCCTGCGCCGTACCGGTTGTTGGAGAAGAACAGCAGTACGTCGGCGTTATTTCAAAAAGAATGCTGCTACAGGCATTAGATCGCGAGGGGGCAACGAACAATGGCTGATCAATCAAATCCGTGGGATACCACACCGGCTGCCGATAGTGCAGCTAACTCCGCCGATGCCTGGGGTTCACCGGCATCAGCACCGTCCGGCGGCGGCACCGACTGGCTGCATAACGCGCCTGCACCGCA
Organism: Kluyvera sp. CHPC 1.2972; assembly: GCF_036759925.1. Lineage (NCBI taxonomy): Bacteria > Pseudomonadati > Pseudomonadota > Gammaproteobacteria > Enterobacterales > Enterobacteriaceae > Kluyvera > Kluyvera sp. CHPC 1.2972. The sequence continues at coordinate 90,029 of NZ_JAPKIB010000010.1, read as the reverse complement.
ACCGGAGCACTTCAATATTATGGATCCGTTCCATAAGACGCTGATCCCGCTTGATAGCTGGGTGACGCAGGGGATCGACTGGGTGGTCACGCACTTCCGCCCGGTGTTCCAGGGCATTCGCGTGCCCGTCGATTACATCCTGAGCGCCTTCCAGCAGCTACTGCTGGGGATGCCTGCACCGGTGGCGATTATTATTTTCGCCCTGATCGCCTGGCAGATTTCCAGCGTCGGTATGGGCATTGCGACCCTGATTTCGCTGATTGCTATCGGCGCTATCGGCGCATGGTCGCAGGCGATGATTACCCTTGCCCTGGTGCTGACCGCGCTGCTGTTCTGCGTGGTGATAGGCCTGCCGCTCGGCATATGGCTGGCGCGCAGCCCACGGGCGTCGAAGATTATCCGGCCGCTGCTCGATGCGATGCAGACCACGCCAGCGTTCGTTTATCTGGTGCCGATCGTCATGCTGTTCGGTATCGGTAACGTACCGGGCGTGGTGGTGACCATTATCTTTGCCCTGCCGCCGATTGTGCGTCTGACCATTCTCGGGATTAACCAGGTACCGGCCGACCTTATCGAAGCGTCGCGTTCCTTTGGTGCCAGCCCGCGCCAGATGCTGTTCAAAGTGCAGCTGCCGCTGGCGATGCCGACCATTATGGCCGGTGTGAACCAGACGCTGATGCTGGCGCTGTCGATGGTGGTTATCGCCTCGATGATCGCCGTTGGCGGTCTGGGCCAGATGGTACTGCGCGGTATCGGTCGTCTGGATATGGGCCTTGCCACTGTGGGCGGCGTAGGGATCGTTATCCTCGCGATTATTCTCGACCGCCTGACGCAGGCCGTGGGCCGCGATTCTCGCAGCAAAGGCAATCGCCGCTGGTTCAATACCGGCCCGGTTGGCCTCCTGATGCGTCCCTTCTCTAAGTAACCATCGTATTGGCCCAGCAGGCGTCGGGCCAATGCTCCGCAACAATCACTATTAAAGGAACAACGATGCGACACTCATTCGTCTTAGCTACCGCTTTTACTACGCTGGTTTCAGCCAGCACGTTCGCCGCCGACCTCCCAGGGAAAGGCATTACCGTTCAGCCGGTGCAGAGTACCCTCTCCGAAGAGACCTTCCAGACGCTGCTGGTGAGCCGCGCGCTGGAAAAACTGGGCTACACCGTCGATAAGCCAAACGAAGTCGACTACAACGTGGCTTACACCTCACTGGCCGCGGGTGATGCCACCTTCACCGCCGTCAACTGGATCCCACTGCATGATGATATGTACGCTGCCGCCGGTGGTGACAAGAAATTCTATCGTGAAGGCACGCTGGTTAACGGCGCGGCGCAGGGTTATCTGATTGATAAAAAAACCGCCGACCAATACCACATCACCAATATTGAGCAGTTGAAAGACCCTAAGATTGCCAAGCTGTTTGACACCAACGGTAACGGCAAAGCCGATCTCACCGGCTGTAACCCTGGCTGGGGCTGTGAAGCGGTGATTAACCACCAGATGGACGCCTATGAGCTGACTAAAACCGTCGAGCACAACCAGGGTAACTATGCGGCAATGATGGCCGACACCATCACCCGCTTCAAAGAAGGTAAGCCGATTCTGTACTACACCTGGACGCCTTACTGGGTAAGCGATGTGCTGAAGCCGGGTAAAGATGTCGTCTGGCTGCAGGTGCCGTTCTCCTCCCTGCCGGGCGTACAGAAAAATATCGATACTAAGCTCGCTAACGGCGCAAACTACGGCTTCCCGGTCAGCACCATGCACATTGTCGCCAACAAAGCCTGGGCCGAGAAAAACCCGGCGGCGGCGAAGCTGTTTGCCATCATGAAGCTGCCGCTGTCCGACATCAACGCACAGAACGCCATGATGCATGACGGCAAAGCATCAGAAGCCGACGTGCAGGGTCAGGTCGACGGTTGGATCAACGCCCACCAGCAGGTATTTGATGGTTGGGTGAAAGAGGCGCTGGCCGCGCAGAAATAAATAAATCGTTGCTCGGCCGGGCTACATCATATTAGTAGCCCGGCCGAGCAACGCGACGCCGGGAAGGCTCGGCGTCCACCAAAAAGCACAATCCGCTACGCATCATTTCCCCCCTCCCCCGCGCCTTTCGCTATTATCGACCCCATCTTTCCTTACTTTCTCAATACCATGACTAAACCTGCTCACGGGCTTAGCCCGGCTTTGATCGTTTTAATGTCGGTCGCCACCGGCCTTGCCGTTGCCAGTAACTACTACGCGCAGCCGCTGCTGGAGACCATCGCCCGCCACTTCTCGCTTAGCGCTGGACAGGCCGGTTTTATCGTCACCGCCGCCCAGCTAGGCTACGCCGCCGGGCTGCTGTTCCTGGTGCCGCTTGGCGATATGTTCGAGCGCCGTTCGCTTATCGTTTTCATGACCCTGCTGGCCGCAGGCGGCATGCTGATCACCGCCAGCAGCAGCTCGCTCGGCATGATGATCCTCGGTACTGCACTGACCGGGCTGTTCTCCGTCGTCGCCCAACTGCTGGTGCCAATGGCCGCCACTCTTGCCGCGCCGGAAAAACGCGGCAAAGTCGTCGGTACGGTGATGAGCGGACTGCTGCTGGGGATCCTGCTGGCGCGCACCGTTGCCGGGCTGCTGGCAAGCCTCGGCGGCTGGCGCACCGTTTACTGGGTGGCCTCCGCGCTGATGGTGCTGCTGGCCTTCGCGTTGTGGCGCGGGCTGCCGAAGCTCAAGCAGGAGACGCATCTTAACTACCCACAGCTGCTCGGTTCTATCTTCAGCCTCTTTGCCAACGACAAGCTGCTGCGCACCCGCGCGCTGCTCGGCTGCCTGACCTTCGCCAACTTCAGCATTCTGTGGACGTCGATGGCATTTCTGCTCTCCGGCGCGCCGTTTAACTATTCTGAAGGCACTATCGGCCTGTTTGGCCTTGCGGGTGCAGCCGGTGCGCTGGGCGCACGTCCGGTCGGCGGGCTGGCGGATAAAGGTAAAGCGCATCTGACCACCACCTGGGGTCTGGTGTTGCTGCTGCTATCCTGGGTGGCTATCTGGTACGGACATACGTCCGCTATTGCGCTGATAATCGGGATTCTGGTGCTCGACCTGATGGTGCAAGGTGTGCATATCACTAACCAGACGGTGATTTACCGCGTACAGCCAGATGCCCGTAATCGCCTCACCGCAGGCTATATGACCAGCTACTTTATCGGCGGCGCGGCGGGCTCGCTGCTCTCGGCCTCCGCCTGGCAGCACGCCGGATGGCTGGGCGTGTGCCTCGCGGGCAGTCTGATGGCCATCGCTAACCTGTTAGTCTGGTGGTGTGGCTATCATCGTCAGGACGCGGAATAACGGCGCTGCTGCCGGGTGTACGTATCCGGCAGCGTTATGTCATAGACTAACCACATAAATTACGGACAATAATTCATTTACTTTATTTGTCACTATCGTTACTATATCGACTGTAACTAATGAGGTAATGCCCAGATGGATAGTTCGTTTACGCCCATTGAACAAATGCTGAAATTCCGCGCCAGCCGCAGTGAAGAGTTCCCTTTCCAGGAGATCCTTCTCACCCGCCTTTGCATGCACATGCAGGGCAAGCTGCTGGACAATCGTAATAAAATGCTGAAGGCTCAGGGGATTAACGAGACGTTGTTTATGGCGCTAATCACGCTGGAGTCTCAAGAAAATCACAGTATTCAGCCTTCCGAGCTCAGCTGCGCGCTGGGTTCATCGCGCACCAACGCCACGCGTATTGCCGATGAACTGGAAAAACGCGGCTGGATTGAACGTCGTGAAAGCGACAATGACCGCCGTTGTCTGCACCTGCAGTTGACCGAAAAAGGTCATGAGTTCCTGCGCGAGGTGCTGCCTCCTCAGCATCACTGTCTGCATCAGCTTTGGTCTTCATTGAGCCTGGCTGAAAAAGACCAGCTCGAACATATCACCCGCAAGCTTCTCACCCGTCTGGATCAGATGGAAGAAGACGGTTCCGTTCTGGATGCCCTGCGCTGATATCACCGTGTTAAAAAAGTAGATGAAAGGCCAGCAGATAACTTCTGCTGGCCTTTCTGGTAGGAAAAACAGGTCGGCTAAGCCGAAACAAATAATAAGAATGTGGAGAATCACATGAGCGCAAATGCGGAGACTCAAGCCCCGCAGCAAACCGCCAACAAGAAAGGCAAACGTAAACGCGCCCTCATCTTGTTGACCTTGCTCTTTGTTATTATTGCCGTAGCCTATGGGAGCTACTGGTTTTTGGTGTTGCGTCATTATGAAGAAACCGATGACGCTTACGTGGCAGGTAACCAGGTTCAAATCATGGCGCAGGTATCTGGCAGCGTGACCAAAGTCTGGGCTGATAACACCGACTATATTAAGCAGGGCGACGTGCTGGTCACCCTCGATCAGACCGATGCTCAACAGGCCTTTGAGAAAGCGCAGACTCAGCTTGCCTCAAGCGTCCGTCAGATGCGTCAGTTGATGATCAACAACAAGCAACTGCAGGCGAATATCGATATTCGCAAAACCACGCTGGCTCAGGCGCAAACCGACCTTAACCGTCGTATTCCGCTGGGTACCGCCAATCTGATTGGCCGCGAAGAGCTGCAGCACGCCAAAGACGCCGTCACCAGCGCGCAGGCCGCTCTGGACGTGGCGGTTCAACAGTACAACGCTAACCAGGCAATGATCCTCGGTACTAAGCTGGAAGATCAGCCAACGGTTCGTCAGGCAGCGACCGAAGTCCGTAACGCATGGCTTGCCCTGCAGCGTACGAAAATCGTTAGCCCGATGAGCGGCTACGTTTCCCGTCGTTCCGTACAGCCGGGCGCGCAGATTAGCCCAACCACACCGCTGATGGCCGTTGTGCCTGCCAGCAACCTGTGGGTAGACGCGAACTTCAAAGAGACGCAGCTTGCGCATATGCGTATTGGCCAGCCGGTCACCGTCGTCAGCGATATTTACGGCGATGATGTGAAATACACCGGTAAAGTGGTCGGTCTGGATATGGGTACCGGTAGCGCCTTCTCCCTGCTGCCGGCGCAGAACGCCACCGGTAACTGGATCAAAGTGGTACAGCGTCTGCCGGTCCGTATCGAGCTGGATGAGAAACAGCTGGAACAACACCCGCTGCGTATTGGTCTGTCTACGCTGGTGAAAGTCGACACCTCTAACCGCGACGGTCAGATGCTGGCTAACCAGATCCGCACCAGCCCGGTTTACGAGAGTAACGCGCGTGAAATCAGCCTCGACCCGGTTAACAAGCTGATCAACGACATCGTCCAGGCCAACGCCAACTAATGCTGGGGTGCGCGTAATGCAACAGCAAAAACCGCTGGAAGGCGCGCAGCTGGTCATTATGACCATTGCGCTGTCGCTGGCCACCTTCATGCAGGTGCTGGACTCCACCATCGCCAACGTGGCGATTCCGACCATCGCCGGTAACCTTGGCTCATCGCTGAGCCAGGGGACATGGGTCATCACCTCGTTTGGGGTGGCGAACGCCATCTCCATTCCGATTACCGGCTGGCTGGCAAAACGCGTCGGCGAGGTGAAGCTGTTCCTGTGGTCAACCGTCGCCTTCGTCATTGCGTCGTGGGCGTGCGGGGTATCTAACAGCCTGGGCATGCTGATCTTCTTCCGCGTGATTCAGGGGGTTGTTGCCGGGCCGCTGATCCCACTGTCGCAAAGCCTGTTGCTGAACAACTACCCACCGGCTAAACGGGCCGTTGCGCTGGCACTGTGGTCAATGACGGTGATTGTGGCGCCTATTTGCGGGCCAATTCTGGGCGGCTATATCAGCGATAACTATCACTGGGGCTGGATCTTCTTCATCAACGTGCCCATCGGTGCCCTGGTCGTGCTGTTAAGCCTCCAGAGCCTGCGCGGCCGTGAGACGAAGACCGAGCAGCGGCGTATCGATGGTATTGGTCTGGCGCTGCTGGTGCTGGGTATTGGTAGCCTGCAGGTTATGCTCGACCAGGGTAAAGAGCTCGACTGGTTCAACTCAACGGAGATAGTCGTGCTGACGGTAGTGGCAGTGGTATCGCTGAGCTTCCTGATTGTCTGGGAGTTGACCGACGATAACCCGATAGTCGATTTGTCGTTGTTTAAGTCGCGAAACTTTACCATCGGCTGTCTGTGTATCAGCCTTGCCTATATGCTCTACTTCGGCGCCATTGTTCTGTTGCCGCAGCTATTGCAGGAGGTCTACGGGTACACCGCAACCTGGGCAGGTCTGGCGTCCGCGCCGGTCGGGGTGATTCCGGTACTGCTGTCGCCGATTATCGGTCGCTTTGCCCACAAGCTGGATATGCGCCGTCTGGTCACCTTCAGCTTTATTATGTATGCCGTCTGTTTCTACTGGCGTGCCTATACCTTCGAACCGGGGATGGACTTCGGCGCGTCGGCGTGGCCGCAGTTTATTCAGGGCTTCGCCGTGGCGTGCTTCTTCATGCCGTTGACCACCATCACGCTCTCCGGGCTACCGCCTGAGCGTCTGGCGGCCGCCTCGAGCTTGTCGAACTTTACCCGTACGCTAGCCGGTTCTATCGGCACCTCGATAACCACCACGCTGTGGACCAACCGCGAGGCGTTGCACCATGCGCAGTTAACGGAGTCCGTGACGCCGTTCAACCCGAACGCCCAGCAGATGTACGATCAGCTGCAGGGAATGGGTATGACGCAGCAGCAGGCTTCCGGCTGGATAGCCCAGCAGATCACCAACCAGGGACTGATTGTCTCCGCCAACGAAATCTTCTGGGTTTCGGCCGGGATATTCCTCATTCTGTTGGGCCTGGTATGGTTCGCCAGACCGCCATTTGGCGCGGGTGGCGGAGGTGGGGGCGCCCACTGATAAAAAAGCCAGCTCGGTTGAGCTGGCTTTTATTGGCCTGAATGACCGTCTTATCCGGCCTACGAGTAGCCCGGACGAGGCGTTTACGCCGACGCCGGGGAAGCGACGCGGCGAAACGCCAGCCAGTCGATCGCCAGCCCCGGTTTAATCACCTCGGTCTGTACCTGATAATATCCCGGCAGCAACTGTATGCGGCACAGCTTCTGGGTCACCGTCTGCCCCATCGTGCCACGAGTCTGCACGGTGGCGACAAACTTACCGTTGAACAACAGATTGGTCGCCGTCTGCGCCAGCGGCATTGCCGGAGAGTTAACGCTCACTAATAGATCATAAACCCCTTCACGCTCGATATGGATAGCCAGCGTATCGCTATAGCGTAGCCGCGATTCCGGCGCGATTTTAATGGCATCTTCGATATACAGCGACGCGTCAGCCGCCATCGTTGGCACGTTCACCTTCGGCACCTCGCCGCGCTTCACCACCTGGGTATGCAGCATAAACGACAGAATATTCCGCGCACTGCGCTGAAGCTCACCTAAGGTCAGCAATCCCTCAGCCAGTGCGGCGAGCGTATTGTCATTCCCGGCGTTAATTTCCGCGCCATTGTTGTTGATGACCATATAAAGATCGTTCTGCGCGCGGATCATCGCCGCGGTATTATTGACCGTCGCTTCACCGCCGCCAATTGCATCGTTCATTTTGGCCCACCAGTCGGTCATCACGATGCCGTTAAAGCCCCAGTCATCGCGCAGTATCGTGGTGTTCAGGCAGTAGTTTGATGCCGACCAGTGGCCGTTAACCGGGTTATAGGCCGTCATCACCGCCATCGCACCGCCCTGCTTCACCGCGTACTCAAATCCCTTGAGATAGATTTCACGTAGCGCACGCGCGGACACCACCGCATCGGCCTGAGCCCGCGCATGCTCCTGGCTATTGCAGGCAAAATGCTTCAGCGTGGCGATCCCGCCGCCGCTGCGTATTCCTCTGACCATCGCCGCAGCCATCATGCCGGTCACCAGCGGGTCCTCAGAGAAGTATTCAAAATTACGCCCGTTAAGGGGATGACGATGAATATTCATCCCCGGCCCCAGCAGCAGGTCTATCTGGTTTTGCTGTAACTCCTTACCTTCCATCACGTACAAACGCTCCACCAACACCGGGTCCCAGGTGCAAGCCAGCAGCGTACCGCTGGGCATCAGCGTCGCGTGGTCGCCGTTGTCCATGCGGATCCCCGACGGGCCATCCGCGGTAGCCGCCAGCGGGATCCCCTTTTCCAGCAGGCTATCGCCGGTACCGCCGAACGCAGAAGCAACGCCCGGCGTCACCTTATGGCTGCACATTCCCTCACCGCGCACCAGGCACGCCAGCTCCTCTTCGCTTAGCTGGGCGATAAACGTCTCCATGCTGACGCGACCATCAACCACATCAACCAGCTTAAAGCCTTTATCACCGGTGATGGCGAGCGCTGGCGGAAGGCGGCCGTGAATACGCTCACGCAGGGAAATTTTACGCCGGGGCACCTCTTCCCACTCCGCCTGCCAGATACCGGGCTGCGTACATTTCCCCGGACGCAGTCGTGAAAAGGAGACCGTCGGTGCCAGCGCCTGTTCGTGACAGGAAAGCACCCGCAGCAGCGGCTGGGCATATCCCTCTTCCCCCTGCATACGAATCGGCTGTAGCTGATTCACGCAGTTGCCTCCCCAGAACCGATACAAGCCCGGCTCAAGCACCCAGCAGTGAGGATTGCCGGTCGCACCACTGTCGTCCCAGGATGCCAAACGCTCCAGCGGCACGGTCAGGGTCAGCGATTCGCTCTCTCCTGGCTGCAACAGCCGGGTTTTGGCAAACGCCACCAACGCGCGTGCCGGTTTGCCCAGCGCCCCCTGCGGCGCCTCGAGGTAGATTTGCACCACTTCACTGCCCGCAAAGCGTTCACCAACGTTATCGACCTTCGCCGTTATCTGGAAAAACAGTGGATTATCTGCCATACGCTCGGCACGCAGCGAATGAATAGCAAATCGGGTATAGGAGAGCCCAAAACCAAAGGGATAGCGCACCTGCTGCGGGCAGAAGGTTTCAAAGTAGCGGTAGCCAACGTAGATATCTTCCTGGTAGATATTCTGTTCGCTGTTACCCCAGCAGGCCGTAGAGGGATAATCATCCAGCGAACGGGCTATTGTATCCGTCAGCTTGCCGGAGGGCGTCACCTCACCGCAGAGCAAAGCGGCAACCGCCCTGCCGCCGTCCGGACCGCCGTGCCAGGCGTACAGAATAGCCCCAAGATGCGGACGCAGCAGTGGGTCTTCCGCCCATGACATATCCATGATTGAAGAAACGTTCAACACCACGATAACGTTGCTGAAGTAGCGACATACCGTGCGCAGCATGGCATATTCCAGCTCGGTTAAACGGTAGCCTCCCGACACGTCGGCATTATCTTTATCTTCACCGGCGGTACGCCCAATCACCACCACCGCTTTATTTGAGACCCGCTTCGCCTGGGCCACGATATCATCAGCAAGCGGCATCTCCTGTTGATACCAGGGTTCCTGCGCCCACCCGCCACCGCCGTTATCAAACGGATGCGTCATCACCCACTGTTCATAGCGCTGTGCCAGCAGGCCGTTGACCCGCGCGCCACAGCGCTCACGCATCGCCTCCAGCAGGTTGCAGGTGGAGACCACATTGACCGCGCCCCCTGACCCGGTACCGCTGCGGTAGTAGTTAATTTGCGTGCGGCCAAAAATGGCGACGCGGTCCAGGCTATCCAGAGGCAACGTCTCCGGCCTGTTTTTGAGCAGCACGGCACCCTGTGCCGCCACGTTCATTGAGAATTCGGCAAACCCCTCCAGGGGCCTGCCTGGCAGACGCTGATGCATACGGGTGGATTCCTTAATTGCCATTACGCTTCTGAATGCGCGAAGGTGCCGTTTTTCAGGTCATCAACAACGTGATTCATCCGGTCTTCATTTAAGCGGTAGAACTTAATTGAGAATGCCGTCAGCACATAAAACAGTGCAGGAACCAGCGTGAATAACAGCATTACCCCTTGTGCCGCCGAATCCGATTGCGAGGACACGCCCGATTCGTAATGGAAATAAGCCAATACCCACCCAAGAATTGCGCCACCCACGGCAACGCCCAGCTTAATCACAAATATATTGGCAGCCACATTCATACCAGTAATTCTACGACGCGTTTTCCATTCGCCGTAATTATTGGAATCAGTGATCATTGACCATTGCAGCGCCCCGTTGCCACCCTGAATAATAGAAATAATGATATGAATGGCGAATATAGCGATCCACATTTGCGGTGGCACGAAGAAACAGATAACGCCAAATCCGGCGGTGATTAAATTCACCCAGAATGAGAGTTTCACTTTACAAAAACGGGTGCCAAACGGTTTAGCCAGCACCGAACCCGCCATCGACGCGAGCATCCCGCCCAGCATAAACAGCGTGATGATATCCGCGCCTTTGTTGAGCACGGTATTGATGTAGTAAACCACCGCGCCGCCGCGCAGCACCACGGCGACCAGCATCATAAAGTTGTACACCGAGAGGATCAGCCACTGATCGTTTTTGAACAGGATCTTCACGTCGCGGGCAATATTGAGGTTCTCTTCTTTAATCGGCTGAACGCGTTCTTTGGTGGTAAAGAAACAGACGATAAACATCAGGCAGCCAATCACGCCAAACAGCGCCATTGATACCTGAATACCGGTAGCCCGGTCGCCTGGATAGAGGAAATCCGCCAGCGGCAGAATCAGCGCCGTGCCCAGCGCGCCGCCGATAGGGGTGATGGCAAAACGCCATGACTGCAGCGATAGGCTTTCGCGCGGGTCGGAGGTCAGTGCGGCCCCCAATGAGCAGTACGGAATGTTAATGGCGGTATACATCAGCGTCATAAAGATATAGGCCGCAACCGCGTAGACCACCTTGCCAGTATCGGAAAACGAAGGGATGGAGTAGACCAGTACGCAGCTCACGGCGAACGGGACGCAAATCGCCAGCAGCCACGGACGGAAGCGGCCCCAGCGGGTCGCGGTGGCATCAGCAATCGCCCCCATAATCGGGTCGGTGATGGCGTCCAGCAGGCGCACTAACAGGAACATCGTCCCCATTACCGCTGGCGGCAGACCATAAATATCGGTGTAAAAATAAGCAAGAATGGCGACCGAAGAATCGAACACAATATGGCTGGCGGCATCCCCAAGGCTATAGCCAATCTTCTCTTTGATAGAAATCCTATCCCCTGTAGACATATAAACTCCCGTTTTGATTTTTATGTTATGAAATCGGTTTCTGCGGGGGCTATTTTTTACAGTTATCTGGCTGGGATCTATTATGTTTTTCAGCTATTCGGTTATGTTTTTCGCTTTATGTGATCGCGAAACGGATCTCATAAACGAGGGATAGGTTTTTTGTTTTGTGGCTCACAAATTAAAAATCGTCACACTTATTTTAAATATAAATTATTTCATTGCAGAGAAATCACAAATATAAAAATAATAGGCAATAAAAAACCCGGAGCGACCCGGGTTTTATCAACCTGCTGAACACACAACGCTAGATGTGCAGTTCTTTCAGGGTCTCTTTTGGCAGCGCCAGTTCATCATTGCTATTGATGCGGACACCACGGTCGATAATGTGGCGCGCAATCTCCTGCGCTTCGCTGAGGGAGTGCATCTCATAAGTCCCACACTGGTAAACGTTCAGCTCTGGGATCTGATTTTGATCCTGCACTTTCAGTACGTCTGCCATTGCCGCTTTCCAGGCATCGGCTACGCGCTGCTCGTCCGGCGTACCAATCAGGCTCATGTAGAAACCGGTGCGGCAACCCATTGGTGAGATATCGATAATCTCAACGCCGTTACCGTTCAGATGGTCACGCATAAAGCCAGCAAACAGGTGCTCCAGGGTGTGGATCCCTCTTTCCGGCATCACTTCCTTGTTCGGAATGCAAAAACGCAGGTCAAAAACCGTGATCGCGTCGCCGTGCGGGGTGTTCATTTTCTTCGCCACGCGAACGGCTGGGGCTTCCATACGGGTATGATCGACTGTGAAGCTATCTAACAACGGCATTTCGTAACCTCCGATATCACCTTCATGCTCACGCGTGCTGCACTTTTTTTCTATCCACAAAATCAACTAACCACATGAATAGATTCAACTTTATGCAATTCACCGCGCTCCGCTTCAGGATAATGTGATTTTTTTAAAAATAAACTGAACTCTTTGTTCCCATGCCAGTCTTAGTATATGAAAGACGCGCATTTGTTATCATCATCCCTGATTCAGAGATGTATATTTTGGCCACAGTGATGTGGCCTTTTTCTTTTGTATCAAGCGTGTCTCGCCAGCAGTGCTTCAAACGGTTCGTTATCCGACTCTTCAATCTGCTGCTGACGTGCGCGGGAAGCATCACGCTCCTTCGCAAAATCCTCTTCGCTCAGAATCTCCAGTGGCTCCTCACGCAGCATCGTACGATACTGTTCGGCCAGCGCCTTGCCCGTACCACCAATGCCTTCATCAAGCATAGAACGCAGAATACGCGCAGAGAAGGTTAAATCTGGATTATCAAAGCAGGCGACTAGCTCATCACATACCTTCTGGTATGCCGTTCCGCCGTTGATGCCGTCCAGCGTCTGCGCCACGCGCTTAAGATCGTGGAACAGATCTTTACCCACTTTCGTCAGCGGGAACTGCGCCGTTTCGCAGCCAATCCCCAGCGTCAGGCCCGGCTTACGCCCTTCCAGGATCACGCGGTTCCAGTTCGTACGCGTACACAGCAGCTCATCGCTGCTCATCTCTGGCGCATCCGCCAGCACGCACCAGACCATAAACAGGTCAAGGAAGCGAATCTGCTGCTCGTCGACGCCAATTGGCGAGAACGGGTTGATATCGAGTGAACGCACTTCAATGTACTCGATACCGCCGCGCAGCAGCGCATCGGAAGGGGTTTCGCCATCGCGCGTGACGCGCTTAGGACGAATGGGCGCGTACAGCTCGTTTTCAATCTGCAGAATGTTGCTGTTGATCTGCAGATGCTTACCGTCCTTCTCAAGGCCGATACGGGCATACTCTTCCGACGGGGTTTTAATCGCGCGCTTTAATCCTGCCACATACTCGTGCAGTTCGTTAAACGTAATTCCGAGATTGCTTTGCGATTTATTGGTATAGCCAAGGTCGCTAAGGCGCAGAGAGGTGGCGTACGGCAGGTAGTACATGCCGCATTCCGTTTTCTCAAACGGCAGCGTGGTCGGTTTGCCCTGCAGGAACGAAGAGCAGATTGCCGGCGACGCCCCGAACAGATACGGGATCACCCAGCCAAAGCGATAGTAGTTGCGAATCAGACGGAAATAACCGGCTGAAATCGCTTCTTTATCGTCTGTACCACACTTCGCCTGCCAGAATGCCATTGGCAGCGAGAAGTTGTAGTGTACGCCAGAGATGGTCTGCATCAGCGCGCCGTAGCGGTTTTTCAGACCTTCGCGGTACAGCGTTTTCAGACGGCCGATATTCGACGTGCCGTACTGCGCCAGCTCAATCTCCTGGCCCGGCGCAATGTAGCAGGGCATACTCAGCGGCCACATACGTTCGTCGCCCAGCTGACGCGCGGTGTAGCGATGCACGTCACGCAGCAGCGTCAGCATATGGTCAATGTCGCCGTCGACCGGAGTAATAAACTCCAGCAAGGCTTCTGCAAAGTCCGTGGTGATCCATTTATGGGTCAGGGTTGCGCCAAGCGCTTCCGGGTGACCGGTTGTTGCCAGAGAACCATCTGCATTAACACGCAGCGTTTCGCGCTCAAGTCCGCGGTGGATCCCCTGAAGAGCCTGAGGATGTTTTTCCAGCCAGGACAGCGCCTGTGATACGTCCGGGATCAAATTGACCTCCCGCCTGTCGAATTCATTTTATTAAGCATAATTGTCATCGTGGAGATGCGATATTCCACCTGCCATCCAATTAGTGCCACCACGTCATGCCCTGAAGCGTCAGCGCCGCGACTGCGACGTACCGTAACGCTTTCCCCAGGCATAAAAAAAAGAGTACTGGTCCCCAGGAAATACGCATCCACCCTGCCAACAGGCACAGCAAATCGCCGATAACCGGCATCCAGCTCAGCAGCAGCGTCGCCGCGCCGTAGCGTCGGAGCCAGCCCACCGCCTTTTCCTGCCATCGCGATGTTTTGCGTAATGGAAAAAAACGACCAAGAATAACGTTAGTAGCCCCGCCAAGGCTATTACCCATTGTTGCTATTACTACCAGAAGCCAGGGCTTACTCGCGCCCGAAAGCAGCAGCGCGACCAGCACGGCTTCGGAGTTACCCGGCAGCAGCGTTGCACTGAGGAAGCTGCTTGCAAACAGCGACCCCAGCGCCAGAAATTCACTCACAGCAGACGCACGTCAACGGCGTCCATTCCCGCCGCCGCAGCGGCCTGAAGTCCAAAATCGGCATCTTCAAACACCACGCAGCGCTCAGGCGGCACGCCGATCAACTCCGCGCACAGTAAGAACGTATCCGGCGCAGGTTTATGCTGTTTAACATGATCGGCGGCGACAACGGCCGCAAAATAGTGACGCAGTCCCAGATGCGCAAGCAGCGCTTCAGCCACGGCGCTTTCGCTACCGGTGCCGACCGCCATAGGGCGACGACCGTGCCACTCCTTCACCACCTCAATAAGCGGTAATGGCGTGACCGAGTCCAGCAGCATCGATTTTACCGCAGCGGTTTTTTCACGTGCGAGAAGATGGGGATCTAAATCGGCCTCATGGCTTTCAATAATCGCCTGGGCAATGCGCCAGGTCGGAGAGCCATTCAGGGCAACCATCGCCTGTTCGTCGAACTGCATTCCATATCGTCCCAGCACGTCACGCCACGCTTTACGATGCGTAGGTTCCGTATCAAGAATGGTGCCATCCATATCAAAAATCAATCCAGCATAGCGTTCGTACATTGTCTTCTCACCTTAGCCAACGTGACGTTACTTTATCGCAAAAGGGGCAGATTGTCGCTTCCCGCCGCAGAGACGACAAAGGCACCTTATCGGTGCCTTTGTCCATATTGCTGACGGAGGGATTATTTAATCTGCATGTCGTTTTCAACAACCCGCACGCCCTGTACCTGGCGCGTCACTTCTACCGCACGTTTTGCATCAGCCGCCGACGACACAAAGCCGCTCAGCTGCACGCGACCTTTAAAGGTCTGTACGTTAATTTCACTGGATTTAATCTGTTTATCGCTGAACAGCGCCGTTTTCACCTTAGTGGTTACGACCGTATCATCGATATAACCACCGGTACTTTCCTTGGTTGAAGAACCCGCACAGCCAGATAGCGAGATAGCTACCAGAAGCGCGGCGCAAGACGCAGCCATTGCTTTGAACCATTTCATGGATTTCTCTCCTTGCACTCAGGTCACCAGAATAAGGGTGTATCAGAGATAAATTATAGTGGAAAGAATGGGTTGCCAATCAGAAAAGTGTGAAGAAAATTTTTTGAGCGAAAAGCTGACAGGTTTGCGAGAGATTAAAAAAACAGGAAGATTTCAGAGAAGATGGTGCATCCGGAAGGATTACTCGGCTGCGCCTCGCCCTAACGGGCCGTTGCTGAAGCAACGTTATCCTCCCTGGTGCTTGCGAAAAACTCGCAGACCTTGAAACAACAGCGCAACTGTTATCTCGGAGAAGATGGTGCATCCGGGAGGATTCGAACCTCCGACCGCTCGGTTCGTAGCCGAGTACTCTATCCAGCTGAGCTACGGATGCATCGGAAAAGCTAATTATCGTGCAAAACAAAAGAATGGTGCATCCGAGAGGATTACTCGGCTGCGCCTCGCCCTAACGGGCCGTTGCTGAAGCAACGTTATCCTCCCTGGTGCTTGCGAAGAATTCGCAGACCTTGAAACAACAGCGCAACTGTTATCTCGGAGAATATGGTGCATCCGGGAGGATTCGAACCTCCGACCGCTCGGTTCGTAGCCGAGTACTCTATCCAGCTGAGCTACGGATGCATCGGGAAATTTGCTTTACTGCCGATATTGATACCGCTATAAAAACGATATCAAGTAAGAGATGGTGCATCCGGGAGGATTACTCGGCTGCGCCTCGCCCTTCGAGTCGTTGCTAAAGCAACGCTATCCTCCCTGGTGCTTGCGATTAACTCGCACACCTTGAAACAACAGTTTAGCTGTTATCTCGGAGAATATGGTGCATCCGGGAGGATTCGAACCTCCGACCGCTCGGTTCGTAGCCGAGTACTCTATCCAGCTGAGCTACGGATGCATCGGGAAACTTACTTTACTGCAGATTTGATATCGCTGCTAAGGCGCTATCGATTTTCTGTAACAACGCTAATGCGTTATCTCAGAGAAGATGGTGCATCCGGGAGGATTCGAACCTCCGACCGCTCGGTTCGTAGCCGAGTACTCTATCCAGCTGAGCTACGGATGCAAATGGCGGTGAGGCGGGGATTCGAACCCCGGATGCAGCTTTTGACCGCATACTCCCTTAGCAGGGGAGCGCCTTCAGCCTCTCGGCCACCTCACCAACAACACCTCTTGCGAGTGCTTCGAAGAACTTGTTTCTGCTCATCGTCGCTGTGTGGCGCACATATTACTTTCTGGGACTTATAAGTCAAACAATTTTCCGCAGTTTTTTTTCGTTTGCACATTTCACACGCAATAAGCTGTTAAAAAAGACAGAATGCACGTTTTATCAACAGATAAATTGCGTTTTTGCCGGTATAGCAGCAAAAAAGAAAATGGGTGCAAAGGTGCTGGGGCGAGGAAAAAAGGGAGAGAAACGAGAGTAAAACGAAGAAAACAGTGGGAGGTGCGTCTCACCCGCGGGGTGAGACGCGAGAACTTAGTAACTGGACTGCTGGGATTTTTCAGCCTGGATACGCTGGTAGATCTCTTCACGGTGAACAGAGACTTCTTTAGGGGCATTTACGCCGATGCGCACCTGGTTACCCTTCACCCCTAAAACTGTCACAGTGACCTCATCTCCAATCATGAGGGTCTCACCAACTCGACGAGTCAGAATCAGCATTCTTTGCTCCTTGAAAGATTAAAAGAGTCGGGTCTCTCTGTATCCCGGCATTCTCCATCATATAACGCCAAAAGGTCAGCTATGACAAACACCTTCGTGTAAGCGGTCACGGCATCACACTCTGTTAAATGTAAGTTTAGCCGATCTACATGACTTCA
Source organism: Kluyvera sp. CHPC 1.2972 (assembly GCF_036759925.1). Lineage (NCBI taxonomy): Bacteria > Pseudomonadati > Pseudomonadota > Gammaproteobacteria > Enterobacterales > Enterobacteriaceae > Kluyvera > Kluyvera sp. CHPC 1.2972. The sequence goes on along the minus strand of NZ_JAPKIB010000010.1, from coordinate 72,970 downwards.
ACCTGACTTTATCGTTATCAGTACCGCATATGCAAGATGCCTTAACATTTAACGTTAAGGCACCCGCATGCGTTTATTGTTATTACAGTTTAGCGCTGACCCAGCCTTTCACACTGGACAGTGCAGCAGGGAGCGCAGCCGCGTCGGTACCGCCAGCTTGCGCCATATCCGGACGACCGCCCCCTTTGCCACCCACCTGCTGGGCGACCATGCCAACCAGCTCCCCTGCTTTCACACGGTCGGTCACATCCTTAGACACGCCTGCAATCAGAGAAACCTTACCTTCTGCTACTGTTGCCAGTACGATAACCGCAGAACCCAGCTGGTTCTTCAGATCGTCGACCATAGTACGCAGCATCTTCGGCTCAACGCCGGCGAGCTCGCTCACCAGCAGGTTAACGCCGTTAATAGTCTCAGCTTTGCTGGAAAGGTTTGCGCTTTCCTGTGCTGCCGCCTGCTCTTTCAGCTGCTGCAGCTCTTTTTCCAACTGACGTGTACGTTCAATAACGGTACGCACTTTTTCGGTGACGTTGTGGCTGTCGCCTTTCAGCAACTGCGCAATATCGCTCAGGCGATCGCTTTCAGCGTGCAGCGTGGCAATTGCACCTTCACCGGTCACGGCTTCGATACGACGAACGCCTGCCGCGGTGCCGGACTCAGACACAATGCGGAACAGACCGATATCGCCGGTACGAGAGGCGTGGGTACCACCGCACAGCTCGGTAGAGAAGTCGCCCATGCTCAGCACGCGAACGTGGTCGTCATATTTCTCACCGAACAGCGCCATCGCGCCCTTCGCTTTCGCCGCTTCGAGATCCATGATGTTGGTTTCGATTGGCAGGTTGCGACGAATCTGGGCGTTGACCAGATCTTCAACCGCGCGAATCTCTTCCGGCTTCATGGCTTCGAAATGAGAGAAGTCGAAACGCAGAACCTTGTCGTTCACCAGCGAGCCTTTCTGCGCAACGTGCATGCCCAGAACCTGGCGCAGCGCCGCGTGCATCAGGTGCGTTGCAGAGTGGTTCAGACGGATGCGTGCACGGCGTGCAACATCAACGTCAGCCTGCACACCATCGCCCACCTTCAGCGCGCCGGTAGCCAGTTTGCCGAGGTGCCCAATTGCCTGGCCGTATTTCTGGGTGTCGTTGACCGCAAAGCTAAAGCCCGCGCCTTTCAGTTCACCCTTATCGCCAACCTGACCGCCGGATTCTGCATAGAACGGAGTCTGATCAAGCACTACAACCGCTTCCTGACCGGCAGCAATAGCGTCTACCGCTTTGCCGTCAACGAACAGCGCAGTCACTTTGCCGTTCAGCTCCAGGTGGTCATAGCCTTTAAATTCTGAAGCACCATCAACGCGAATCATCGCGTTGTAGTCTGCGCCAAAACCGCTGGACTCACGCGCACGGCGGCGCTGCTCTTCCATCGCGGCTTCGAAGCCAGCTTCGTCAACCTTGATGTTGCGCTCACGGCAAACGTCCGCCGTCAGGTCAACCGGGAAGCCGTAGGTATCGTACAGACGGAAAGCGGTTTCGCCGTCCAGCGTGTCGCCGGTCAGTTTTGCTAGCTCTTCGTCGAGCAGCGCCAGACCGCGCTCCAGCGTACGAGCAAACTGCTCTTCTTCGGTTTTCAGTACCTGCTCAACCTGCGCCTGCTGACGTTTCAGCTCTTCGCCTGCTGCACCCATCACTTCTACCAGCGGGCCAACCAGCTTGTAGAAGAAGGTGTCTTTCGCGCCCAGCATGTTGCCATGGCGGACGGCGCGGCGAATGATACGACGCAGCACGTAGCCGCGGCTTTCGTTAGACGGCATCACGCCATCGGCAATCAGGAACGCACAAGAACGAATGTGGTCCGCAATCACGCGCAGAGACTTGTTGCTCAGATCGGTCGCGCCGGTCGCTTTCGCCACCGCGTCGATCAGTTTACGGAACAGGTCGATGTCATAGTTGGAGTTCACGTGCTGCAGCACAGCGGTGATACGCTCCAGACCCATACCGGTATCCACGGACGGCTTCGGCAGCGGTTCCATGGTTCCGTCAGCCTGACGGTTGAACTGCATGAAGACGATGTTCCAGATCTCAATGTAACGGTCACCGTCTTCTTCTGCGGAACCCGGAGGGCCACCCCAAATGTGGTCGCCGTGGTCATAGAAGATTTCGGTGCACGGGCCGCAAGGACCGGTGTCGCCCATCTGCCAGAAGTTATCCGATGCGTACGGCGCGCCTTTGTTGTCGCCGATACGGATGATGCGCTCACGCGGGATGCCGACTTCTTTTTCCCAGATTTCGTAAGCTTCGTCATCGCTCTCATAGACGGTGACCCACAGACGCTCTTTCGGCAGGGCGAACCAGTTTTCACCGGTCAGCAGTTCCCACGCGTACTGAATAGCGTCGTGCTTGAAGTAGTCGCCGAAGCTGAAGTTACCCAGCATTTCGAAGAAGGTGTGGTGACGTGCGGTGTAACCGACGTTTTCCAGGTCATTGTGTTTACCGCCCGCACGCACGCAACGCTGCGCGGTGGTCGCGCGAGAATAATTACGCTTGTCGAGACCGAGGAACACATCTTTGAACTGGTTCATCCCGGCATTGGTAAACAGCAAAGTAGGGTCGTTATTCGGCACCAGGGAGCTGCTGGCAACTATCTGATGGCCTTTACTATGGAAAAAGTCGAGAAACGCCTGACGGATCTCAGCGGTGCTCTTGCTCATAATTATCCTGACATCAAGCTACACTTCATCCTTCAAACCGCCGAGTCAACGGCTGTTTTCACCCCCAATCACGGACTGAAGTTCGCGTCTGAGGCTTCTCTTTCCCACCACTCTGATGCGGTTTGAATGATTTTGTGTATTAAGGAATATTCGTCACCGACGCGGATTGCTTTAAAAACAACCCGCCTCCGGACGGAAAAAGTGGGAATAAGATAAGTTTTCTTTAAAGGGAAGTAAAATCCCCAGTGAGGTCAATCAGCAAAATTTCGCCATATTTCCTGGATATCTTCCATCAGGTAGCCGCGATAGAGCAAAAATCGCTGGATTTTGACCTTTTCAGCAAAGGCGGTCGGCAGCGGTTCACCGTATTTTCTCACCGCCTGATCGCGCGCCAGTATAGCCCAATCAATGTCGCACTCGCGCATGGCCTGCTCGATAGCTTCGCGTGCAATGCCCTTCTGCCCCAGCTCCTGACGAATGCGTGCCGGGCCATATCCTTTGCGGCTGCGTCCGGCCATAAACTGCTGCACGAAGCGGCTGTCGTCGAGGTAGCGGTTTTCAAAGCACCAGGCCACCACCTTTTCAACCTCTTCCGGCGGCGCGTCGATAGGCTCAGGGCCATTTTTCCCCATCACCGGGGCGGTAAGTTTACGCCGCAGCTCCTGTTCGCTGTGGTCACGCATTGCCAGAATGCGAATAGCGCGGTCCAGCAGTCTGGCGTAGGCGGAACGGCGCGGTGAGTTTTCGGTCATGATGTTTTACCGTCGTGGTAAATGCAAAAAGGGCTGCATAAGCAGCCCTTCAAATGTGCACAATCAAGTAGCCCGGACAAGGTGCGATAGCACCGACCCCGGGGGACTCTGAGCGCATTCCCGGCGTCGTTTCACTCGGCCGGGCTACATGATTAGAAGTCTTCGTTGGTTTCTTCGACGCTGTTGTTATCAACGGCGAAGTCCGGCGTAGAGTCCTGGTTGTTGAGCAGCAGCTCACGCACTTTCTTCTCAATTTCTTTCGCCGCAGCCGGGTTCTCTTTCAGCCAGGAGATAGCATTCGCTTTACCCTGACCAATTTTGTCGCCGTTGTAGCTGTACCAGGCGCCCGCTTTTTCAATCAGCTTTTCTTTCACGCCGAGGTCGACCAGCTCACCGAAGAAGTTGATACCTTCGCCGTAGAGGATCTGGAATTCAGCCTGTTTAAACGGTGCAGCAATTTTGTTCTTCACGACCTTCACGCGGGTTTCGCTACCCACCACGTTGTCGCCCTCTTTCACCGCGCCGATACGACGGATATCAAGACGTACGGAAGCGTAGAACTTCAGCGCGTTACCACCGGTAGTGGTTTCCGGGTTACCAAACATCACGCCGATTTTCATACGGATCTGGTTGATGAAGATCAGCAGGGTGTTGGACTGCTTCAGGTTACCCGCCAGTTTACGCATCGCCTGGCTCATCATACGTGCCGCGAGGCCCATGTGAGAGTCACCGATTTCGCCTTCGATTTCCGCTTTCGGCGTCAGCGCCGCAACGGAGTCAACGACGATAACGTCTACGGCACCGGAACGCGCCAGCGCGTCACAGATTTCCAGAGCCTGTTCGCCAGTGTCCGGCTGGGAGCACAGCAGGTTGTCGATATCAACGCCCAGCTTGCGAGCATAAACCGGGTCCAGCGCGTGTTCAGCATCGATAAACGCACAGGTTTTGCCTTCACGCTGCGCGGCAGCGATAACCTGCAGCGTCAGGGTGGTTTTACCGGAGGATTCTGGCCCGTAAATTTCGACGATACGGCCCATTGGCAGGCCGCCAGCACCCAGCGCGATATCCAGTGAAAGCGAACCGGTAGAGATAGTTTCCACGTCCATGGAGCGGTCTTCACCCAGACGCATGATGGAGCCTTTACCGAATTGCTTTTCGATCTGGCCCAGCGCTGCAGCCAACGCTTTCTGTTTGTTTTCGTCGATAGCCATTATTACTCCTGTCATACCGGGTGTTACCGGATAGTGAATTCTGTTCTGTTGAGGCAATTATACTGTATGGTCATACAGTATCAAGTATTTTGTAGAAATTGTTGCCAGAGGAGATTGAGCGCATAAGCGGTCGCCTGTCGACGCACCGATTCACGGTCGCCGTCGAAGCATTCACGCTGGGTAACGCCTTGCCCGGTGGCGCTTGCTACGCCGAACCAGACCGTGCCAACCGGCTTTTCTGCGCTGCCGCCATCCGGCCCGGCAATGCCGCTAACCGAGACTGCAAAGTCAGCCCGCGCCGCGCGCAGTGCGCCAATGGCCATCTCAACGACCACCGGTTCACTCACCGCACCATGCTGTTCGAGCGTCACTTCACGCACACCAATCATCTGCGATTTTGCCTCGTTGCTGTAGGTCACAAACCCACGCTCAAACCAGGCAGAACTGCCGGCAATATCGGTAATGGTTTTGGCTATCCAGCCGCCGGTGCAGGACTCTGCGGTGGTCATCGTCGCCCCACGCGCTTTCAGCGCCAGGCCAACCTTTTCACTCAGCTGCATTAATTCTGAATCTGTCATCATCGCTCCGCTTCAGCCCGATAAAGAGGCCATCAAAGATAGCACTTTCAGGAGATATATGGGGATGGGATGGCGATTTTACGAGGGGGATTCCGAAATTGAACGCCCCGGAAGAACCGGGGCGTGGAAGTGCCAGATTTAGCGCATACTGGCGGCGATAAGCTCCACGTTATGACGCAGCATTTTGACGTAGCTGTCCGCCACGCCGCCCGGTTTCGACAGCGCTTCCGGATACAGTTCGCCGCCCGGCTGCGAGCCGGTGGCCGCGGCAATCTGCTTCACCAGGCGCGGATCGAGCTGGTTTTCCATAAACCAGGTGTGTACGCCATCGGCCTTAATTTGCTGAATCAACGCTGCCACCTGCGCCGCGCTGGCTTCGCTTTCTGAAGAGAGCCCCTGCGGTGCCAGGAAGGTGACGCCGTAGGCGCGAGAGAAGTAGCCAAAGGCATCGTGGCTGGTCAGCACCTTACGCTTCGCCTGCGGAATAGCGCTGAACTGCTGCTTCGTCCAGCGATGAATATCGTTAAGCTCGCCAATGTAGCGTTTGCCGGAAGCATTGAGCGCCGCGCTATCTTCCGGGTCAGCCTTCACCAGGCCAGTCAGGATATTCTGCGCGTACAGTGCGCCGTTTGCCGCGCTGTTCCAGGCGTGCGGGTCGGTCACCGTTTTACCCTCTTCATCCAGGGTGTGGGTTTTTACGCCCGTTGAAGCCACCACCAACTCACCTTTAAAGCCCGATGCTTTGATAAGGCGGTCCATCCAGCCTTCCAGCCCCAGGCCATTGACCACCACCACATCCGCTTTGCTGAGTAGAGCGCTATCTTTCGGCGACGGCTCAAAAGTATGCGGGTCGCCGTCCGGGCCAACCAGCGTGTCGACGTGAACGTGATCGCCGCCGACCTGCTTCACCATGTCGCCCAGCACCGAAAAGCTGCTGACCACGTTGAGCGTTTTTGCCATCGCCCCCTGCGCCGCCAGCCCTAACGCCAGCGCCATAATCACCCCAATACGTTTCATCTTGTCCCCTTTCCTCTTTATTTTAACCAGCTCACGGTCAGCCGGCTTCGCTTGCCAAACAACACTGAAATCAAAAAGATACCGCTCGCAGTTAGCACAATCGACGGCCCTGCAGGCAGATTGGCCGCCCACGACAGGCTGAGCCCCATCCAGGCGCATACGCCCCCGATTAGCGCCGCGAGCAGCAGAATTGACGGTAAGGTTTTCGCCCAGCAGCGCGCCGCAACGGCGGGCAGCATCATGACCCCCACCGCCATCAGCGTGCCCAGCACCTGAAAACCAGCCACCAGGTTGAGCACCAGCAGCGCCAGAAATAGCCCGTGCAGCAACACGGGCAGCCAGCGCGCATTCACCTGCAGCCAACTGCTATCAAACGCTTCGCTCACCAGCCCCCGGTAGAAAAGCGCAATGCAGAGCAACGTCAGGCTGGCGACACCCGCCACAAACAGCGCCGCATCGTTATCCACCGCCAGAATCGAGCCGAACAACAGATGCAGCAGGTCAACGTTAGAACCGCGCAGCGAGACCAGCGTGACCCCCAGCGCCAGCGACCCTAAGTAGAATCCGGCGAAGCTGGCATCCTCTTTCAGTGGCGTGCGTCGGCTGACCCAACCGGCCACCAGCGCCACCGTAATGCCGGCAATAAAGCCGCCAACGGTCATCGCCAGCAGCGACATGCCGTTCACCAGATAGCCCACCGCCACGCCGGGAAGAATGGCGTGCGACAGCGCGTCCCCCATCAGGCTCATCCGCCGCAGCAATAAAAAGACGCCAAGGATGGTGGTACTGAGCGACAGCGCGAGGCACACCACCAGCGCCCGGCGCATAAAGCCAAACTCGATAAAGGGTTGGAAGAAGGTGTGCCAGATCATGCGTGCCTCGCGGAGTTAAACGCGGGCAGCACGTCATGGGTATGCCCCCAGCAGGCATTCTGCGGCGCCAGCAGCAGCGTTTCCGGGAAGTACTCCGCTACGCGCTGGTTATCATGCAGCACCGCCAGCACGGTTTGCCCCTGCTGATGCATCTCCTGAATCACCCCCATCAGGTCATGACTGGTGGCTTCATCTATGCCGGTGAAGGGCTCATCCAGCATCACCAGCGGCGCACGCTGTACCAGCACGCGGGCAAAAAGCATGCGCTGGAACTGGCCGCCGGAAAGTGCGTCAATTGGCGTTTTCGCCATGCTTTCCAGACCCACTCGCGCCAGTGAAGCGGCAATACGCTGGCGCGTGTCGCTACGCAGGCCACGCAGCAATGAAATTCTCGGCCACGCCCCCTGGCTCACCACGTCCAGCACGGTTAACGGAAACTGCGACTCCAGCGCGTGACGCTGGGCCAGCCAGCCGATCACCGGGCGTGAAGGCGTCCAGCGAATGACGCCGCTTACCGGCGGAATAAATCCCGCCAGCGTTTTCAGTAAAGTGGATTTTCCGCAGCCGTTCAGGCCAACAATCGCCGTCATGCTGCCTTTGTGAATCACACCGCTCAGCGACGGCGTAATCGCCACGCCTTCATAGCCTGCCACCAGGTTGTCCAGTTCAATCATGGCAGCGACACCGCCCACCAGACCATCAGCCACAGCACGCTCAATAGCGCGCAGGCCAGCAAAACCCGCGTTACGCTGCTGGCCATAAAAACAGGAGTGAACATCTTTGCCTCACCATCAAATGTTATAACATAACAATATTGGATTAGCGCTAAGATGTAAACGGCAGGAAATGATGCTAAATGTAACAAGCCCCCCTCTGAACCGAGGGGAGCCAGAAGGAAGGATTACTGACCGCGCGCCTGAGAGACCGCCAGACCCAGCTGCCAGACGGCCATCGCATAGTGGGTGCTGTGGTTATAGCGGGTGATGGTGTAGAAGTTCGGCAGACCGTACCAGTATTGGTATCCCGTGCCGATATCCAGCCGCAGCAGGCTCGCCTGCTGATGATTACCCAGCGGCTGCATCGGCGTTAAGCCTGCCGCCGACAGCTGCGAAACGCTGTACTTGGTTTTGAAGCCATTCTCCAGCCCCGGAGCCTGCCCCATCGCCTGCACCGCCACCGCGTCGCCGCTCACCCAACCGTGCTGTTTGAAGTAGTTCGCCACGCTGCCGATGGCATCTTCCGGATCCCACAGGTTGATATGACCATCGCCATTGAAATCAACCGCATACTCTTTGTAGGAGGACGGCATAAACTGCCCGTAGCCCATTGCCCCGGCAAACGAGCCTTTCAGATCCAGCGGGTCGTCCTGCTCGTCACGCGCCATCAGCAGGAAGGTTTCCAGCTCGCCGGAGAAATACGCCGCGCGGCGCGGATAGTTGAAGGAGAGCGTCGCCAGGGCATCGAGAATGCGCGTTTTACCCATCACGCGGCCCCAGCGAGTTTCTACACCGATAATCCCGACGATAATTTCCGGCGGTACGCCGTACACCTGCGAAGCACGCTGTAGCGCGTCCTGATGCTGGTTCCAGAACACCACACCGTTCTGGACGTTATCCGGCGTAATAAACTGATTGCGATAGCGCAGCCACGCACCGTTCGGGCCGGTTGGCGGCAGGCCGGTCGGCGCCTGCCTGTCCATCAGGCGCAGCACGTAGTCCAGGCGCTTGGCCTGAGAGAGAATTTCATGCAGCTGCTGTCGGTCAAAGCCGTGTTTGCTCACCATCTTGTCAATGAACTGCTCGGCCGCCGGATTATTGGCAAAATCACCGGTTGGCATCAGCGCATTGTGCTGAGGTTCAAGAAGAAAACCGCCGGAGGTGGTTGCCGGAGATTCAGCCGTTTTAGGTTTGCTGCTACAGGCAGCGAGCAGGACACACAGGGGGAGTAAAGCCAGAACACGACGCTTCAACATGGGACATCCGTTTAACAATATCAGCAAGAGTTAAATATGGTAAAGCATCCGCCACGCTGCAAGGAAGCGGTTGTCGCGCTCACTCGCAGAATTTCTCATTTCCACACTTCGTTTTCTCTTTTTCCTGCGGTCACGCTCGCAATAACTTTCACAATAAAATATTTATCTTTCATTTTGCGATCATAATAACACTTTAAAATCTTTCAATCTGATTAAAATCACCCACCTTTTGGTCATATACCCTAAATAATTCGAGTTGCAGGAAGGCGGCAAGAGAGTGAATCCCCAGGAGCTTACTCTAGTAAGTGACTGGGGTGAGCGAGCGCAGCCAACGCCGAGGCGGCTTGAAGGATGAAGTGTATAAAACGATAAATCCCTACAGGAGATAACTATGGTCGACACCATTACCCTCGGTGCTGAATGGTTCATCGGGCTGTTTCAGAAAGGCGGAGAGGTCTTCACCGGCATGGTGACCGGTATCCTTCCGCTGCTGATTAGCCTGCTGGTTATCATGAACGCGCTCATTAACTTCATCGGTCAGCATCGTATTGAGCGATTTGCTCAGCGCTGTGCCGGCAATCCGGTCTCCCGCTACCTGTTGCTGCCCTGCATTGGCACATTTGTGTTTTGTAACCCCATGACGCTGAGCCTGGGGCGCTTTATGCCAGAGAAGTACAAGCCCAGCTACTACGCCGCGGCTTCCTACAGCTGCCACTCCATGAACGGGCTATTTCCCCACATCAACCCTGGCGAACTGTTTGTCTATCTGGGGATAGCCAACGGCCTGACCACGCTCGGGCTGCCGCTCGGGCCGCTGGCGGTGAGCTACCTGTTGCTTGGTCTGGTCACCAACTTCTTCCGCGGCTGGATTACGGACTTCACCACCACCGTCTTTGAGAAAAAAATGGGCATTCAACTGGAACAGAACGTTCAACTGTCGGGAGCGACATCATGACGCGTATTCGTATTGAAAGAGGAACCGGCGGCTGGGGTGGCCCGCTTGAGTTGGACGCCGAACCCGGCAAGAAAATCGTCTACATCACGGCCGGAACTCGCCCGGCCATCGTTGATAAGCTCGCGGAGCTTACCGGTTGGCCTGCGATAGACGGATTTAAAGAAGGTGAACCGCCTGAAGCGGAAATTGGGGTCGCAATCATCGATTGCGGCGGCACACTGCGTTGCGGCATCTATCCGAAGCGCCGTATTCCCACCATTAATATCCATGCCACCGGCAAATCTGGCCCGCTGGCGCAGTTTATTCTGGAGGATATTTACGTCTCCGGCGTCAGGGAAGAGAACATCCACTTTGCCGGTGAAACCAGCGAAGCAGCCAACGCGGTTCCACCAGCAAAACCAATGGCCGCCAGCGGACGCGATTACGACGCCACGAAAAAGATCACCGAACAGAGCGATGGCCTGCTCGCCAAAGTCGGCATGGGTATGGGTTCGGCGGTAGCGGTACTGTTTCAGGCGGGTAGCGACACCATTGATACGGTACTCAAGACCATTCTTCCCTTTATGGCGTTCGTCTCGGCGCTTATCGGCATCATCATGGCGTCAGGCCTCGGTGACTGGATAGCCCACGGTCTGGCACCGCTTGCCAGCCACCCGCTCGGGCTGGTCACGCTGGCGCTAATCTGCTCTTTCCCCCTGCTATCCCCCTTCCTCGGGCCTGGGGCAGTTATCGCTCAGGTGATTGGCGTCCTAATAGGCGTGCAAATTGGGCTCGGCAATATCCCACCACACCTGGCGTTACCTGCTCTGTTTGCGATTAACGCGCAGGCCGCATGCGATTTTATTCCAGTGGGATTATCCCTCGCCGAGGCGCGGCAGAACACCGTACGCGTGGGCGTGCCTTCCGTGCTGGTGAGCCGCTTTCTGACCGGAGCCCCAACCGTGCTGATTGCCTGGTTTGTTTCCGGCTTTATCTACCAATAGGGAATCTGTGATGACCGTGATTTATCAGACCACCATTACCCGCATTGGTCAGAGCGCCGCAGAGGCGTTGGACGACCAGATGCTGATCACCTTCAGGGAAGGTGCACCGGCAGATATTGAAGAGTTTTGCTACATCCACCGCCCCGGCTGTTTAAGTGGCCCTCTCCAGAGCGGCATGCACTTTGAGATTGGCGAGCAGCGCTATCGGGTCACCGCAGTAGGCGGCGTAGCCGAACAGAACTTACGTGAACTGGGGCATATCACCCTGTGCTTCGATGGACAAAGCGAAGCAAAGTTTCCCGGCACGGTACACCTCGCTGGATCAACGCCGGACGGTATCGTACCGGGCACCATTTTGCAGTTTATGGATTAATATTTAAGGAGAAAATAATGAAGCAGGTTGCCGTTGTTATTGGTGGAGGCCAAACCCTGGGGGCATTCCTCTGCCGCGGCCTCGCCGCAGAAGGATACCGCATCGCCGTGGTCGATATTCAAAGCGATAAAGCCGCCAGCGTGGCGCAAGAGATTAACGCCGAATTTGGCGAGGGAATGGCCTGTGGCTTTGGTGCCGATGCCACCAGCGAGCAAAGCGTGCTGGCACTCTCGCGCGGCGTCGATGAAATTTTTGGCCGCGTGGATCTACTGGTCTACAGCGCGGGCATTGCCAAAGCCGCATTTATCAGCGATTTCCAACTTGGTGATTTCGACCGCTCGCTCCAGGTCAATCTGGTGGGCTATTTCCTCTGCGCCCGCGAATTCTCCCGACTGATGATCCGTGACGGTATTGCCGGGCGAATCATTCAAATCAACTCAAAATCCGGCAAGGTGGGCAGCAAGCACAACTCCGGCTACAGTGCGGCAAAGTTTGGCGGCGTAGGCTTAACGCAATCGCTGGCGTTAGATCTGGCCGAGTACGGCATTACCGTGCACTCACTAATGCTTGGCAACCTGCTGAAATCACCCATGTTTCAGTCGCTGCTGCCGCAGTACGCTACTAAGCTTGGCATTGAGCCAGGTGACGTGGAGCAATACTACATTGATAAAGTGCCGCTAAAACGCGGCTGCGACTACCAGGATGTGCTGAACATGCTGCTGTTCTATGCCAGCCAGAAAGCCTCCTACTGTACCGGTCAGTCAATCAACGTCACCGGCGGACAGGTGATGTTCTAAACGTTTTGCCCGGTGGCGCTACGCTTACCGGGCAACCAAGGAGCACATCATGGTCTCAGCTCTGATTACCGTTGCCGTTATCGCCTGGTGTGCTCAGCTCGCGCTGGGCGGCTGGCAAATCCACCGCTTCAACCGGGCGTTCGACCAACTCTGCCAACAGGGTCGAGTTGGCGTAGGGCGATCCGGCGGACGCTTTAAACCCCGCGTCGTGGTTGCTATCGCGCTGGATGAGCACTTCCATGTCGTCGATACGCTGTTTATGAAAGGGGTTACCGTGTTCGCCAGACCGGGGAAAATTGACGGAGTGAACGGAAAACATCGTGATGAATTACAGCCTGATGTGATCTTTCCCCATGATCCTCTCTCGCAGAATGCACTATCATTGGCGCTTAAACTGAAACATGGGTAATTTCGTTGTGAATGCTAATAGCTTGCGAAATTATCATTTCGCAAATTTATGTCAGGGTAATCACGCCTATGAAACCTCGTCAGCGTCAGGCCGCTATTCTTGAGCACCTGCAAAAGCAGGGAAAATGCTCGGTTGAAGAGTTGGCCCAGTACTTTGACACCACGGGAACCACCATTCGCAAGGATCTGGTCATTCTGGAAAACGCGGGAACCGTCATTCGAACCTACGGCGGCGTGGTGTTAAACAAAGATGAGACCGACCCGCCTATCGATCACAAAACGCTCATCAACACCCACCAAAAAGAGCGCATCGCAGAGGCCGCAGTTGCCTTTATCCACGACGGTGACTCCATCATTCTGGATGCGGGCAGCACCGTGCTACAGATGGTTCCCATGCTCGCCCGCTTTCGCAACATCACCGTCATGACCAACAGCCTGCATATCGTTAACGCGCTGTCGGAACTGGACAATGAGCAGACGATCCTGATGCCCGGTGGCACCTTCCGCAAAAAATCGGCCTCGTTCCACGGGCAACTGGCGGAAAATGCCTTTGAGCATTTCAGCTTTGATAAACTCTTTATGGGCACTGACGGCATCGATCTGAACGCCGGTGTGACCACCTTTAACGAGGTCTATACCGTCAGTAAAGCGATGTGCAACGCCGCACGCGAAGTGATTCTGATGGCGGACTCGTCAAAATTCGGACGCAAAAGCCCTAACGTGGTGTGCAGTCTGGAAAGCGTTGATAAGCTGATTACCGACGCGGGAATCGACCCGGCGTTTCGTCAAGCGCTGGAAGACAAAGGGATTGAAGTGATCATAACTGGAGAGAGCAATGAGTGATTTTTTGTTAGAGGCCGGGCGTAAGGCCCTGTTACTGGAACTGCAGGAAGCAAGCCGCCTACCCGACCGTCTTGACGAGACTTTTGTTCAGGCCGCCCACGCCATCCTGAACTGCAAGGGCAAACTGATTGTTTCCGGGATGGGCAAATCCGGCCATATCGGCAAAAAGCTGGCCGCCACTTTCGCCAGCACCGGCACCCCCGCGTTCTTCGTTCACCCGGCGGAAGCGCTGCACGGCGACCTGGGCATGGTGGAAAGCCGCGACGTGATGCTGTTTATCTCCTACTCCGGCAGCGCCAAAGAGCTCGACTACATCATTCCACGTTTGAAAGAGAAATCCGTGGTGCTGCTGGCAATGACTGGCAAAGCCAACTCCGCGCTGGCGCTGGCGGCCGACGCCGTTATCGATATTTCCGTTGAACGTGAAGCCTGCCCTATGCACCTGGCGCCAACCTCCAGCACCGTCAACACGCTGATGATGGGCGACGCGCTGGCGATTGCCGTGATGCAGGCGCGCGGTTTTAACGAAGAAGATTTTGCGCGCTCTCACCCGGCAGGCGCGCTAGGCGCGAGACTGCTCAACCGCGTTCACCACCTGATGCGTCAAGAGAGCGATGTCCCGCAGGTCACCGTTCACGCCAGCGTAATGGATGCGATGCTGGAACTCAGCCGCACCGGCATGGGGATGGTGGCGGTCTGCAACGATCAATCACAGGTTCAGGGCGTGTTCACCGACGGCGATCTGCGTCGCTGGCTGGTGAGCGGCGGTTCTCTGGCGGATTGCGTTAACGACGCGATGACCAAGGGCGGCGTGACCCTGCACGATCAGACCCGCGCCGTCGACGCCAAAGAACAGTTGATGAAGCAGAAAATCAGCGCCGCCCCGGTAGTGGATGAAAATCATCGACTGGTCGGCGCGATTAACCTGCAAAACTTCTACCAGGCCGGGATCCTTTAATCCTTCAGCCCCAGACGCTTCGCCAGCCGATGCAGGTTGGCGACGTCTGTCTCCAGCGCTCTGGCGCTTGCCGCCCAGTTGTGTTGATGTGTCTCTAACGCCTGACGAATCATCTGCCGCTGAAAATGCTCGGTGGCATCGCGCAGGTTGTTCACCATTGCCACCGGGGCTACCGCCTCTACGACTGTTTCCGTCGGTGTACCTTCCTGGAACGAAAAATGCTGCGCTTCCAGCACCACTTCACCGTTGCTGCGCGTGGTTGCCCGCGCCAGCACCACCGCACGGTGTACCGCGTGCTCAAGCTCGCGCACGTTACCCGGCCAGCCGTAGCTTTGCAGATGCGCCCGCGCGCCGCTGCTTAATACCACTCGCGACAATCCGAGCCGCAGCCGACACTGCTCACAGAAGTAACCCGCCAGCAGCACCACGTCGTCACCCCGTTCGCGCAGCGGCGGCACGGACAGCGGGAATACGCTCAAGCGATGGAACAGGTCGGCGCGGAAATTACCGGCCAGCACCTCTTCGCGCAGGTCGCGGTTGGTCGCAGCCAACACCCGCACATCGACGCGCAGGCTGCGGTCATCCCCGACGCGCTGAATATCGCCATACTGCAGCACGCGCAGCAGCTTGGCCTGTAGCGCCAGCGACAGCTCGCCAATTTCATCTAAGAACAGCGTGCCGTTATCGGCCATCTCAAACTTGCCGCTGCGGTTGCTGATAGCCCCGGTAAACGCCCCTTTGACGTGACCAAACAGCTCACTCTCGGCCACGCTCTCCGGCAGCGCGGCGCAGTTCAGGTAAACCAGCGGGCTGACTGCGCGCGGCGAGCCTTCGTGAATCGCCTTTGCCACTAGCTCTTTCCCGGTGCCGGTTTCGCCGCTTATCAGTACGTTCAGGTCGGAAGCGGCGACAATCTCAATCTCTTTTTTCAGCTGCATCATGCCCGGCGACAGACCGATCATCTGCGTCTCTTTCACCTGCTCGAAGTCGGTCGGCGCGCCCGGCAGCATGTTCTGGCTTTCAAGCTGTTCAATCAGCAGCGCATTGCTGAGCGCTCCCGCCGCCAGCGCGGCAATCAGCCGTAGCTCTTCATCGCTGAATACATCAAACTGGTCCGGCGACATACCGTCGAGGGTCAGTGCGCCAATCAGGTTCTGCCCGGCAAACAGCGGCAGCCCGATGCAGGCGTGGACTTTCAGGCTCTCCTGGCCGGGGATCAGGCCATCGTACGGGTCCGGCAAGTCGCTATCCGCCGGGAAACGCACCACGTCGCCCGCGCGGGCAATCGCCTCCAGCCGCGGATGCCCTTCGAGGGTAAAGCGCCTGCCGAGCACGTCTTTCGCCAGCCCATCAATCGCCAGCGGAATAAACTGCCGCGCGTCATAGCGCAGCAGCGCGGAGGCATCGCACTCCAGCACCTGGCGCAGCGTGGTGATCAGACGCTGAAATCGGTCCTGATGGCCGACGCCGCGCTGGAGTTCGATAGCAATGCCAGCCAGCACATCAACGGAAAAGCTCATGGCGTACCTCTTACAGTCATTTTGACAATGCATAATGTCATATTGACAATATCAAGCATAGTCATTTTGACTAACAACAAAGAGGCATAAATTAATTAATCCAGCAAAATCAAATAATTACAAAGTTGGCACACAACCTGCAATTAGCAATACATCTTTTTTGAAAAAACGCTGAATTAATTGAGGTTGCTATGTCTATTCTGGTTAAAAATAACATTCATTGGGTTGGTCAACGTGATTGGGAAGTACGTGATTTCCACGGTACCGAATACAAAACGCTGCGCGGCAGCAGCTACAACAGCTACCTTATCCGTGAAGAGAAAAACGTCCTGATTGATACCGTCGACCATAAATTCAGCCGTGAATTCGTGCAGAACCTGCGCGGCGAAATCGACCTGGCTGATATCGACTACATCATCATTAACCACGCCGAAGAAGACCACGCCGGTGCGCTGACCGAACTGATGTCGCAGATTCCGGACACCCCAATCTACTGCACCGCCAACGCCATTGACTCCATCAACGGCCACCACCATCACCCGGAGTGGAACTTCCACGTGGTGAAAACCGGCGACAGCCTGGACATCGGTAACGGCAAACAACTGATCTTCGTTGAAACCCCGATGCTGCACTGGCCTGACAGCATGATGACCTACATGACCGGCGACGCGGTGCTGTTCAGTAACGATGCCTTCGGTCAGCACTACTGCGACGAACGCCTGTTCAACGACGAAGTTGACCAGACCGAACTGTTCGAACAGTGCCAGCGCTACTACGCCAACATCCTGACCCCGTTCAGCCGTCTGGTGACGCCAAAAATCACCGAGATCCTCGGCTTCAACCTGCCGGTTGATATGATTGCCACCTCCCACGGTGTGGTATGGCGTGAAAACCCAACCCAGATTGTGGAACTGTATCTGAAATGGGCGGCGGACTATCAGGAAGACCGTATCACCCTCTTCTACGACACCATGTCCAACAACACCCGCATGATGGCGGATGCGATTGCTCAGGGGATCAACGAAGTAGACCCGAACGTGGCGGTGAAAATCTTCAACGTCGCCCGCAGCGATAAAAACGAAATTCTGACCAACGTCTTCCGTTCTAAAGGCGTGCTGGTGGGGACTTCAACCATGAACAACGTGATGATGCCGAAAATCGCTGGCCTGGTGGAAGAGATGACCGGCCTGCGCTTCCGTAACAAACGCGCGAGCGCCTTTGGTTCTCACGGCTGGAGCGGCGGCGCTGTAGACCGTCTGTCCACCCGTTTGCAGGATGCCGGCTTTGAAATGTCCCTGAGCCTGAAAGCCAAATGGCGTCCTGATATTGATGCGCTGGAAGTATGCCGTCAGCACGGTCGTGAAATCGCCCGTCAGTGGGCACTGGCTCCGCTGCCACAAGCCACGGCAAAACCAGACGCCGCGAAAGAGGCCTGCGCCTGTGCCGCCGCTGCCGCAGCCGACCTCGGCCCAAGCATGCAGTGCAGCGTATGCCAGTGGGTTTACGACCCGGCGAAAGGCGAACCAAACCAGGACGTCCAGCCAGGCACCCCGTGGAGCGAAGTCCCGGATAACTTCCTGTGCCCGGAATGTTCATTAGGGAAAGATGTCTTTGACGTGATGGCGACGGAGGCAAAATGAATCATGGCATCGTGATCATCGGCTCGGGCTTCGCCGCCCGCCAGCTGGTGAAGAATATTCGTAAGCTCGACGCGAGCGTCAAACTGACGCTCATCGCCGCCGACAGCATCGACGAGTACAACAAACCGGACTTAAGCCACGTGGTGAGCCGGGGGCAAACCGCCGCCGACCTCACCCTGCAAACCGCAGGCGAGTTCGCCGAGCAGTACAACCTGAATCTGTTCCCGCAGACCTGGGTGACCGGCATCGACGCCAACGCGCATGTGGTGAAAAGCCAGAACCATGAGTGGCAGTACGACAAGCTGGTGCTGGCAACGGGCGCGTCAACCATCGTGCCGCCGGTACAGGGCAAGGCGCTGATGCTGACCCTCAACAGCCAACAGGAGTTCGGCGCCGCGCAAAGTACGCTGCGCGATGCCCGACGCGTGCTGATTATCGGCGGTGGTTTGATTGGCAGCGAGCTGGCGATGGACTTTAGTCGCGCCGGTAAAGCGGTCACCGTGGTCGATAACTCCGCCAGCGTGCTGGCCTCGCTGATGCCGCCGGAAGTGAGCAGCCGGTTGCAGCATCGTCTGACCGACATGGGCATCCATCTGCTGCTGAAATCCCAGCTGCAGTCGCTGGAGCAGACCGCCACCGGCATTCGTGCCTCCTTTGACCGCGACCGTCACGTCGAGGTTGATGCGGTGGTGGCCGCCACCGGCCTGCGTCCTGAAACGGCGCTGGCGCGCATGGCAGGTCTCGAGATTAACCGCGGTGTGAAGGTCGATAGTACCCTGCGTACCAGCAACCCGGATATCTATGCGCTGGGCGACTGCGCGGAGATCAACGGTACCGTGCTGCCGTTCCTGCAGCCGATTCTGATGAGCGCGATGTGTCTGGCGAAGAATATTCTCGGCCAGTCCGGCGAGCTGAAGCTGCCGAACATGCTGGTGAAGGTGAAAACGCCGGATCTGCCGCTGCATCTGGCCGGTGAAACCCGCCGTCAGGATTTGAACTGGAAGATTGAAACCCGCGCCGACGGTATGCTGGCGCAAGGCTACGACGAAGGCCAGCAGCTGCGGGCATTCGTGGTTAGCGAGGAGCGAATGAAAGAGGCCTTTGGTCTGTTGAAGTCGCTCGCGAGTTAAGAAGTAAACGCTGTGTCCACTGTTTGACTTAACCTCACGCGCAAGGAAGCGCTAAAGTCTGATTTTTGCCCCGCTGCCCCGGGGCTTTTTTTGTTTTTGCGTCCGGAGTTTCCCCGGCGGCGCTGCGCTTGGCCGGGCTACATTCGATCTGTAGCCCGGCCAAGTGCAGCGCCGCCGGGAACGGCTCAAATCTTAACGCACCACCAGCGCGTCATAGTTACGCCAGCGGTAGTTGACCATCGACACCAGCCAGCACAGCGCGAACAGGCCAATCACCACAAAGCCCGCGTTGCCGAGGTTGTCGCTGAGCATCGATACCCCGCTCCAGATGCCGCCGGTCAGGTCGAACTTATCGATAATCAGCCCCAGCGCTTCCAGCCCACCAATAAACAGCGCGACCACCACGGAGGCACCGGTAATGGTCATATTGTAGTAAAGCTTACGCTGCGGCTTGTTGAAGGCCCAACCGTACGCGCCCACCATCAGAATGTTATCCAGCGTATCGACCAGCGCCATGCCGCTCGCGAACAGCGCCGGGAAGACCATAATCGACCACATCGACATCCCGCTGGATGCGCTGGCAGCAGAGATGCCCAGCACGCCAATTTCTGTGGCGGTATCAAAACCGAGGCCAAACAGGAAGCCGACCAGATACATATGCCAGCTCTTGCCAATCAGGCGGAAAGTACGGCTGAACAGCGCGCTCATCATGCCGCCGGTCACCGGCAGGTCGGCGGAGACCGACTCGCCTTTTTTCAGCGCCTGGAAGCTGCGCCACACGCCGCGCAGAATAATCAGGTTGACCAGCGCCATCGCCAGCAGGAACACCGCCGACACGGTGGTGCCGATGATGCTACCGGTGTCGTGGAACCAGCTCATCTTATGCTGGAACGCGGTCGCCGTAGCGGCAATCGCTACCGATGCCAGCACCACGATGGAGGAGTGGCCGAGTGAGAACCAGGCACCGACGCCGAACGGGCGCTTACCCTGCTGCATCATTTTACGGGTGACGTTATCAATCGCTGCAATGTGGTCAGCGTCCACCGCATGACGCAGGCCGTAGCCCCACGCCAGCAGACTGGCGGCCATCAGCGCGCCGTTATGACCAAATGCCTGCCATGCCCAACCCCAGGCCAGTAAATTCGCCAACACGAGAACCATAACCAGCAGCGTTGCGCGCGGCTGTTGACGAAGAACATTCCACAACATGAGTAACTCCTTAAACCAGATGGCGAGCTGCAGCAATCACAGACTGCCCGTATGAAATTGCCCCATCCCCCGCGGGTAAACGCTTCGGAAAGAGCAAAGTGAAATCGTGTAGATAGTGCGTCAGGCGGCTGCGCAGCAGCGCGTTGTGCAGTACGCCGCCGCCGAAAGCCAGCGTCGAGAGCGACAGACGCTCTGCGTGCTGACGCATTAAGGCGGCAATGCCCTGCGCCAGCGCATCATGAAACGCCCACGCTTTTTGCGCCGGGGTCGCCTGCCAGCTCAGCCATGCCTGCCAGAAGGTGGCGAGATCCAGCTGATTATCAACAACCGGCATCGTCACTGGATGTCTCACGCCCGCACTGCCCGACGCCAGCGCTTCCAGCCGACAGGCGGCCTCGCCTTCGTAGCTCAGCGCCAGCGGCGCGCAGCCGACCGCACAGGCCACCGCGTCAAACAGGCGGCCGCAGGAAGACGCCACCGGACTGTTGATCCCGCGCTGAATCGCCTGCGCCAGCAGCGGCCAGTTCTGCTGCTGTACGGTCTGCGTAGCATCAAACGTTTCCCAGCCGGGCACGAACGCCAGGCAATGCGCCAACAGGTTACGCCACGGCTGACGTGCCGCCAGGTCACCGCCCGGCAGCGCCACGGCGGGCAGGCCGCCAAGATGTTCACACTCGCGGTAGCTCACGCGCAGACACTCACCGCCCCACAGCGCACCGTGCTCGCCCATGCCAATACCGTCGAGCGCCATCGCGATCACCTCGCCGCCGTCAAGCGGCCAGTCGTGCTCGGCAAGGCAGGCGGCAATGTGCGCGTGATGATGCAGCACCTGATGCTGCGGCAGCGCCAGTTCCGCCGCCCACTGCGACGAGCGATAGGCCGCATGGTAATCCGCCACCACCGCCTGCGGCACAAAGTCGTAAATGGACTGCATCAGCGCCAGCGCCTGCCGCCACTGGGCTTCCACGCCGTCGTCGGTCAGGTCGCCAAAGTGCTGGCTGAGTACCGCCCGGTCACCGCGCACCAGGCAGAAGGTATTTTTCATGTCCGCGCCGAGGCAGAGCATCGGCGGCACATCGCGAAAGCCCGGCGGCAGGGTCAATGCATCCGGCACATAGCCACGCGAACGGCGCAGCATCTCACCGCTCTGACGCACCACCGAATCGTCCATACGCTGCACGATATCGCGGTTGTGCAGCAGAAAGCCGTCGGCAATATCAGCCAGATCGGTCAGTGCATCATCGTTAGTCAACGCCGGGGGTTTGCCGCTCAGGTTGCCGGAGGTCATCACCAGCGGGCGCGCCAGCGCCTGCATTAGCAAATGCTGTAGCGGGTTGGCGGGCAGCATCACGCCAACCTCCGCAAGATCCGGCGCAATCTCCGGGCAGACCCCGGGAATCAGATGTTTATCCACCAGCACAATCGGTGCGGCGGGGGTTTTCAGCAACGAGCGCGCGTCAATTGACAGCGCGTCAGCGTTCGCCACCATCACCGCCAGCGGTTTTGCCGGGCGATGTTTGCGCGCGCGGAGCGTCGTCACCGCCGCGGAATTTCCGGCATCGCAGGCCAGATGGAAGCCGCCAATGCCCTTCACTGCCACAATGCCACCGGCATCAATCATGGCAATAGCGGCGGCAAGCGCCGCCTCTTTTTCCGCGCGTTGTTCACCGCTTTGCCACATCAACCACGGCCCGCACTCGGCGCAGGCCACCGGCTGGGCGTGAAAACGGCGGTCATAAGGATTTCGGTACTCCGCCTCGCACTGCGGGCAGAGCGGAAATGCCGCCATCACCGTCAGCGGGCGGTCATAGGGCATGGCGTGAATAATGGTAAAGCGCGGCCCGCAGTGGGTGCAGTTGATAAACGGGTAGCGATAGCGCCGCTCCTGCGGGTCGTTCATTTCTGCCAGGCACGCCGGACAGGTTGCCGCATCGGGGACAATCTGGGTGCTCATCGCCCCGGCACCGCTCTGGCGGATGGTGAAATCGGTTGGCAGCGTCGGCCACTCAAAGGGCTCGACGTGGGTACTATCAATGCGCGCAAGCGGCGGGCAGTACTGGTACAGCGCGGCGATAAAGTCCGCTTCATCACCGTAGAGGCGCAGCAGTACCCCGGCGCTGTCGTTGCAGACATCACCGAGGCAGCCGCGCTGTTTGGCTAACTGCCAAACGAAAGGACGGAAACCCACCCCCTGTACTTTTCCGCAGATACGGATCTGCACGCCGTTTGCGTTCATCTGATTACCCGTTGAGCGCCGCGTTCAGGCGCGTTTTCATCGACTGATAGCTATCCTGCGCGTAGATTTCGGCCCAGTTCTGATCCTCAATCGCCTCGATTTTCACCGCGCAATACTTGGTTTCCGGCGTTTTTGAGATAGGGTCGAGGTTATCCTGGGTCAGTTCGTTGCAGGCGCCAATCCACCATTGGTAGGTCATATAAACGCTGCCGTGGTTGATGCGTTCGCTCACGCAGGCGCGGCTAATCACTTTGCCGCGACGTGAGGAGACCCACACCAGCTGCTTATCATGCACGCCAAGCAGGTTGGCATCCTGCGGATTCATCTGCACAAAGCCTGGCTCATCGGCGAGCGATTGCAGCGCCGCGCAGTTGCCGGTCATCGAGCGACAGGAGTAGTGCCCGACCTCGCGTACGGTGCAGAGCACCAGCGGGAAGTCGGCGTCCGGCGTTTCGGCTGGCGCACGCCACGGTGCCGCGAACAGGTGGCCTTTACCGTCAGGCGTGGCGAACTGATTGCCTTCGTACAAATACGGTGTCCCCGGATGGTCAAGGGTCGGGCACGGCCACTGTACATGCCCTATCTCGCCCATTTTCTCGTAGGTGACGCCGTAGAACAGCGGGCACAGCTCGCGCATTTCGTCCCAGATTTGCTGGTTATCGTCGTAATGCATCGGGTAGCCCATTTCGCTTGCCAGCAGGCTGATAATTTCCCAGTCGCGCTTGACGTTGTAGGTCGGTTCGATGGCTTTCTCGAAGCGCTGGAAGCCGCGGTCGGCGCAGGTGAAGACGCCGCCGTGTTCACCCCATGAGGTGGCGGGCAGCAGCACGTCCGCCTGCTCGGCGGTCTTGGTCATAAAGATGTCCTGCACCACCACAAAGTCGAGCGCTTCAAACCCTTTGCGCACGAGACCTAAATCCGCCTCGGTTTGCAGCGGGTCTTCGCCCATGATGTAGTAGGCTTTCACCTTCCCTTCGATGGCCAGATGCGGCACTTCGGTAATACGCACGCCCACTTTGTCGTCCATCAGGCTGGCATCGATGCCCCAGGCTTTGGCGAACTTCTCGCGCACGGCGGCATCCACCACATCCTGATAGCCAGGGAACTGGTTTGGCAGCACGCCCATATCACACGCGCCCTGCACGTTGTTCTGCCCACGCACCGGGCCAACACCGACCGCTTCGCGCCCGAGGTTACCGGTCAGCAGCGCCAGGCTTGCCAGCCCTTTCACCACGTCAACCGCTTGGCCAAACTGGGTGACGCCCATGCCCCACATAATGGTCGCCGACGGCGCGGCCGCGTAGGTACGCATCGCCTGGCGAACCTGCATGGCCGGAATACCGGTCAACGATTCCACCGCTTCCGGTGCGTAGTCTTTAACCACTTCACGCAAATCATCAAGCCCGGTGGTGTAGCGAGAAACGTACTCGTGGTCGTACAGGTCTTCTTCCAGCAGCACGTGGGCGAAAGCATTCACCAGCGCCATATTGCTGCCGTTACGCATCTGCAGATGCTGGTCGGCGATGCGCGCGGTTTCAATACGACGCGGATCGCAGACGATAATTTTGGCCCCTTTGTCTTTCGCCTTAATCACGCGACGCGCCACAATCGGGTGCGAGTCCGCGCAGTTGTAGCCAAAGACCAGCAGGCAGCGAGAGTTTTCAATATCGCCGATGCTGTTGCTCATCGCGCCGTTGCCCAGCACGTCCTGAAGCCCGGCCACTGAAGGGCCGTGACAGACGCGCGCGCAGCAGTCGACGTTATTGGTGTGCAGCACGCCGCGGGCGAATTTCTGCATCACGTAGTTGGTTTCATTGCCGGTGCCGCGCGATGACCCAGTGGTCATAATGGCGCGCGGCCCGAATTTGGCTTTGATATCGCCAAGACGCTTCGCGGTGTAGCGAATCGCCTCATCCCAGCTCACGGGAGTGAACTTGCCGCCTTTTTCATAGCGGATCATCGGCTGCGTTAATCGGGGGGTCAGCAGCTTGGTGTCGTTCAGAAAGTCCCAGCCGTAATAGCCCTTCAGGCACAGCTCATTCTGGTTGGTTTTACCGTCGGCGGCCTCGGCGCGGATAATTTTACCGTTGTCGACAACCAGCTTCAGTTTGCAACCAGCCCCACAGTAAGGGCACACACTCGTGATTTTTTTCATCAGTAACAGACCTGTTAAAAGAGAAATAAGGATGATTAAAGAGAGATAGACGCGGCGCTATCAAGCGCGGCGCGACGGCGTTTTTCCGCGCTCAACTGCTCAAGCTTGCTGCGGTCGACGCAAAACAGCGCGTGAGTCGGGCAGGCTTCCATACAGGCCGGACCGGCTTCACGGTGGTAGCAGAGGTCACATTTGTTGGCTTCCGCTTTCTCCGCACGCACCTTCAGGCCCGCGCCGCTGTTACGAACCACCGGACGCACCACCACTTCCATCGCACCATAAGGGCACGCCACCACGCAGGTTTTGCAGCCGATGCAGCGTTCCTGCATCACGTGGATAAAGCCTTTGTCGCGGCTGATTGCGCCGTTCGGGCAGACGTTAGCGCACGGCGCGTCTTCGCACTGGCGGCAGGCGGTGGCGGTAGAGACATCTACGCCTTTAATAACGTGAATACGGGGCAGGAAAGATTGCGGCGTCAGCGCGGCGCAGTCCTGATCTTCCTGGTGGGAAACCACGCATGCGACTTCGCATGTCCGGCAGCCAATACATTTACTCGCATCAGCAATGATGAAACGGTTCATCAACTTCTCCAGCAATGACAGTGAATTCGCGGGAGAATGCATTATTCGAGCCAACTTTTAGTTAGCTGTTTTTTAAGGAGATTTTATTGATGATGATGAGAGATAAGCTGTCATCGTCACTTATGACGATGACAGATGACAGATGACAGATGACGACGCTAAGCGTGCGGACCGGGGACGATGGACTCACGCTCAATCAGTTCACCAGGGAAGGTTTGCTGATATTTAAAATCCCCGCCGTCGAGCATAAAAATAAGGCGGTGGATGGTCTCTTTGATCATTTCCGTGACCGGAATTCGCACGCTGGAGAGCGACGGCACCATATACGGTGCGAGAGTAATATCATCAAAACCCAGCACCGAAACCTGCTGCGGTACGTTTATTCCGCGCGCATGCAGACGTTTAATCGCCCCGACCGCCATATCGTCATTACTGGCAACCAGCGCGCTAAAGTTCACCTTGCTGTCCAGCAGCGCATCCACTCCGGCGGCGCCGGTCGCGGGCGTCCACTTTCCTTGCACAATCAGCTCATTACGCACGGTAATGCCGTGCTTCGTCAGCGCGTCTTTATAGCCGGACAGGCGTTCAATACCGGTAGGAGAATCCAGCGAGCCGGTAATAAACGCAATATCGCGATGGCCAAGGAGAATTAACCGCTCCACCGCATTCTGGCTGGCGGATTTTTGATCGCAATACACGCAGTGGCTGCTATTTCGCCGCAGCCGACGGTTAATCACTAATATCGGCTGCTGTTGCTGCTGAATAATGTCGTCAATATCGTCGACGCTCAGAAAACGGGGATAAATAATAATGCCGTCGCAGCGCAGGTCGAGCAGATACTGAATCGCGTCCCGCTCTTCTTGCGCGCTGTGCTTACCGTCCGCCAGAATCAACCGCCGCCCCTGATCTTCGGTCATGCTCGCCGCGTGGAACAGCAGTTCGCTGAAATAGACCCCGTGATAGAGCGTGTTGGTGACCACCAGCCCCAGCGTCTGCGTCTTTTTGGTCGCCAGATTACGCGCCAGAAGATTAGGCCGATAGCCACTCTCTTCAATGGCCAGAAACACCCGGTCTTTCGTCTCCTGACTGACATAACCGTTGCCCGATAGCACCCGGGATACGGTGGCTTTCGACACGCCCGCCCGTCGCGCCACCTCCAGCATTGTCGTCATAGTCATACCTTTGAGAAATCATTTGCCAGCAGTGTACTTCACCGTTTCGCTATTTTCAGCATCCACCGATCTGCGCGCTTTTTGCCCAATGTTGGTTCATGTGATCGGTTTCACGAATTAACCAAAAACAAAAATTAGATCTTGATGTAACAAAAATAACACATGAATATTATGTGGAACCGGTTTCCTATGCAGCGTTTCATCACCCCGCCACACCGGGCGATGAGCGATAAGTACCCTACTGATAAAACAGGATTTTCCGATGTCTAAAAACTATGCGGCTCTGGCGCAATCCGTGGTGGGCGCGCTTGGCGGCGTGGAGAACATCTCCGCCGTCACGCACTGCATGACCCGCCTGCGCTTTGTACTGAAAGATGAAACGCAGGTCGACAGCGCCAGCCTCAAGGGCATCAGCGGCGTGCTGGGCGTGGTGCGTAATGACAACCAGTGCCAGGTGATTATCGGCAACACCGTCTCCCAGGCCTACCGTGAGGTGGTGAACCTGCTGCCGAGCAACCTACAGCCTGCCGCCCCGGTCGGAAAACCGAAGCTCACCTTACGCCGCATCGGCGCCGGGATCCTCGACGCGCTGATCGGCACCATGTCGCCGCTGATCCCGGCGATTATCGGCGGATCGATGGTTAAGCTGCTGGCGATGATCCTCGAGATGACCGGCGTGCTGCCAAAAGGCGCACCGACGCTCACTATTCTGACGGTGATCGGCGACGGCGCGTTCTTCTTCCTGCCGCTGATGGTCGCTGCCTCCGCGGCGGTGAAGTTCAAAACCAATATGTCGCTGGCGATTGCTATTGCCGGGGTGCTGGTGCATCCGAGCTTTATTGAGCTGATGGCGAAAGCGGCCCAGGGCGAGCACGTCGAATTCGCCTTTATCCCGGTGACGGCGGTAAAGTACACCTATACCGTAATCCCGGCGCTGGTGATGACCTGGTGCCTCTCCTACATTGAACGCTGGGTCGATAAAATTACCCCGGCGGTCACCAAAAACTTCCTCAAACCGATGCTGATCGTGTTGATCGCCGCGCCGCTGGCGATCCTGCTGATTGGCCCGATTGGCATCTGGATCGGTAGCGCCATCTCTGCACTGGTGTACACCATTCACGGCTACCTCGGATGGCTGTCGGTTGCCATTATGGGCGCGCTGTGGCCGCTGCTGGTGATGACCGGGATGCACCGCGTCTTTACGCCCACCATCATTCAGACCATCGCCGAGACCGGCAAAGAGGGCATGGTGATGCCATCGGAAATCGGCGCCAATCTGTCGCTCGGCGGTTCGTCGCTGGCGGTGGCATGGAAAACCAAAAACCCGGAGCTGCGCCAGACCGCGCTGGCGGCCGCCGCGTCCGCCATTCTGGCCGGGATTTCTGAACCAGCGCTGTACGGGGTGGCTGTTCGCCTGAAGCGCCCGCTGATTGCCAGCCTGATAAGCGGCTTTATCTGCGGCGGGATTGCCGGTGCCGCAGGTCTTGCCAGCCACTCCATGGCGGCACCGGGCCTGTTCACCAGCGTGCAGTTCTTCGACCCGGCCAACCCGATGACCATCGTCTGGGTATTTGGGGTGATGGCGCTGGCGGTGGTGCTCTCCTTTGTGCTGACGTTGATTCTTGGTTTTGAAGATATTCCCGTCGAAGAGGCCGCCGCTGAGGCGCGTAAGCGTCAGGCCACCGCGCCTGCCGGTGCGGCAGCGGCACGAATTTCATAATTTTTTAGCGAGGTAACGCATGTCGACATTTCCGCAAGGGTTTCTCTGGGGCGGCGCCATTGCCGCCAACCAGGCCGAAGGGGCTTATCTTGAGGGCGGCAAAGGGCTGACCACCGTGGATATGATCCCGCACGGCGTAAACCGCCTGCCGGTGAAGCTGGGGCAAGAGAAGCGCTTTACCCTGCGCGACGATGAGTTCTACCCGAGCCATCAGGCGATCGATTTTTATCATCGCTACAAAGAAGATATCGCGCTGATGGCGGAGATGGGCTTTACCGTATTCCGCACCTCGATTGCCTGGAGCCGACTCTACCCGAACGGCGACGAACTGACGCCAAACGAAGCGGGCATCGCTTTCTATCGCGACCTGTTCCTCGAGTGCCGGAAGTACGGCATTGAGCCGCTGGTCACCCTGTGCCACTTCGACGTGCCGATGCATCTGGTCACCGAGTACGGTTCATGGCGCAACCGTAAAATGGTCGATTTTTTCGCCCGTTACGCCCGCACCTGCTTTGAGGCGTTCGACGGGCTGGTGAAGTACTGGCTGACCTTCAACGAAATCAACATCATGCTGCACAGCCCGTTCTCCGGCGCGGGGCTGGTGTTTGAAGAGGGTGAAAATCAGGATCAGGTGAAATACCAGGCCGCGCACCACGAGCTGGTGGCTAGCGCGCTGGCGACCAAAATCGCCCATGAGGTCAACCCGCAAAACCAGGTCGGCTGCATGCTGGCGGGCGGTAATTTCTACCCTTACTCCTGCAAGCCAGAAGACGTGTGGGCAGCGCTGGAGAAAGACCGCGAGAACCTGTTCTTTATCGACGTGCAGGCGCGCGGTCGCTACCCGGCCTACTCGGCGCGGGTGTTCCGTGAGAAAGGCGTGACGATTGTTAAAGAAGCGGGCGATGACGAGATCCTCAAGCACACCGTCGATTTTGTTTCGTTCAGCTATTACGCCTCGCGCTGCGCGTCGGCGGAGATGAATGCCAACAATACCAACGCGGCGAATATCGTGAAGTCGCTGAAAAACCCGTATATCGAAGCCAGCGAATGGGGCTGGGGTATCGACCCGCTCGGCCTGCGCATCACCATGAACATGATGTACGACCGTTACCAGAAGCCGCTATTCCTGGTGGAAAACGGCCTTGGCGCGAAAGACGTGGTTAACGCTGACGGGCAGATTGATGACGATTACCGCATCAGCTATCTGCGCGAGCATATTCGGGCGATGGGGGAAGCCATTGAGGATGGGATTCCGGTGATGGGTTACACCACCTGGGGCTGTATCGATCTGGTGGCGGCCTCAACCGGTGAGATGAGCAAGCGCTACGGGTTTGTCTACGTTGACCGTGATGACGCGGGGAATGGGACGCTGGCGCGGACGCGTAAGAAGTCGTTCTGGTGGTATAAGAAGGTGATTGCCAGTAACGGGGAAGATTTGGCGTAGGTGCCATCCCGGGGTCGGCGTCAACGCCTCGCCCGGGCTACGAGTCAAATGTAGCCCGGCCGAGCGTAGCGACGCCGGGAATTACTCTTCGTCCTCAGCTTCCAACTGCGCAAACCCGCCGTTCCCCTGCCACCCTTCAAGACGCTGATAAACCACCTCAACCGCATCTTTAATCGCCTGGGTCATTGGGTAATAAAAGCCCACGATATCCGGCTGAATGCCGAGGAAAATCACCTCACCCACGTCGTCCTTCAGCTGATCCACCAGGTAGTTCAGCGGCATATTGTGGGTGGTCATCATAAACATTTCGGCGATGTCGTCCGGGTCGATAATGCGAATCTCACCCGGGTTCAGCCCCATATCGGTGGCATCGACAATCAGCAGGCGAGCCGGGTTCAGCTCGCGGATCGCCACAATATCGTTTTCCGGCGCGCTGCCGCCGTCAATCACAACCCACGCCCCTTTCGGCTGGGCTGCACACATTTCTGCCAGCAGAGGGCCAGCGCCATCGTCGCCCATCATGCTATTGCCGACACAGAGTAAAACGTCAGTCATGGTCATTCCTCAATCGTAAAATCAGTCGCGCAGGCGACGCACCATAAGATAGATGGCGCTCTCCTGATGAATGGCGTGCAACATATTGAGCATCGCCTGGCTCCACTCTTTTTGCTGCGGGGTTTGTGACGCCCGCGCCTTATCAAACGCGTTCGCCAGCATCGACACGTGGTTGCTGTCGATGACAATCTCGCCGTACTTCGGCACGCCTTCCATCTTGCGCCGCGCCGTACTGTCCGCTTCAAGCGTAGCAATCCACGCCAGATATTCATCCCACGGGCAGGTCAGCGCGGCTTCGAGGCAGTCGATGACCCCGAGGTGGTGGCCAATCGCCAGGCTGTAATAGACAACCTGCTGCGCCTCGGAAGGCGTGGCATCGTTCTCATCAATAAATTTACGGCTCAGTTGACTGAACACCACCTGTTCGCTCATCGAATACGTGCCTCTTCTACTACGTGGTTAAGCTGCGTGACGATTTCCGTCAGACGCGGATCGTTTTCTGTGGCCAGCCACTGCTGAACCTGAGTGTCACCCTGGCCCAGATGCAGCATATAGTCGTCGGCAATCTGGCGACCATAGCGGTAGCCCGCCAGACGGCGCGCGGCGCGGTCAACCTGCACGCGCAGCGGCTGGACCATATCCGGATGCAGAATTTCAGCCGGCTGCGCGTCCAGTTCACTTGGCGCACGCGCGTGGATTTTCTGTTCCAGCAGACCCAGCGCCATGGCAAAGCCGTAGAGCGTTGCCGCAGGCGTTGGCGGGCAGCCAGGAATGTAAACGTCTACCGGAACGATTTTATCGGTGCCGCCCCAGACGCAGTACAGGTCGTGGAAGATACCGCCGCTGTTGCCGCAGGCGCCGTAGGAGATACAGATTTTCGGGTCCGGCGCGGACTGCCAGGCGCGCAGCGCCGGCGAACGCATGGCGCGGGTCACCGCACCGGTAAACAGCAGAATGTCGGCATGACGCGGTGACGGCACCACTTTAATACCAAAACGTTCGGCGTCGAACAGCGGTGAAAGCGTGGCAAAGATTTCGATTTCGCAGCCGTTACAGCCGCCGCAGTCCACGCGGTACACGTAGGCGGAACGCTTGATGTTTTTCAGCAGCGACGCTTTCATGCTGGCGATAGATTCTTCTACCGTCATCGGCACCGGCATGCCGTTGTCGTCGCGTGGCCCTATTAAGTTGCTCATCAGATGGCCTCTTTCATGTGGCGAGTCAGGTCAATACGGTCGGAAGGCACCAAACATTTCTGACGCTTACATTCCGGGCAGGTCTCAAAGCTTTCGCGGTGGTTTTCCGCGCGGCTGTCGCCGTTGTGCTTGAGCAGCGCAATGGCGTAATCAATCTCTTTTTGCACCGCAAACGGACGGTTGCAGACGCGGCAGTTGCAGATATCAAAACGGGACTGCTGCAAGAAATCTTCTTTCTTCCACACCGCCAGTTCGTACTCCTGCGACAGCTTGATCGCCGCCGTCGGGCACACTTCTTCGCAGCGGCCGCAGAAGATGCAGCGGCCGAGGTTGAACTGCCACGCCAGCTGATTGCTGACGCGGTCGGTTTCCACCGTCAGGGCGTTCGATGGGCAGGCGTTCACGCACGCCGCGCAGCCGATACACTGCTGCGGATTGTGTTCCGGCTTGCCGCGGAAGTTTTTATCAACCGGCATCGGTTCCAGCGGATAGGACGATGTCGTAGTGCCGGTTTTGATGACTTTTTTGATAAAGGTAAACATGACGATTCCTTATTTCAGCGGCGAGTTCTTACGCTCGATGCTGTAGCGCTCAAGCTCTTTGTACGGCACGACCTTGCTCTTCTTCTTACGCACGTCGACCACGGTCATACGGTCGGTACAGGAGTAGCAAGGGTCGAGGCTACCGATAATCAGCGGCGCATCGGAAACGGTGTTGCCGCGCAGCATGTAGCGCAGAGTTGGCCAGTTGGCGTAGGTCGCCGCGCGGCAGCGCCAGCGGTACAGCTTCTGGTTGTCGCCGGTCATGCTCCAGTGAATATCATCGCCACGAGGCGCTTCTGAGAAGCCCAGCGCGAAACGGTTTGGAATGTAGGTGAACCCTTCCACTGCCAGCGGACCGCCAGGCAGGTTATCGAGGCCGTAATCAATCATGTTCAGCGCGGTGAACACTTCGTTGATACGCACTTTCAGGCGGGAGATAACGTCACAACCCTGCTCGCTGTGTACTTCCATCGGCAGCAGACCGTAGCCCACAAACGGGTGA
Source organism: Kluyvera sp. CHPC 1.2972 (assembly GCF_036759925.1). Lineage (NCBI taxonomy): Bacteria > Pseudomonadati > Pseudomonadota > Gammaproteobacteria > Enterobacterales > Enterobacteriaceae > Kluyvera > Kluyvera sp. CHPC 1.2972. The sequence continues at coordinate 40,939 of NZ_JAPKIB010000010.1, read as the reverse complement.
TCGGCACGGGTATCACGGGCGTGGCCGCTGGCGCGAACCATCGGACCGACGTTACTGAAGTCACGGGCGATTTCCGGATCCAGGCGGCCGATACCGACGGTGCGCTGTTCCATGTTCGGGGTGCTCAGCAGAATATCCACCAGATCCTGTACGTCGCGACGCATCTGCTGCGCCAGCTGACGGGTCTGGATCATGTCGTCTTTCAGGAAGTCACGACGGATACCGCCAATCAGGTTCAGGCCGTAGGTTTTACGCGCGCCGGTAAGGATTTCCGCCATTTTCATGGAGGCTTCACGGACGCGGAAGAACTGCATAAAGCCGGAGTCAAAGCCGGTGAAGTGGCACGCCAGGCCGAGGTTCAGCAGGTGCGAGTGCAGACGCTCAACTTCCAGCAGAATGGCGCGGATCATCTGCGCACGTTCCGGCACCACGATGCCCATCGCGTTCTCGACGGAGGTGGTGTAGGCGGTGCTGTGGGCAAAGCCGCAGATGCCGCACACGCGGTCGGACAGGAAGGTGACTTCGTTGTAACCCATGCGGGTTTCCGCCAGTTTTTCCATGCCACGGTGGACATAGAACAGACGGTAATCGGCGTCGATAATGTTCTCGCCGTCAACGAACAGACGGAAGTGGCCCGGTTCATCGGAGGTGACGTGCAGTGGGCCAATGGGCACCACGTTGTTTTTCTTGCTGCCCAGTTCGTTGATGAACTCGTAAGTTTCGGCATCGGTAGTTGGCGCCGGGCGCTGACGGTAGTCCATGCTGTCTTTACGCAGCGGGTACAGCTCGTCCGGCCAATCATCCGGCAGCACCAGACGACGTTCGTCAGGCAGGCCCACCGGGCGCAGGCCGTACATGTCGCGAACTTCGCGCTCGCCCCAGACTGCCGCCGGAACGCGTGGCGTGACGGACGGGTATTCGAGGGTGTTAGGGTCGACTTCGACGCGCACGGTAATCCAGCACTTGGTGCCTTTTTCCATCGACAGCACGTAGTAGACCGCATAGTGTCCGTTCAGTTTACGTTCGTCGTTGCCGAACAGCACCGACAGCCAGCCGCCCTGCTGGTAGTAAAGAAACTCGACGACTTCCGGCAGGTAGTTCACCTTCACGGTAATCGTTAACTGGTCTTTGGTCTGCCAGGCTTCGTCCAGCACCACGCCCGGGAAGGACTGGTGCAGCGCAGCGAGGTAGTGTTGACCCACTTTTTCTTCAGACATGCTCAAAACTCTCTTATCACGCCACCAGCAAGGAGACGAAGGCTAAAAAGGCTAAACCGAACCCGGTCCAGGTAATGCGACCAGTAATATCCAGACGCAGACGCGCCATGCTGTTTTCGAACAGCGCGATAATCAGCACGCCAACCACCAGTTTGACGATGGCGACAATCACGGCCATCACCAGGCCACCGACGCTAAAGCTGGTCATCTGTCCCCACGGGATAAAGACGCCAACGAACATCTGCAGCACCACCAGCTGTTTCAGGCTGATGCCCCACTTCAGCACGCCGAAGCCGCTGCCGCTGTATTCAGACAGTGGGCCTTCCTGCAGCTCCTGCTCCGCTTCCGCTAAGTCGAACGGCAGTTTGCCCATTTCGATAAAGGTGGCGAAGGCGCAGGCACAAAAGGCCAGCGCCAGCGGAATGCTGCGGCTGACCGGCCAGTGGTACAGGGTGTTGGTGATATTGCTGATATGGGTAGAGCCCGCGACCAGCGCAGCGACCCACAGGCCCAGCAGCAGAATCGGCTCCACCAGCACGCCGAGCATCGCTTCACGGCTTGCGCCGATGGCGGTGAACGGGCTACCGGTGTCGAGACCGGCAATGGCGAAGAAGAAGCGCGCGACGGCAAACAGGTAGATAAGGGTAATCAAGTCGCCCAGACCCGGCATCGGAGAAGCAACGGTCACCACCGGCAGCGCGGTCGCAATCGTCAGCATCACACCGACCATCACAAACGGCGTCAGGCGGAAGACCCAGCCGGAGGCATCCGGGCCAATGCTCTGACGGCCCAGCAGTTTGATGATGTCGCGATACTCCTGCATCACGCCCGGCCCGCGACGGTTATGCAACCGTGCGCGCAGCACGCGGGTGATACCAGACAGCAGCGGCGCGACGGCGAACAGCACCAGCGCCTGCAGTACAGCAAATAGGAACGTCATGTTCAGGCTCCTCGAGAGATGACAATCACGACCAGCACCGCCAGTTCAACCAGCGCCAGACGTTGCAGCAGCAGCGGCGCCGCCGCGTTCTGCCAGCCCGGAACCAGAGAGACCGGGTTCAGCCACTTACGTAGTTTCAACACCGGGGCAAAGGCCTGTTTCACCGGCATCGCAAAACCGTGTGCGGTGATCACCATGGATGCTTCGTGGTCGTAACCACAGACCCACGCCGCGCCGCGAGAACGGCTTGGCAGGCGGTTGCCTTTGAGCAGCGCCAGAATGATGAACGGCAGCAGCGGGCAGGCAATCAGCAGCAGGGTAATCATCGGCTGGGAGACCACGGTGTGCGCGGTAGCCATCGGCAGCGGCACAGCAGCGCTCAGCATGGGCAGCAGCCACGGCGCGGCAACGCCGCCAACGATACACAGCAGCGCCATCACCACGGTGCTGATCGCCATCAGCAGCGGTGCGCAGCAGGCGTTTTCCGCCTCTTTAGTACGTGGCGCGCCGAGGAAGGTGACGCCGTAGACTTTCGCCATACACATCACCGCCAGTGCGCCGGTGATCGCCAGGCCAACGGCCAGCAATGGCCCCAGCAGACGCCCCATAAACGCCCCGCTGGTGCTCAGCTTGAAGAAGGACTGGTAGATAACCCATTCGCCAGCAAAGCCGTTCAGCGGCGGCAGCGCGGCCATCGACATCAGGCCAACCAGCATCGCCAGGGAGATCATCGGCATACGTTTACCGATCCCGCCCAGCTTCTCGATGTCACGGTGACCGGTACGGAACCAGACCGAGCCCGCGCCAAGGAACAGCGTGGTTTTGAACAGGCTATGGTTGAGCAGATGGTAGAGACCACCGGTCAGACCCAGCGCCACCATCACCGGCTGCTGCAGTGCCAGGCCGGTCACGCCGACGCCTAAACCGAGCAGGATGATGCCGATATTTTCCAGCGTGTGGTACGCCAGCAGACGCTGAATATTGTGCTCCATCAGCGCGTACAGACCGCCGACAAATGCGGTGATCATGCCCAGCACCAGCAGCGCAATGCCCCACCACAGCGGCTGAACGTCACCCAGCAGCGACACGGTGAGAATGCCGAGCAGACCCACTTTCATTACCACGGTAGAGAACAGCGCAGCGGCCGGTGCGCTCGCGTTGGCGTGCGCCTGCGGCACCCAACCGTGCAGCGGGATAATCCCTGCCAGCAGGCCGAAGCCCAGCACGCACAGCACCCAGATGTCAGAACCGATTGGCAGCATCTGCGCACGTTCGTTCAGCAGCACCAGATCCAGCGTGCCGTAGCGCTGCCACAGCAGCAGGCAGGCAATCGCCAGCAGAATAGTGCCCAGACGGCCCAGCGCAAACCACAGCTTGCCGGAGGAGGCGCAGCCGGTGAGGAACGCGCCACACAGCGCCATGATTTCCGCCATCACCACCAGTGAACCGAAGCTGCTCGCTACGATCGCGCAGACGGCAGCCGCCAGCAGGATGTTGATCAGCAGACCGTTGCTTTTGGTGTTCGGATGGCGATGCCAGTCAATGTTGTAGAGGCTGACAAACAGGCCGCACAGGCCGAGCGCAATCAGCCATACCGCGTTCAGCGGGGAGACCAGCACGGTGTAGTGGGCCAGCGACAGGCTGCCCATCACCGGGAAACCGTGTACCAGCACCTGAACACCCGTCAGGCCCGCGCACAGGCTGCCCAGCGCGCCGCCGATACCGGCAACGAAACCGCTCAGGGATTTATTAAACGACAGCACAAAGGACAGCACGGCGGCAACGGCAAACCAGGCCACTGCGCTATTAATCAACGTCATGACGCTCATTTCGCCTCTCCTTGTTGCGCCTGGAACAGCGTCAAATCGCCTAAGTCGGTATGGAAGGTCAGCTCACGTTTGCGTTTGCTGACGCGAGCGATGTCCATGTTGTTCACCAGATGCAGCGCTTTGGTAGGGCAGGTACGCACGCAGGCCGGGCCTTCTTCGTCGAAGTGGCACAGGTCGCATTTCACCGCGATAGCACGGATACCAGGCACCCAGTCCAGCAGCGTACTGACGCGAGCCGGAGCCGGCGGCGCAGGCAGCGCTTTCGGCGAGTTGGCGTTGGCCGGGATATCCAGCGGACGGCTGCCGGAAAATTCAATCGCCCCAAACGGGCAAGCAATGCCGCACAGTTTGCAGCTAACGCACAGGCTTTCGTTCAGCTGTACGGCGCCATCGACGCGGGTAATCGCATTTACCGGGCAAACCCCGGCGCACGGCGCGTCTTCACAGTGGTGACACATCTGTGGCGCGGATTCTTTTTCATTGAGCATTACTCTAAGCCGCGGCATAGATTGCAGGCCGTGGTGGCGATGCGTTTCCGCACAGGCCGCTTCACAGGTACGGCAACCGATACAAACGGTAGAGTCAGCAATTACAAAACGATTCACCAGGTCTTCCTCAGGTGACAGTCATTTTTGACGAAATCATGCAGAGCAGGTGTCATTTCGACACCCGTCGACACACCGATAATTAGGCGCGAGAAGCCTGTTGAGGCTCTTGTACCAGCTGGCCGAAACTGACCGGGCTGTCGCTTTCAAGCGCCGCATACAGGGTGTCGTATACCGGCGAAATTTTTTCCAGGTAGTGTTCCAGCACCTGCTCGCGGTCGCGGATATTGACGGTGCCGTCAATAAAGCCGGTCATGCTCAGTTCAGCGCTGCCCACGCACTGTTTATTCAGGCCGTCGCGGGTTTCTACAACGTACTCAACGGTGTGGCTGTTAAAGCCGCTGGCCAGGCTCACGGAAACCACAAAGTGTTCGAACAGCACGAAGCTCAGCTCTTTCTCTGGCGCGCAGTTCATGGCGTGATGCAGACGCGCTTTGGACAACGTAATCCCTTGAACCAGAGAGTTGCAGTAGACACGCCATTGATCCTGATGGCGGCGGTGACGATCGGCGATATAGTCGGCCTTCTCGCTAATTTCCCAAATAGTCATGTCGGTTACCCGGTTAATAGAAACAAGCCTCCTAAGCACTTTTCATGCCATGTTTTTAATTTACTGATTTTATTGTCATTTAATGAAATGACACTGCCAGAGTGACATGTCATTTCGTCAGTACGACATCGTCATCGACAGTCTTTACGCCCCGTATTTCATCTCTGGCATTGTTATTGCATTACTCCTGCGAGTGATGTACCAGGAGGCGTTATGCACGAAATCACGCTCTGCCAGCGAGCGCTGGAAATTGTCGAACAACAGGCGATACAAAACGGCGCGAAGCGCGTCACCGGCGTCTGGATGAAGGTCGGCGCTTTTTCTTGTGTAGAGACGAGCGCAATGACCTTTTGTTTTGATCTGGTGTGCCGCGGCACGCTGGCTGAAGGCTGTACACTGCACGTCGAGGAACAGGAGGCGGAATGCTGGTGTGAATCCTGCCAGCAGTATGTTCAGCTCGTGTCAGTACACGTGCGCCGTTGTCCGCAGTGCCATAGCGACAATCTGCGCATCGTCGCCGACGACGGTTTACAGATTCAGCGAATTGAAATTGATCAGGAGTAAAGTATGTGTACCACCTGTGGTTGTGCCGATGGCAACCTCTATATAGAGGGCGATGAACGTAACCCGCACTCGCTGTTCCGCAGCGCGCCCTTCGCCCCGGCAGGCCGTCCGGCAATGTCCATTACCGGCGTCAGAACCCGAGAATTTGAACCGCAGGCCACGGACAACGGCGACCTGCACTACGGCCACGGCGAAGCGGGCACCCACGCGCCGGGCATGAGCCAGCGTCGGATGCTGGAAGTCGAAATCGACGTGCTGGATAAAAACAACCAGATTGCCGCCCGCAACCGCGCGCGCTTTGCCGCCCGCGAACTGCTGGTGCTGAATCTGGTCTCCAGCCCTGGCTCCGGTAAAACCACCCTGCTCACCGAAACCCTGATGCGTCTGAAAGACCGCGTCTCCTGCGCCGTTATCGAAGGCGATCAGCAGACGGTGAACGACGCCGCGCGTATCCGCGCCACCGGCACCCCGGCGATTCAGGTCAACACCGGTAAGGGCTGCCACCTTGATGCGCAGATGATTGCCGACGCCGCCCCGCGCCTGCCGCTTGAGAGCAACGGGATTCTGTTTATTGAGAACGTCGGCAACCTGGTCTGCCCGGCGAGCTTTGATCTGGGCGAACGCCACAAAGTCGCCGTGCTGTCGGTCACCGAAGGTGAAGACAAGCCGCTCAAGTACCCGCATATGTTTGCCGCCGCGTCGGTCATGCTGCTCAACAAAGTTGACCTGCTGCCGTACCTCAACTTCGACGTTGAGAAGTGCCTCGCCTGCGCGCGCGAAGTGAACCCGAATATTGAAATCATCCTGCTCTCCGCCACCAGCGGCGAAGGCATGGATAGCTGGCTGAACTGGCTGGAGACGCAGCGATGTGCATAGGCATTCCGGGACAAATTTCTGCCATTGATGGCGTACAGGCGAAGGTGGATGTGTGCGGGATTAAGCGCGACGTCGACCTGACGCTGGTCGGCGCGGTGGACGAAAACGGTCAGTCGCGCATCGGCCAGTGGGTGCTGGTGCACGTGGGTTTTGCCATGAGCATCATCAACGAAGAAGAAGCGCGCGATACCCTCGCGGCGCTGGAAAACATGTTTGAAGTCGAGCCCGACGTTGGCGCGCTGCTTTTTGGCGAGGAACGGTAATGCGTTTTGTTGATGAGTACCGCGCGCCCGAGCAGGTGATGCAGCTGATTGCCCACCTGAAAAGCCGGGCGCAGCATCTGGCCTATACCGCTGAACGCCCCCTGCGCATCATGGAAGTGTGCGGCGGCCACACGCACGCGATTTTCAAATTCGGTCTCGACCAGCTGCTGCCAGAGAACATCGAATTTATCCACGGGCCGGGCTGCCCGGTGTGCGTACTGCCGATGGGGCGCATCGACACCTGTATTGAAATCGCCAGCCACAAAGAGGTGATTTTCTGTACCTTCGGCGACGCCATGCGCGTGCCGGGGAAAAACGGCTCGCTGATGCAGGCGAAATCACGCGGTGCGGATATCCGCATCGTCTATTCGCCGATGGACGCCCTTAAGCTGGCGCAGCAGAACCCGGACCGTAAAGTGGTGTTCTTCGGCTTAGGCTTTGAAACCACCATGCCGACCACCGCCATCACGCTGCAACAGGCGAAGGCGCTGAAGGTCAGCAACTTCTTCTTTTTCTGCCAGCACATTACGCTGATTCCAACCCTGCGCAGTCTGCTCGACCAGCCGGACAACGGTATCGACGCGTTTCTGGCACCGGGCCACGTCAGCATGGTCATTGGCACCCACGCCTACGGCTTTATCGCCAGCGACTATCAGCGTCCGCTGGTGGTGGCAGGTTTTGAGCCGGTTGACCTGCTACAAGGCGTGAACATGCTGGTGGAGCAGAAAATTGCCGCCGCGCCTTGCGTCGAAAACCAGTACCGCCGCGTGGTGCCGGACGATGGCAACCTGCTTGCGCAAAACGCCATTGCCGAGGTGTTTGCGGTCAAAGGCGACAGCGAATGGCGCGGCCTGGGGTTAATCAACGACTCCGGCGTCCAGTTGACGCCGGACTATCAAGCGTTCGATGCGGAAGCGCACTTCAAACCGCAGCCGCAGCGCGTCTGTGACGATCCGCGCGCCCGCTGCGGCGACGTGCTGACCGGTCGCTGCAAACCGCATCAGTGCCCGCTGTTTGGCGCCACCTGCAACCCACAAAGCGCATTTGGCGCGCTGATGGTGTCGTCCGAAGGCGCCTGCGCCGCCTGGTATCAATATCGCAGTCAGGAGGCAGAAGCATGAAAAGTATTCAGTTAGCGCACGGGAGCGGCGGGCTGGCGATGCAGCAGCTGATCGACAGCCTGTTTATGAAAGCCTTCGCCAACCCCTGGCTGGCAGAGCAGGAAGATCAGGCGCGTCTGTCGCTGGCCTCACTGACCGCCCACGGCGACCGCCTCGCCTTCTCCACCGACAGCTACGTGATTGACCCGCTGTTCTTCCCCGGCGGCAATATCGGCAAGCTGGCGATCTGCGGCACCGCCAACGATGTGGCGGTGAGCGGCGCGGTGCCACGCTACCTCTCCTGCGGCTTTATTATTGAAGAAGGGCTGCCGATGGAGACGCTGGAGGCGGTGGTCAACAGCATGGCGGAGACGGCCAAAGCGGCGGATATCGCCATCGTCACCGGCGACACCAAGGTCGTGGGTCGTGGCGCGGCGGATAAGCTGTTTATCAATACCGCCGGAATGGGTGCTATCCCGTCCGATATTCACTGGGGCGCGGCAACGCTCACCCCGGGGGATCTGCTGATGGTCAGCGGCACGCTCGGCGACCACGGCGCGACCATCCTCAATCTGCGCGAACAGCTCGGCCTTGACGGCGAACTGCAAAGCGACTGCGCGGTGCTGACGCCGCTTATCCAGAGCCTGCGCCCGATTGCTGGCGTGAAGGCGCTGCGTGATGCCACCCGCGGCGGCGTCAACGCGGTGGCCCATGAGTTTGCCGCCACCAGCGGCCACGGCGTTGAAATTCATGAACAACATATTCCGCTGAAAGACGCGGTGCGCGGCGTGTGCGAATTATTAGGGCTTGACGCGCTTAACTTCGCAAATGAAGGTAAACTGGTGATCGGCGTGACCCGCGAGGCAGCCGATGAGGTGCTCGCCGCACTGCGCGCCCATCCGCTGGGGCGTGATGCCGCTATCATTGGCGAAGTCACGGAACGCCGTGGGGTTCGCGTTGCCGGGCTGTACGGCGTGAAACGCACGCTGGATCTTCCTCACGCCGAACCGCTGCCACGAATCTGTTAACAGGCCGCTCAAGGTCTGAAATTTATTATTATTATTAGAGCTTATCCCCGTCAGTATGATGACGGGATAGGCTTTTGGCGATCGCACCCACCGCGGTGCATTTATGGGCAAGCTACATGTCGTATACACCGATGGGCGATCTCGGCCAGCAAGGGCTGTTTGATATCACCCGGACTCTTCTCCAACAACCCGATCTGGCCGCACTCAGCGAAACGCTGGCGCTGCTGGCGAAACAATCTGCGCTAGCGGACAGCGCGGCGATCATCCTGCTGCAGCCGGGAAACCACCGCGCGGGCTACCACACCACGCGCGAAGCCGGTAAGCCAATCGCCTATGAAGACGATAACGCGCTGGCGAACGGCCCGGTCAGACGACTGCTGTCGCGCCCCGATGCCCTGCACTGCAGCTACAGCGAGTTTCACGAAGCCTGGCCGCAACTGGCCCACAGCGGGCTCTACTCGCCGTTCGGCCACTACTGTCTGCTGCCGCTGGCGGCGGAAGGACGCATTTTCGGCGGCTGCGAGTTTATCCGCCAGAACGACCAGCCGTGGACTGAAAAAGAGTACCAGCGCCTGCACACCTTTACCCAGATTGTCGCCGTCGTCACCGAGCAGATCCAAAGCCGGGTGACTAACAACGTCGACTACGATCTGCTGTGCCGCGAACGCGATAACTTCCGCATTCTGGTGGCGATTACTAACGCCGTGCTGTCACGCCTCGACATGGACGATCTGGTCGGTGCGGTCGCCAAAGAGATCCACTACTACTTCAATATCGACGCCATCAGCGTGGTGCTGCGCGGCAACCGCAAAGGCAAGCTGAACATCTACTCGACGCACTATATTGACGTCAACGATCCGGTACACGATCAGAGCGAAGTGAACGAGTCCGGCACGCTGACCGAGCGGGTGTTCAAGAGCAAGGAGATGCTCAAGCTCAACCTCAACGAGCAGGACAAACTGGCCCCGTACGAGCGCCAGCTGTTTGAAATGTGGGACGATAAAATTCAGACGCTGTGCCTGCTGCCGCTGATGTCGGGCGACAAGATGCTCGGCGTGCTCAAGCTCGCCCAGTGCGATGAAAAAGTGTTCTGCGCCGCCAACCTGAAGCTGCTCAAGCAGATTGCCGAGCGCGTCTCTATTGCCGTCGATAACGCCCTTGCCTATCAGGAAATACACCGTCTGAAAGAGCGTCTGGTGGACGAGAACCTCGCCCTGACCGAACAGCTGAACAACGTTGACGGCGAATTTGGCGAAATAATCGGCCGCAGCGAAGCAATGTTCAACGTGCTCAAGCAGGTTGAGATGGTGGCGCCAAGCGACAGCACCGTGCTGATCCTCGGCGAAACCGGCACCGGTAAAGAGCTGATTGCCCGCGCCATCCACAACCTGAGCGGACGTAACAGCCGCCGGATGGTGAAGATGAACTGCGCGGCAATGCCGGCTGGCCTGCTGGAAAGCGATCTCTTCGGCCACGAGCGCGGCGCGTTTACCGGTGCCAGCGCCCAGCGTATTGGTCGCTTCGAGCTGGCGGATAAAAGCTCCATGTTCCTCGATGAAGTGGGCGATATGCCGCTGGAGTTACAGCCGAAACTGCTGCGCGTGTTGCAGGAGCAGGAGTTCGAACGCCTGGGCAGCAATAAGCTGATCCAGACCGACGTGCGCCTGATCGCCGCCACCAACCGCGATCTCAAGCAGATGGTGCTGGATCGCGAATTCCGTAGCGATCTTTATTACCGCCTGAACGTTTTCCCGATCCACCTGCCGCCGCTGCGCGAGCGCCCGGAAGATATTCCGCTGCTGGTCAAAGCCTTCACCTTTAAAATCGCCCGCCGTCTGGGGCGCAACATCGACAGCATTCCGGCGGAAACGCTGCGGACCTTAAGCCAGATGGAGTGGCCGGGTAACGTGCGCGAGCTGGAAAACGTGATTGAGCGTGCGGTGCTGCTGACCCGCGGCAGCGTGCTGCAGCTTTCTTTGCCGGAGCTGGCCTTTGCCCACGAAGCGCCGCCGGAGCCGATGCCGATGGCGGAAGCGCCGAAAGAGGGCGAGGACGAATATCAGCTGATTGTTCGGGTGCTGAGAGAGACCAACGGCGTAGTGGCCGGGGCGAAAGGCGCAGCGCAGCGTCTTGGGCTTAAGCGCACGACATTGCTCTCAAGAATGAAACGCCTGGGTATTGATAAAGATACGTTAATGTAAAAACAGTGGCTATACTGACCTCTGATTCAATAACGAGTGAATGGAGGCAGTATCGTATGGCAGTTTCAGCACGTAACCAATTAACAGGTACCATCAGCGCAGTCTCTACCGGCGCGGTCAACGACGAAATCGAACTGACCCTGCCGGGCGGCGCAAAGCTGGTGGCTATCGTCACTCACAGCAGTAAAGAAGCGCTGGGCCTGGTCAATGGTAAGGAAGCCATTGCGCTGATTAAAGCCCCGTGGGTCACGCTGGCAACCGAAGACTGTGGTCTGAAATTCTCCGCCCGCAACCAGTTTGCCGGTGAAGTAACTCAGGTTACCGAAGGCGCGGTGAACGCTACCGTACACATCAAAACCGATGCTGGCTTTGAGATTGTTGCCGTGGTCACCAACGAAAGCCAGAGCGAGATGAAGCTGGCGAAAGGCAGCCGCGCGATTGCGCTGATCAAAGCGTCCGCGATTCTGATCGCCACCCGCGCGTAAGTTTTCCCCGGCGTCGCGTTGCTCGGGCGGGCTACATTCATTTCGTAGCCCGCCCGAGCAACGCGACGCCGGGAATAGCACCCACCTCACACCTTCTCGTTTCTCTATTTATGAAACATCGTTTTGTGAATTCATTCCCGTTCTCACCCTGTCATGGATGTTAAATAAGCGTTTTCCCCGTGGAGACGTCTATGATTCGCTTACCTCTGTCCGCCGCTCTTGCCCTGGCATTTTCCGTACAGACGGCTGTTGCCGCCCTGCCCGTTTTTTCCGTCTGGCCCGATGGCGAAGCGCCCGGCGCTAAAAATAGCCCGGTGCACTACGCGCTGGTTGAACGCAGCAAAGACCCGAGTCTGCCGGACCGTGCCGTTACCGGCATCCGCGCCCCGGAAATCACCGTCTATGCCCCTGCGCATCCGAACGGCGTCGCGCTGCTGGTTACCCCCGGCGGCTCTTATCAGCGGGTGGTGCTGGATAAAGAAGGCAGCGATTTAGCCGCGCCGTTTAACGCCAAAGGCTACACCCTGTTCGTGATGACCTACCGTATGCCTGCCGATGGTCATGCCGAAGGGGCCAATGCGCCATTGGCTGACGCCCAGCGGGCGCTACGCACGCTACGCGCTAACGCCACGAAGTGGCATATTGATCCGCAAAAAATCGGCGTGATGGGCTTCTCGGCGGGTGGGCACGTGGCCGCAAGCCTGGAGACGCGCTACGATGAAACGGTATATTCCCCACTTGATGCCGTCGATAAACAGCGCGCGCGCCCTGACTTCGTGGTGCTCGGCTACCCGGTTATCTCGATGGATAAAACCATTGCCCATCCCGGCTCGCGCACGGCGCTGATTGGCGATACGCCAACGGCCGAGCAGATTAAGCACTACTCTCCCGAGCGGAACGTCACCGCGCAAACACCGCCGACTTTCCTGATGCACGCGGTGGATGACCCGTCGGTACCGGTCGATAACTCGCTGGTGATGTTCAACGCCCTGCGCGCGCACAACGTGCCGACCGAGCTGCATCTGTTCGCCGAAGGGAAGCATGGCTTTGGTATCCGTGGCGCCAAAGGCCTGCCCGCCGCTGCATGGCCAGAGCTGGCGATGAACTGGATTGCTTCGCTGCCTTAAATTCCCCCGGCGTCGCTGCGCTCGCCCCGTAGCCCGGCCGAGCAACGCGACGCCGGGTATTGCACCCAGACAAAATTGAGATCGCATTTTTCCTTTTTGATCACAATAATCCAGTAAATCACCTCATTCTCTTCTGTCTCCCCGCCCCGCATTTGCCTAACGTAGATCCCATAACAAACGTCAGGTTAATCTCCCGAGGAGCCCGCAAAATGACTAATCGTATTCAGCGCCTGAAAGACGCTCTTTTCGCCAACCCGCGCGAAATCTCCCTTGAACGCGCCGTCCTCTATACCGAAAGCCATCGCCAGACCGACGGCGAGCCGGTGATGATTCGCCGCGCCAAAGCCACCGCCCATATTCTCGATAACGTCGCCATCAGCATTCGTGACGATGAACTGATTGCCGGGAACCGCACCATCAAACCACGCGCCGGGATTATGTCGCCGGAGATGGACCCGTACTGGCTGTTAAAAGAGCTGGACCAGTTCCCGACTCGCCCACAGGACCGTTTCAACATTAGCGATGACGATAAGCGCCTGTACCGCGACGAGCTGTTCCCATACTGGGAAAAGCGCTCGATGAAGGACTTCATCAACGCCCAGATGACCGATGAAGTGAAAGCTGCCGTCAGCACGCAGATTTTCAGCGTCAACCAGACCGACAAAGGCCAGGGCCATATCATCATCGACTACCCACGCCTGCTGAATAACGGCCTGGACGCGCTGGTCACTGAGATGCACGCCCACTTACGCGAACAGCCGGATAACGTCTTTTATCAGGCGGTGCTGATTCTGCTGGAAGCCTCCCAGCGCCATATCCTGCGCTACGCCGCGCTGGCCGACGAGATGGCAAGCGGCTGCCATGATCCGCAGCGTCGTCAGGAGCTGGAGACCATCGCCCGCATCTCGCGCCATAACGCCGCGCACAAGCCGGAAAACTTCTGGCAGGCCAGCCAGCTGTTCTGGTACATGAACATCATTTTGCAGTATGAGTCGAACGCCAGCTCCATCTCGCTCGGCCGCTTTGACCAGTACATGCTGCCGTTCTGGCAGGCATCGCTGAACCACGGCGACGACCCGGCGTTTATGCAGGAACTGCTCGAGTCGCTGTGGGTGAAGTGCAACGATATCGTGCTGCTGCGTTCCACCAGCAGCGCCCGCTACTTCGCGGGCTTCCCGACCGGCTACACCGCCCTGCTCGGCGGCCTGACCGAGAACGGCCGCAGCGCGGTGAACATCCTCTCCTTTACCTGTCTGGATGCCTACCAGAACGTACGTCTGCCGCAGCCGAACCTCGGCGTGCGGGTCAACGAACTGATTGACCGTCCGTTCCTGCGCAAAACCGCCGAAACCGTGCGCCTCGGCACCGGGATTCCGCAGATCTTCAACGATGAAGTGGTGGTGCCCGCATTCCTCAACCGCGGCGTGTCGCTGGAAGATGCGCGCGATTATGCGGTGGTCGGCTGCGTCGAACTGTCGATTCCAGGGCGTACCTACGGGCTGCACGATATCGCCATGTTCAACCTGCTGAAGGTGATGGAAATCGTCATGCTTGAGCACGAAGGCGACCCGCAGCTCACCTACGACGGCCTGCTGGCGAGCATTCGCGACAAGATTCGTCACTACATCAAGCTGATGGTCGAAGGCAGCAATATCTGCGATATCGGCCACCGCGACTGGGCGCCGGTGCCGCTGCTCTCCTCGTTTGTTGAAGACTGCATCGCCAACGGCAAAGACATTACCGACGGCGGCGCTCGCTACAACTTCTCCGGCGTACAGGGCATCGGCATCGCCAACCTGAGCGATTCACTGCATGCGCTGAAAGGAATGGTGTTCGACCAGCAGCGCATGAGCTTCGATGAACTGCTGGCGGTGCTGAAGGCCAACTTCGCCACGCCGGAGGGCGAAAAGGTTCGCGCGCGGCTGATTAACCGCTTTGAGAAGTACGGTAACGATATCGACGATGTGGATAACATCAGCGCCGATCTGCTGCGTTTTTACTGCAAAGAGGTGGAAACCTACCGTAACCCGCGCGGCGGCCAGTTTACGCCGGGTTCCTATACTGTTTCTGCGCACGTACCGCTGGGGTCGGTGGTCGGCGCGACGCCGGACGGGCGTTTTGCCGGTGAACAGCTGGCGGACGGCGGGCTGTCGCCAATGGTCGGACAGGACGGTCAGGGGCCGACGGCGGTGCTGAAATCGGTGAGCAAGCTGGATAACTACCTGCTCTCTAACGGCACGCTGCTGAACGTCAAGTTCACCCCGGCGACGCTGGAGGGGGAAAGCGGCCTCAACAAGCTGGCGGATTTCCTGCACGCCTTTACCAAGCTCAAGCTTCAGCATATTCAGTTCAACGTGGTGAACGCCGAGACCCTGCGCGAAGCCCAGCAGCGCCCGCAGGATTTTGCCGGGTTGGTGGTACGCGTCGCAGGCTACAGCGCCTTCTTTGTCGAGCTGTCGAAGGAGATTCAGGATGACATTATCCGCCGCACCGCGCATCAGCTGTGAGGTGATTGAGACGCGCGCCGACACGGCGCGCATTTTCAATATCCAGCGCTATTCATTGAACGACGGTCAGGGCATCCGCACGGTGGTGTTCTTTAAAGGCTGCCCGCATACCTGCCCGTGGTGCGCCAACCCGGAGTCGATGTCACCGAAAATCGAAACCGTCCGCCGGGAGAGCAAGTGCCTGCACTGCGCCACCTGTTTGCAGGATGCCGAGGAGTGTCCGTCCGGGGCGTGGGAACATATTGGCCGCGACGTGACGCTGGAATCCCTCGAGCGGGAAGTGCTCAAAGACGACGTCTTCTTCCGCGCGTCGGGCGGCGGCGTAACGCTTTCCGGTGGCGAAGTGCTGATGCAGGCCGAGTTTGCCACCCGCTTTTTGCAGCGCCTCAAGCAGTGGGGCATTCGCACCGCCATTGAAACTGCGGGCGATACCTCCCCTCGCCGCCTGCTGCCGCTGGCACAAGCGTGCGATGAGGTACTGTTTGATCTGAAAATCATGGACTGCGCGCAGGCGCGTCAAGTGCTCAGCATGAACCAGCCGCGGGTGCTGGAGAACTTTCGCCTGCTGGTGGCGGAGGGCATCAAGGTGATTCCACGGCTGCCGCTGATCCCCGGTTATACCCTCAACCCCGAGAACGTCGCGCAGATTCTGGCGTTCCTGGCGCCGCTGCCGGTTGATGAAGTGCATCTGCTGCCGTTCCATCAGTACGGCGAGCCGAAGTATTCCCTGCTGGATCGCGAGTGGGCGATGGCGGGGATAAAAGCGCCGGAGCCCGAGGAGATTGCGCCGATTCAGGCGATGGTGGAACAAGCGGGGTATCGGGTGGTGATGGGAGGCTAGGCATCCCCCATCGGTTCCTGTCGCGGCTTAATGACGTTAGATACGTCAATAAGTCGCTCCTGAATGCCTTCACACTCGCGGTTTCTATGGTGTTAATTGCCGAAACAACGCCAACAGTCACATTTCCACCAGCCCGCTCTTCTCCCCCTCTTGTCTCCCACCTCTCATCCGATATGTTTACTTTTAGTTCTTCAAACGTAACTAAAAGGTTAATAATAATGTCGAACACATTCCGTATCGCCCTACTCTCCGCTACCGTTTTCATGTCGTTTTCCGCTCTGTCCGCGCTGCCTCAGGGCTATCCGGCTGACTACCAAAAAGTCGTCGATGCCGCCACCAAAGAAGGCAAAGTGGTGATCTACTCCACCACCGACACCAAAGCAGCCGGGCCGCTGATTCAGGGCTTTGAAGCCGCCTACCCGGGCATCAAGGTTGAATACAACGACATGAACAGCACCGAGCTGTACAACCGTTTCATCAGCGAGCAGGCCTCCTGCGGCGGCAGCGGTGATGTGGTCTGGAGCTCTTCCATGGACACCGCGATGAAGCTCGCGACCGACTATGCCATGGAGTACGTCTCCGCTGAACAAAAGCAGCTGCCGAAATGGGCGGTCTGGCACAACAAAGCCTACGGCACCACCTATGAACCGGTGGTGTTTATCTACAACAAACGCCTGATCCCGGCGTCTGACGTGCCAGATTCACACGCCGCGCTGGCGAAGCTGGTTGCCGGGCAAGTCGATAAATTCAAAAGCAAAGTCACCACCTACGATATCGAAAAATCCGGCGTCGGCTTTATGCTGTCGGTGATGGATTACAAAGCCGATCCTCACTACTTCAAAACGCTGGCGGACGTGGCAAAAGGCGGCTTAGCGGTGCAGTCCTCCACCGGCACGATGATGGAAAGGGTCTCTTCGGGCGAAAACCTGATCGGCTACAACATCCTCGGCTCCTATGCCGAAGCGCGCGCCAAAACCGACCCATCGCTGGGCATCTCCTATCCGAAGGATTACACCCTGGTGCTGTCACGCGTCTCCTTCATCAGCCAGCAGGCCGAGCACAGCAACGCCGCCAAGCTGTGGATGGATTACGTGCTGTCGGAAAAAGGGCAGAACATTCTGGCCAATCAGGCGGATATCCCCTCTATCCGTAACGATATCGAAGGCAAAAACGACATCGACGGTATGACCAAAATGCTGGGCACGGCGCTGAAGCCAATCCCGGTTGATGAGTCGTTGCTGGAATACCTGCAGCCGAAAAAACGTCTGGATTACATCAAACAGTGGCGTGAAGCCGCGGCCAAATAAGCGCCTGAACCACGCGCGCCTTCACTGGCGCGCAGGGTCCTCGCTTCCTGAATTCGTGTTATCGGATCTCTTTGCTTATGAACGCATTACGTAGAAAGTGGCAGAGCCTGCCGCGCGGCGTCGTCGTGCTGATAACCGCGCTGGCTATCTACACGCCGCTGTCGTTTATCGTGATCCAAAGCTTCCTGAACGCGCCGTTTTTCTCACCGGCAAAGGCCTGGAGCCTTGAGTCCTTTGGCTTTATTTTTACCGACCCTGACTTCTATAAGGCGCTGAAAAGCGGCTTTATTCTTGCCTTCGGCCTGGTCATCATCGCCATCCCGCTGGGCGGTATTCTGGCCTTCCTGATGGTGCGTACCGACCTGCCCGGCAGACGCTTGATTGAGCCGCTGATCCTGGTGCCGATTTTTGTCTCGCCGATGGTGCTGGCGTTTGGTTACGTGGTCGCCGCCGGGCCGGTGGGCTTCCTGTCGCTATGGGCGCAGTCGCTGATTGGCTTCGTGCCGTGGAACATCTACGACATGTCGAGCATCGTGGTGATTGCCGGTCTGACCCACGTACCGCACGCCTACCTCTATATCTCATCAGCGCTGCGCAGCGTCAGTTCGGACGTGGAAGAAGCCGCGCGTATCTCCGGCGCGTCCCCGCTGCAAGTGATGACCTCGGTCAGCCTGCCGATGGTGCGGCCATCAATTCTCTACGCCGTGGTGCTGCTGTTTTTCCTCGGGCTGGAAGTGTTTGGCCTGATGCTGGTATTGGGCGACCCGGAAGGCAACATGGTACTGGCTACCTACCTGTACCAGTTGACCAACAAGCTCGGCACGCCGTCGTACCACCTGATGGCGGCGGTCGCCGTGGTGCTGATCTGCCTGACCATCCCGCTGGTGATGCTGCAGCGCCGCCTGATGCGCACCGCCAACCGTTTCGTCACCATGAAGGGCAAAGCCTCGCAGGCCCGCGCGCTGCCGCTCGGCAAATGGCGCTGGGTAGCGGGCGCCGTGGTGGCATTCTGGCTAACCATCACCATCGGCGTGCCGCTGATGGGCGTGGTGCTGCGTGCCTTTATCTCCAACTGGGGCGTGGGCGTTTCGCTGTGGGATGAGCTGTCGCTCAGCACCTTCCGCACCATCTGGGAGCAGCCGAACCTGCTGCGCGCTATCGTCAACTCGATGGCGATTGGCGTGATCGGCGGCGCGCTGGCGGTAGGCTGCTATCTGTTTATCGGCATCGCCATGCACCGTAAACCGGATAACACCACCCGCTTCCTCGATTACAGCGTGCTGGTGCCCCGCGCGGTACCCGGCCTGCTCGCCGGTCTGGCGTTCCTGTGGGTATTCCTGTTCTTACCGATGTGGCTCGATAACGCGCTGAAATCAGGCTGGCTCTCCGGCATGCCGTGGTCCCAGTGGCTGCGCGATAACCTGATTGTCTGGCTGCGCTCGTTACGCAGCACCATGTTCAGCGTCTGGCTGGCCTACACCGTGGTGTGGATGGCCTACGGCCTGCGGCTTATCTCCTCAACCCTGCTGCAGGTGGGGCCAGAGCTGGAAGAAGCCGCGCGCAGCACCGGTGCGACGCGCGGGCAGATCACCCGTCATGTCACCATTCCGCTGTCGCGCTACGGGCTGATTGGTTCCTGGCTTTTGATGTTCCTGATCTTTGAGCGCGAGTACTCAACGGGCGTCTATCTGCTGTCGCCGGGCACCGAGACCATCGGCTCGATGCTGGTTTCTCTGTGGGCGGCGGGCGCTATCGACATCGTCGCGGCGCTCTCGTTTATCAACATTGTGTTAGTGGTGATTGGCCTGGGGATTGCCCTTCGTTTTGGAGTGAAATTACATGATTGAATTATCGGTCGAGAACCTGCACTTAACCTACGGCGATAACCCGGTGTTAAAAGGCGTGACCATGAACCTCAAGCGCGGTGAAGTGGTCTCGCTGCTGGGGCCATCCGGCAGCGGCAAAACCACCCTGCTGCGCGCAGTCGCGGGATTAGAAAAACCGACGCAGGGGTCGATTACTATCGGCAACAACAAGGTCTACGACGGCACCCCGCGCAGCGAAATTCCCGCCGAGGAGCGCAACCTGGGGCTGGTTTTCCAGTCCTACGCCCTGTGGCCGCATAAAACGGTGTTTGAAAACGTGGCCTACCCGCTGAAGCTGCGTAAAGTGTCTACGTCAGAGATCAACCAGCGGGTGCAAGGCGTGCTGGATCAGCTAGGCCTTGGGCACCTTGGCAAACGCCACCCGCACCAGCTCTCCGGCGGCCAGCAGCAGCGCGTGGCGATTGGCCGCGCGCTGGTCTACAACCCGCCGGTGATTCTGCTCGATGAGCCGCTGTCCAACCTCGACGCCAAGCTGCGCGAAGAGGCTCGTGTATTCCTGCGCGAGCTTATCATCAAGCTCGGCCTCTCGGCGCTGATGGTCACGCACGATCAGAACGAAGCGATGTCGATTTCTGACCGTATCCTGCTGCTCAACAACGGCAAAATCGAGCAACAGGGTACGCCGCAGGAGATGTACGGCTCGCCGAAAACGCTGTTCACCGCCGAGTTTATGGGCAGCAACAACCGTCTGCACGGTAAAGTGACCGAAATCCGCGACGGCAAAGCGCGCGTGGAAGGCAGCGGCTGGGCGCTATGGGGCCAGGCAGAAGAAGGCGTGCAAGTTGGCAACGACGGCACGGCGGTGATCCGCGTTGAGCGCGTGGCGCTGGTCGATGGCCCGGGAGATAACCAGCTTGAGCTGCCGCTGGTCACCAGCATGTACCTCGGCGACCGCTGGGAGTATCTGTTCCGCACGGCCGGGGATGATTTTGCTATCCGCGCCTACGGCAACGAACTCCGCGACCCGCAGCACTGCCACCTGTCGCTGCCGGAAAAACACGTTTGGGTATTCCCGAAATCCTGATGATTCAGGGGGCGGCGCATGCCGCTCCCTTGTTATTGCTGACTTATAGCGCTCTCAGTCTCTGCACGTTCAGACTTTCCAGCTTACCATCCAGAATTGCCAGAAAATCATCGTGATAGGGCATGGCGACATGTTTTTTCAAATCGTCCTCTGATTTCCAGCGCTCAATAAACACGAACGACACCTTGCCTTCGTTTGCCAGCACGCGCACATCCGCAATCGCCCTGCTTTCGTGGAGATCGTACTGCAGACATCCGGCTTCCTGATGGGTGAGCGGCACCATGGCTTTCGCCGCATTGCGGACGGCGTCGAGGTGTTCGGGCAGAGGCGTGAGTGTGGCGACTATCTTAACTTCGCTCATGGGGGAAGGCCTTGTGTGAGTGAATGACATCATAGAGCGTAGATGGGGAGAGGCCGTGTAGCCATTATTCAAGGTAATGATGCGGAAACGATGCCCTTATCTTGGTATCGCTTAGACATCAGGGTATGATCCCTGATATACCCGCACCCCTCCAATTAAATCATCGCTATGACGCTTCCCTGCGTACGCTTTTGTTTTTCTGGAACAGGCGCATTCTCATCAAGCCTGGTGGTTGTCTCGCGAGTTCAATAATAGCGGCAAATAAGGTCCGGTTCGGCGAGACAAAAATAAACCATGAGCTAAAGTTCATAGCCGAAGATATCTCCAGCCATTCAGGTCTCAGTGTTTAATAAGTAGGTTTCCAATGACAACAGCAATCAATCAGAAGCTACAAAGCAGCCGTAAAGAGTTGCTGGATATTGGGCTTCGCAACAACATGCTCAATTTCCGTAAGACAGCTAAAACGCTGATGGTGGTGGATGAACTCTCCGAAGAGGTATTTAACCTCCTCTATCGCCAGGAAAAGGCGATGACGTTTTCGCCGATGGCTCGCAAGAAGCTGGAAGAATTGGCGAAACAGGAAGGGGCTGAGAGCGAAGAGGCGTTGCTGTCTGAACTGGAGAGCCAGGACTACGCTGGCATATTTGCCGAGGCTGATGATGAGGATGAAACCGGCAAGTCGCGCCGCCATCTGGATACGCGCCTGCAGACGGCCCTGTCCGATGAAAAGCTCTTCCTTCAGCTCTTGAAAATACACACTGAGGCAAAAGGATTTATTGAGGAGCAGGGCGTTAACACGCTGTTTCTGGCCCTCGGTTTCCTGCATTGGTATGAAGCGGACAGTTCGGAAAACCTGCGTAAAGCCCCCTTGCTGTTGCTGCCAGTAAGCCTTGAACGCAGCGGCGCCAAAGATGCTTTCAAGCTGCAATATTCAGGCGACGAACTGGTCGCAAACCTCTCTTTGATAGCCAAACTCAAGACGGATTTTGGTCTGGATATGGCGTCCTGTTCATTTGATGAAGATAGCTTTGCGGCAGATGAGAACAGCCTTGATCAATTCTACAATGATGTTACCGATGTGGTTAGCAAACAGGGACGCTGGAAGGTTGCCAACAACGAAATAGCACTCGGCTTTTTCTCTTTCGGTAAGTTTTTAATGTTTAAGGATCTGGATCCTAAAAGCTGGCCTGATGAGAAACAGCCTGATGCCAACGCGGTCATGAAGCGTTTACTTGGGCCAGGCTTCGGCGATATACGCGCGGCATACAGTGAAGGTGTAAACATTGACTCGGTCATTAAACCGGGTGACGTGCATTTTGTGAAGGACGCCGATAGCAGCCAAACGGAAGCCATTCTGGAAGTGCGTGAAGGGTCCAACCTGGTCATTCAGGGGCCGCCGGGGACAGGCAAGTCACAGACCATCACGAATATCATTGCAGAATTGATCGGTCAGAAAAAAACGGTGCTTTTCGTTGCCGAAAAAATGGCTGCACTTGAGGTGGTAAAACGACGCCTTGATGAAAGCCATTTGGGCGACGCCGTCCTCGAATTACACAGCCATAAATCCACAAAGCAATCGGTACTCAAAGAGTTAGGCAGAACGCTGGATCAAGGACGCCCGCTGACCAAAGTGGGCGAAGAAGACCTTTCCAGTTTAAATGCGCTGCAAAACGACCTCAATGAATATTGTGAAGCAGTCAGTGCTTCAGCCGGGTCTAGCGGGCTACCGTTTATCGACGTGCTGGGTCGCTATCTGCAGCTTAAACGCGTTAATGCTGGGATGGCCGTCATTCCATTTGCGCCAATGGCAGCCTGGAGCTATGCCGATCAGCAAAAGCGTCGTGAACTGGTTGATGAACTTGTCCTGCATCTTAAAGAGATGGGACGCCCGGATCAGAGCACCTTCTGGGGAAGCGACCGAACGTACTTTTCACCGATTGAGCAGAGCAGCGCTAACGATGCCCTGCAGTTAGCGAGTTCGCATCTCAACGCGCTTCAGTCCACGGCGTCTGCGCTTTCTGAACGATTAATGCTCACCCAACCCGCAACGCTGGCAGACGTCGATATCGTGTGCCGGGCAGCACGTCGTGCGGCCGAAGCGCCACAGCTCGATGGGGTGCAGCTTTCTACGGGTGAGTGGCAGTCAAGGCGTGATGAGATCCGTGAGCTATTGGACGCCGGTGAGCGAATGACGGCTTGCCGTACCAGACACGATAGCCAGTTGATCGACGCGGCCTGGGAACAAGACCTTTTAGAGGTCCGTCAAAGCCTTGTGGCTTATGGCAATAAATGGTGGAAGGTGTTTTCTGGCCGTTTCCGGGCAGCCCGTACGCGTTTGCAAGGGTTATCCCAGAATGCATTACCGAAGACCAACGCGGCGATGCTGGAGTTAGTGGATTCAGTACTGACCTACCAGCAAAGTAAGAAAGTGTACGATCAGCATGAAGTGCTGGGTAGCGCCCTGTTCGGCGCACAATGGCAGCGCCAGAAAACGGATTGGCCAGTGCTTGAACACTTGAGCACCTGGGTTATTAAACTGCATGACGATCTGGGAAATGGGCAGATTCCAAAAGGTATCATCGCTTTCCTATCCGGGCATGCCGATGCCAGCGGTCTGGGCAATTCCGTTGCCGAAATAGAACAACACATCAGCGGACTGGAAAAGGGACTGCATAGCGCGCTTGAAGTCACTGGAATGCAGACGGAAAGCACCAAATCCAGCGTAAGGACACAAGGTCTCACCACGCTTGGCGAACGGTTACAATTGTGGCAGGAAAGCCTGAATGCGCTGTATCAGATAGCGCGATTTAACGTACTGGCAGAGCAATTGCGCAAGGCTAATCTGGACGATCTGCTAGAGATTGCCATCAGCATTGATAAGCCCGATCGGCTCACGGCGATTTTAGACTTCTCATGGTATTCAGGTCTGGTCCAGAAGGTATACGCCGAGAAACCCGCGCTGCAGCGGTTTGATCGCATTAAACACGATCACCAGATTGCCCGTTTCAAGTCACTCGATCTGGCTTCGCTTAATCATGCCCAAACCTATTTGGCTAAGCAGGTATGGGAAGGAATGCCTAACATCAATCAGCCCGGCGAAATGGCCGTACTGCGCGCTGAACTGAACAAGAAACGCAGACATATCCCGATAAGACAGTTGATTGATAAGGCTGGCCGGGCCATTCAGCAGATCAAACCGGTCTTTATGATGAGCCCGATGTCGATTGCGAACTTCCTTCCTCCAGGGAAGGTTGAATTTGACGTTGTCGTGTTCGATGAAGCCTCTCAGGTGAAGGCTGTTGATGCATTCGGCGCAATTATGCGCGGTAAACAGGTCGTTGTGGTCGGGGATACCCGCCAGATGCCACCGACTGATTTCTTCAGCCGCGACGTTGAGCTAGACGATGACGAGGCCGCCATTTCCGATATTGAAAGTATCCTCAGCATGTTTAAGGCCGCTGGTAGCCAGGAGCGCTATCTTCGCTGGCACTACCGGAGCCGTCACGAATCATTGATTGCCGTCTCTAACGTGGAATTCTATGACAACAAACTGGTGGTATTCCCTTCTGCTGGGCAGCATCCGCATGCGCGCGGAGTCAGTTTCAACTATCTGCCTGAAGCCTTATATGACCGGGGACGGACGCGTACCAATAAAGGTGAAGCCAGGGCGGTTGCCCAGGCCGTCATTGATCACGCCATTCGCACACCAACGCTCTCTCTGGGCGTCGCAGCATTCAGCGTAGCGCAACGCGATCTCATCCAGGTTGAGGTTGAACTACTGCGCCGCCAGCGACCTGAAGCCGAAGCCTTTTTCACTAGCGCGGGTAGCGAACCGTTCTTCGTCAAAAACCTGGAAAACATCCAGGGTGATGAGCGGGATATGATCTTTATCAGCATCGGTTACGGGCGCAATGAATCCGGGCGGATAGCGAAAGAATTTGGCCCGCTTAATCGTGAAGGCGGACACCGCCGACTCAATGTTCTGATCACCCGCGCCAAGCTGTCGATGCAGGTATTTTGTAACTTCAGAGCCGAAGAACTTGAGATTGATTCTGGCGCCAGCCTTGGCGTCAGAGCGCTAAAAAACTTCCTGAAGTATGCGGAAACGGGCGAACTTGAGGTCGCAGTAGAAACCGGGAAGGCCCCCGATTCACCGTTTGAGCAAGAGGTTATTGAGGCGCTGCGTGAGCGCAACTATGAAGTTGAGCCGCAGGTAGGAACGGCCGGGTATTTTATCGATATTGCGGTCAAAGACCCCGAGTATCCAGGACGCTATATCCTGGCCATTGAGTGCGACGGCGCGGCTTACCATAGCTCACGTTCAGCTCGAGATCGCGACCGCTTGCGTCAAGGCGTCCTGGAAGGACTAGGCTGGAACTTCCATCGAATCTGGAGCACCGATTGGTTCCGCAACCCGCAACAGGAGATTACCCGGGCAGTCGCGGCTATTGAAGCAGCCAGAGCGAAGATTGCTGAAGGGCGAAGTGTGGTTGAGCCCGTTTCCGAGCCCAAACATGAAATTGAGCGAGGCGCACCGGCCGCAGAAACGGAAGTGCTCTCCAGCTTGAGTCAACCCTACGTGAAAACCAGGCTGGCGCCGGTGATGGCAGCAATCAATCTCCATCAAGAGAAGCCAGAACGCTTAATGCAGATGATTCAAACGGTTGTTGATACGGAAGCGCCGGTGCACACCAGCGAAGTCACCCGACGTCTGATGGAAGCTTTTGGCGTGACCCGTGCGGGTTCGAGAATCACCGCTGCCGTTGAGGGGGCCATTAACCTTGGTACCAGACGCAACATCTTCAGCACCAAAGGGGATTTTGTCTATTCCACGGATAGTTTACCGATTCCAATTCGCAACCGTGCCCATTTGGAGTCAGCAGAACGGAAACTGGAATGGGTAGCACCTGAAGAAATCGATCGGGCGCTGTTAGAAACCATCATGCTCGGTTTCTCAATGAGTCGTGAGGATGCCATTTCTGGCGCGTTGGATCTTCTGGGCTTTGGACGCGCGACCGCGAAAATTTCTCAATCGCTAGAGGAGAGGATCGGCAACCTTATTTCCCAGAGACATTTAAAGATGGCGGATGGTGTCATCACGGCCGCCAATACTTCCCATTAAGTTTGAATGTCATACTCTTAGGATGCCTCCTTCATTTTGGAGGCATCACATTGAGTTGAGGGCGGAATCATCCAACAATCCGCCATTCAGGCAATGACCGCAATTACCTTTTGGTAGCCTCTACCAATCTTTGTCGATCGGAAGTGCTTATATTTCCCGCCAGATTATCCAGGTCTTGCTGGCTGAGTCGTGGCAAATAGGGCAGTAAGAAAATCGCAGTCGATAACCGACTATCCCCGGTTCCGTCAAGCATACTGACAGCGTCATCCACGCTAATTTTGGCGGGTAAAACGGTGGCGAGTGCTTCTATCGTGCGATTACGGGTACTGTTCTTCGTCGTGCCTAGCAACGTCAAAATGGAGGCGTTATCTTGAGCTTTGGCAAGGCGCGGGACCAGCGAATAGACGCCGGAGTACCACGAATCATTCATGCCTCTTAACATGGACTCGGCATCGCTTCCCTTCAGGCCGGGAGCCAGGTGCGGTGCAACCGTTTCCAGGCTGCGTGAACGGGAGCTGTTTTGTGTACGCCCCAGCAACTGCGCGCCTTCTGCTGCCGTAAGATTCTCAGGCAGTCTTGGCGAAAGCGTAGAAAGCGCAGAAGTCCAACTATCGTTAGTATTTTCAAGCAGTTTCAGCGAGCCTGAAAGCGTCAGCGTATTCGCCAGCACGGGCTGCATCGCTTCAATGGTATTGTTGCGCGTGCTGCCATTGAGGGAAGTCAGCAGCATATTGAAACTGTCTTCCGGAAGCGGTTGTGGCAGTAAATTTACCAGCGTACGAATCGCACTGCTGCGGCTGTCGTTCATCGGCCTGAGAATTTTTTCAACAACGGTCATATCAAAAGGCGCCACGCCTTTCGGGGCCAGCGACTCAAGGACTCGCGCACGGCTTGAAGACGCCGTGGTTCCCAGCAGCGCCAGAATCTCCTCGTCTTTAAGATTATCGGGTAACGCCGGATTCAGCGTTATCACGGTAGAGTCCCAGCTATCTCCGGTTAAATTCAGTAATTTCAGCGCGTCGGCGACGACAATAGGCTGCGCCGTGAAAGGCAGCAGACGCTCGATCAACCGGCTACGTTCACTGTTGCTGGTGCCGCTCAATAGCGACAGCATTTGTCCGGCGCTAATCTTCTGACTTTCTATGAGAGGGCTTTTTTGTAATGCCTCAACGCGGTCACTCGCACGCAGTTGTTTAGCACTCGCGACCAGCGCATCAATGCCCCCGGCGGCTTCACTCTCTTCAGGTGCAGCAGAGACAGCAGGTGTGGCCTCTTTCTCAGGTGCCTTTTCAACAGCAGGTGCTGGCGGCGGAGTGACTTTTTTCGCTTCGTTTTTCGACGGTTGCTCGACACTCGCTGGCGCGGGTTTAGCAACAGGAGGCGCTGCTTGCGGAGCCGGTATTGACTGCACGGTCTGCACCTGAGTCGCATCATCCTGTGAGGTAAAGACAAACACACCAGCGACCGCTAACAGCGCCACGGCACCGACGCCCATATAAACTTTGTTATTGGATTTCGGCTTCAGTGGCAGAGGCTGAGGCTTTTCCGCCCGGGGAGGGATTGTTGGGCCTTTCCCGCTCTTCGGTTGCGCCGAGGCCGGTTTATCAACCACGGCAGCCGGTTTCGCACTGGACACATTCAGCTTACTGGCGGCAATCTGACGCAAAAGCGATTCCGTCAGCCGGGTCATGGTCTCTTCATAGTTGGCAAATAAATCAAGGAACTGGGCGTTCGTCAGGCTATATTCCAGCGCATTACGCGGGACGACATCCTCAATCCGCACCGGTATCATCGGTTTGCTTTTGCCGCTGGCAATGGCCATCTCACGCGGAATTTCTTTGGAGTTATTGGCGTGATCGCTAAATAACAGCACCATCGCCGGGGCCGCTTCAAGCGCATCAACGATTGATTTCTGATAATCAGCACCAGGCTCAATATCACGGGAACTGATCCAGCAAGGAACGCCGCGTTTTTCAAGGTCGTTAATCAGTCGATATGCCCAGTCCCGGTCACGGGAGGAGTGGCTAATAAAAATAGGTGATGACATGTCTATCTCTTCCTGAAATCAAAATAAAGTCATAACGGCAATTTGCTTGAACTGGTGAAGATGAACCACTTATCCCTATCGTCTAAGACGATATCAAGGAACGTCTTAACGCCATCGCGCAACGCAGCATCATCAACCAGCAAGCGCTGTTCGTTAGCAACCAACCCTTGCGCGAAGTTATCCAGTAAACGTTTTGTTTGGTGACACTGCTGCGCGAGTTTTTCATATTCAGCAGTAGAGGCGATGCCGTGGCAGCATGAGCCTAATGCCGGAAGAATGGCGGAAAGCGCTGAGAGCGCCGCGGAGTGAACAACAAAATGTGCCAGACAGCAGACCAGCGTCAGAATGAAGCTCCATTTGGCAATGGCGTGCAGACGATGCTGGATAAAATGATATTCGCGTGCTTTTTGCGCATTATAAGCCTGCTGCCCGGCCAGCAGTACCTGCAAACGACGCAACATCGTTTCAGCGGAAGGCATCGTGGCGGCCAGTATGGCCTCAGGGATCTGATATTTATCGATCACATTATCTGGCTTAAGCCATACGATCGCATCCTGATAACGCAAAATTTCACTTATAGTACGATGCCGCTGCCAATGACCTCGCCAGTCCTGAAAAAGGACGCGACCAGGCTTATTATCTTTATTCGCCATTCCAGAGGCATAAATGGTGATGATCAACGCAATCGCGAAAAGCTCAAGTAATACGAAAATAAAACCATAATGATGGACCGCCTCTTCCCCTAGCATTCCAGAAATAGGGATAACAGCGAATACCACTGCGAGGAATCCCAGGGTATAACTCAGCAGAACGCCACCACGGAATAAGCAACTGTAATGATGTGACTGCTCCTCATGCCAGCTCAGATCGCGCCACTCTTCGGTATTGAGAGTAGGCGTTTTCTCCTCATGAGCATCGTTCTGATGAGAATCTTCCTGAGGTTTGCTGTGTTTCTTTAAATAAGCGTTATGCCGAATTGAAATATGTTTAAGCGCAAAATGTAAAGGGTTCATTTATCCTGTACCACGTCCAAAGATATTAATTTACGTTTAGCTGTCGTTTTTCTTTTGCCTAATGCCTGAAAATAACGATATTGTTCTTCAGTGACTGAGGTTTTCAATGAAGTGAAATCCTGAAAAAGCTGAGTAATCTGCGCGGTACCGCCCATCCCCCGAGCCGGTTTACCATCCCATGCGGAGAAAAGCACATCAGACTGGTTTGCAATATAAACACCAACGCTAAGGTATTGAAAGTTGCGGCCAGCTGCATCAGGCTGTACATCGTTCTCGGTGAGCCAAGGGCAGCGCGGTAGCGTAAACACGGTTTGCGCCTTTTCCAGCAGCATTTGAAATTCTCCGAGGGTATCAGGAAAATCGCTTTCGTAATTTTTTTGCGCAAGGGGAAGCGGGACGCTGTAAGGGATACCTAACTGAACTAACACCCGGGCAAAAATACGGTCCGCACCTTCTGCAAGTGGCGTTAATCCACATACCTCGTTACCGCTCGCAAGTAATATCTCCCCCTGGCGTAATAGCATTTGAAATAGATTATCAGGGTGCAATATGCGCCGATGACCGGTAATTCCCCAAACAGGTTTTTCCTCAACGGACATATGGCGCCCCTTATTTTAATTAGATCATTCCCATAACAGATTACAGAATGCAATTGGTATTACAAGTGCCAAAGTCAATAGTTTTTATCTGAATTATGACGTGTTATGCCTCGTCACGCAGACAGGCATTTTTTACCCTGTGTATCCTTATCCCCCACCGAGTTTTTCCTTGCTTGCTATACTGCGACACATTAGATTACAAATAATTAACACAATGAAACATTCAATTGCATTGTGAATACATCGCATTAACAACCGGTTACGTAGGAAAGGCAGACACGCGTGAAGAAAGCAAACGTATCGATTTACCGCTGTACGTTGGGGCTGCTGTTAATGGGCTCGCTGTTCTATCTGACCCCAGCCCTGGCTGCCAATCCGCTCCTGACATCCCCTGGCGCTGGCGACACCACACAGACGCACGCCGATAACCAAGCGCGTGGCATTCTGGTGGCCCTCGATCAGGCCACTCTTTCAAGCGAACTGGCTGGTCGCATCGTCGAGATGCCGTTCAGAGAGGGCGAAGCGTTCAAAAAGGGAGATACCCTCGTACGCTTCGATTGCAGCATTTATCAGGCACAGCTCTCGGCATCACAGGCGGCCGCGCGGGCAGCCGAAGCCGAACTCAGCCAGAACCAACAGCTGGCACAGCTCAAGTCGGTGGGCAAACACGCGGTAGCACTCTCCGCTGCCCATTCAGCCCAGGCGCAGGCCGAAAGCCAGGTCTACCAGATTCAGGTCAACCGCTGCCGTATCACCGCACCGTTTGACGGCCAGGTCGTGAAACGCCGCGCGCAAACCTTTGAAAGCGTCGCTCAAGGCACACCACTGCTGGATGTGGTCAACAACCGCCACCTCGAAATCAACCTGCTGGTCTCTTCCCGCCTGCTGTCGGTGCTGAAACCCGGTTTGACCTTCACCTTTACGCCGGATGAAACCGGTACGCCGCTAGAAGCGAGTGTCGCCCGACTCGGCGGGCGTATTGATGAAAGCAGCCAGACCATCGGCCTGACCGGTACGCTGGTGAAGGCTGACGCCAGCCTCATGGCGGGCATGAGCGGCACGGCACAGTTCCCGGAGGCGAAGTGAGTACTTCCCCCACGCCTGCCACAGCCAGCGCGGCGGTCTTTGCCCGTTTTCTTGATGTTGAGCAGCAGGCCAGAGCCGCCACCAGCAGCGAAGAGTTGGCATATTGCATCGTCAACGACAGCCAGCCGCTGTTTGGCTATCGCCACGCGGCGCTGATGATCAATGGCCGCGTGCGCGCGGTGACCGGCGTAACCCAGCCCGCGCCTCACGCGCCGTTTGTAGCGTTTATCGAACGCGCCTGCGCCCGCTTACAGGCGGCGGACGACAAACCGCTCAACCAGTGCGGGATCATTGAAGCCTCACTGCTCGACGAACAAAGCCGCAGCGACTGGCAGACCCTTTCCGCCCCGGAAGCCCTGTGGTCACCGCTAAAAGACCGTCAGGGAAAAGTCTTTGGTGGCATCTGGTATGCCCGCGAGCAGCCGTGGCAAAACGCCGATCGGGTGCTCGCGGAGCAGCTTGGCGGCGCATTCAGCCACGCCTGGCTGGCGCTGGAGCCGCAAACCAACCGCTGGCATCGCCGCAAAAGGCGCTGGAAAATGGCTATCCCGCTGCTGGTGATACTTGCCTGCCTGTTTATTCCGGTGCGCCAGTCGGTGCTGGCTCCCGCCGAAGTGGTCCCTCACCAGGGGCGTGTGGTCGCCGCCCCGCTGGACGGGGTGATCCAGTCCTTTGCCGTGCAGCCAAACCAGAGCGTGCACCAGGGTGACGTGCTGGTTCGCTTCGACGATACCACCCTGAGAGCACAGGCCGATGTGGCCGAACGCGCGCTGAATGTGGCAGAAGCCGAGTTTCGCGCCAGCTCGCAACGCGCATTCCAGGATGCAGACGCCAAAGCCAAACTCGATTTCCTGGCCGCACAGGTGGCGCAGAAACGGGCCGAACGCGACTACGCCAGCGCCCTGCTTAACCGTACTGAAATCCGCGCCGACCGGGACGGCATTGCCGTATTTGCCGACGCCGACCGCTGGATTGGCAAACCAGTTCGCACCGGTGAGCGCTTAATGGAGCTGGCAGACCCGACGCTGGCCGCGCTGCGCATTGAGCTGGATGTGGGTGACGCTATCCAGTTAAAACAGGATGCGCTCATTACCCTGTTCCTCGACAGCGACCCCATCACGCCGCATGCCGCCAGGCTCGAGCGCATTGCGTATGAATCCGAGCAGACCCCAGCAGGTAACCTGGCGTACCGACTGGATGGGCGCTTTAGTGACGCGCCACCGCGTATCGGCCTGCGCGGTACCGCCAAACTGTCCGGCGAATATGTGCCGCTGGCGGTCTACCTGTTCCGCCGTCCGCTCTCAGTGATCCGCCAGGCTATCGGCCTATGAACACGCTGTTACCGGCGCTGCGCTCCGATCTCCAGGTGGCAGAATCTGCCGCAGGCATTAACGGTGCGCCGCAATGGGTGCTATCGGACCCGCTCACGGGGCGCTATTTCACCCTGACGCCCACGGCCATTCGCCTGCTGCGTCACTGGTCGCTACGCCTGCCGCAACAGATCCTCGCGGCGGCCAACCAGGAGCCGGGGCTGCCGTTGCAGGTCAAAGAGCTGGAACAGTTGCTGCAGTTTTTACGCCAGCACGATCTGGTGACCTCGGGCGACGCCGAACAGCGCCAGCGTTATCTCGGCAAAGCCCGCGCCATGCGCACCAGCTTGTGGAAGAAGGTGCTACACCAGTATCTGTTTTTCCGTATCCCACTCTGGCGACCCGACCCCATTCTCAACCGCTGCTGGCCCTGGCTTAAGCGCTACGGCACGCCGCTGCTGATGGTGGTCTTCCCACTGATCCTGGCGCTAGGGCTGTTTCTGGTCAGCCGCGACTGGGTGCGTTACAGCCACTCGTTCCCGCACCTGTTCAGCCTGCAAGGGATGGCGGTGTTCGGCGTGTCGCTGGTCATTGCCAAATTTATTCATGAACTTGGCCATGCCTTTATGGCCAAGCGCGCGGGCTGCCGGGTGCAGAGCATGGGGGTGGCCTTTATCGTGCTCTTCCCGCTGTTCTATACCGATGTCAGCGACGCGTGGAAGCTCAAAAGCCGCCGCTCGCGACTGCTGATTGGCGCAGGCGGCATTCTGGCCGAGATACTGCTGGCAGTTATCGCGCTGCTGGTGTGGACGCTGTTGCCAGACGGACCTTTGCGCACGGCGGCCTTTATGCTCTCCAGCGCCACGTGGATAACGACGCTGGCCGTCAACCTCAACCCGCTGATGCGCTTTGATGGCTACTTCCTGCTGAGCGATTTCTGGCGGGTGGAGAACCTGCAAGAACGCGCTTACGCCCTGTGTCGCTGGCGGCTGCGGGAGATGCTGTTTGGTTACGGTCATCCGCCGCCGGAAACCTGGTCACCCATGATGAAGCGCAAACTGCTTATCTGGGGATACGCCTCGTGGATCTGGCGCTTCTTCCTGTTCTTCGGCATCGCCCTGGTGGTCTATCACTTCTTTATCAAAGTGGTTGGCATCGGTCTGATGCTGGTCGAAATCATCTGGTTTATCGCGATGCCTGTCGTAAAAGAAATGGTTACCTGGTGGTCTATGCGCTCTGCCATACATCCTGCAAAACTGCTCCGCACAGCCCTGTTATTCGTGGTGCTGCTGTTTGTTCTGTTCTTCCCGTGGCGTGGTAGCGTGCGCATTCCGGCGGTGCTGGAAGCCGCCAGCGTCAGTACGCTCTATTCGCCGCTGGCCGCCCAGGTGAAAACCCTGCACGTCAAAGACGGGCAGCAGGTTAAGGCCGGGGATATTCTGCTGGAACTGACCTCCAGCGATGTGGATTATCGCCTCGACATTGAACACCAGCGCATCGCCTTGCTGCAACAGCAGCTGCGACGCGGCGCCGCACGGCAAGAAACCGCCAGCGAAACCCAGGTCTTCGACCGGCAGCTGGCCGAGTCGCTGGCACGCTATCGCGGTCTGGCGTCCCAGCAACAGCAGTTGTCTCTGCGTGCGCCGCAGGCGGGTATCGTGCGGGATATTGCCCGTGATATGACGCCAGGCCGCTGGGTCTCCGCCGATACGCCGCTGCTGCGCGTGGTGGAGCCCACTCTGGGGCGCGTGGTGGGTTATATTCCAGAAGATAATCTGGCGCAGGCCCGCGCGGGCATGGAAGGTGTGTTTATCTCCGACGACCCGGCGTATCCACGCCAGCACGTTAGCCTGCTGTCGATTGCCCCGACCGGCAGCGCCTCTTTGCAGCAGGAGATGCTGGCCTCCGATCGCCACGGTCCTATTGCCGTGCGTCGCGACAGCCAGCAGTTAGCGCAGCCGGTGCAGGCACAGTACAGCGTGCGCTTTACGCTGGCGGCAGACAGCCAGATCCCGCAGCAGCCTCTGCGCGGTAGCGTGATTCTGGACGGCGATAATGAATCGTTCGTCAGGGCAATATGGAGACGTATTGCGGCGCTGGGAATACGCGAGAGCGGGTTCTGATTCCCATCAGAATATATTTTATAGCCGGGATTATTTATCCCAAATAAAATGAGAATAAGTAACCCCTGCTAAATAGTTAATTAGCGGATATAAACATCACGATATTTCCTTTTAATTTCATCGAATTATTTTTCAGCCATCTGGTTTCAAGTTAAAGATCCTGGGTCTATGGTTTTTATATAACGGTTTTTTGCCACTTTATTACTGCATTAAAAAAACAAGAGTACAGCTAGATTTTTTACATCCGTGTTTTCTCATCTCAAACCGTGTTTATTACAAGGATAATCAATATGCAAAATACCTCGTCGTTATTCGTTAAATCCGCACTGGCCGCGTCTTTTGCTTTTGTTATCTTCCATGCTGAAAATGCCGCAGCCTGTACCGAAGTTGACAGTACTTATATAGGGTCCATCTGCTACACCGCGGCAAACTTCTGCCCGATAGGCTATTTGCCAGCAGATGGGCGGTCAGTAAATATTAATGTGAATCAGGCGCTCTACTCCTTGCTGGGTTCTAATTACGGCCCGGCAACCGCTACCGCGTTTTACCTGCCTGACTTGCGAGGCAGAAGCGCTATCGGCACCGGGCAAGGACCGGGGCTAAGCACCATCATTCTTGGTCAGAAACCTGGTGCGGAAACCGCGACATTAACCGTCAGTAACCTAGCTCCCCATAACCATCCGGTCACCACCGTTCAGCCCACAAATAATAACGTCACGATTCCTGAAATAACGGGGAATCAGTCGATTACCGCCAGCCTACCGCTTGCCACCACCACGCCAGCATCGGGCGGAGCGGCACCCACTGTAGGCGCCAACTACCTCTCGGCGATCAGCGCAACGGTGCCTGTAGGGCTGGCGGCACAAAATGCCACCTTCAAAGGCCCGTATGTGCAGGGCAAACCTGCGTCGGGTTCCACCCTGCCTGCGGATGTCAGCGTCACCGGTACCCCGACCATCCCATCGTTCTCCTTTAAGGTGCCGGAAACCCAGATTGGTGTAACCGGGGGTGGGCAGGCATTTTCAGTACGCGATCCGGCGATTGGTCTGACTGCTTGTATCGCGGCGAACGGCCTTTACCCCTCGCGCCCATAATGCTTATTACAGGCCACCAGTGCGTGAAATGGTGGCCTTATCTGAAATCAGAAGCAGAACTCATACTTTTTTATTAGATGCATGAAATTAACATTACAAACACTATTATTTTGACTTAATTTTACATATAGAAAACAAAGCAATTATTTCGCAATTATTTAATTACCATTTCGTCGCATCACTTTTGCAGTCCCTCCGTATTACAGCGCGGGCCTTTTTGATAACTCGTTGATTTTCTGGAGTACCCATTATGTTATGGCGCCATTTGTTACAAACACACAGAAACAGCGATGAGGCCCGCAGCGCCCAGCCAAGCGCCTCGCCTGCCCCGATCGGTTTCGCGCTTGAAGCGCGCATGATGTTTGATGGTGCAATCGCCGCCACGGTCAACCAGGCTGAGAATGCCCAACCAACCGCCGATGCTGCCGCCACTGCGGCCAGCGCCACGACGACCGTGGCCAACAGCGACAGCGCCCATGCCGGGGACGGCACCCAGACCCAGCACACGGAAAGCCAGGACAACCAGAAAACGCAGGGCACGACAGACAACCACACCGACAGTGATACCCATGCCGCCAGCGATATCACGGCAGCCGGAGAGAGCACGCGTAAAGAAGTGGTGTTTATCGACACCTCACTGACCGATTATAAAACCCTGGTGGACAACGTTCCGGCAGGCATTGAAGTTGAGCTATTTGACGGCAGCAAAGATGGTCTCAGCCAGCTCGTTCAATGGGCGCAGAGCCACAGCGGCTATGACGCCATTCATATCCTGAGCCACGGCGGAGAAGGGGAAGTGCAGTTGGGTACGCTGATGCTGAACAGCGCCACTGCCACGACGCGCGCCGCCGACCTGGCCACGCTCGGCTCAGCCCTGACCGAATCCGGCGATCTGCTGCTCTACGGCTGCGATGTAGCAGAAAACACCGGGCAAAGCTTTGTCTCTCTGTTAGCACAGCTGACCGGGGCGGATATCGCCGCCTCCAGCGATCTCACCGGCGACAGCGCGCAGGGCGGCGACTGGACGCTGGAAAGCCATACCGGCAGCATTGAAGCCGCGGCACTACATGTTGACGGCTATCAGCATCTGCTGGATGTCAGCGATACCAACGTCGAGTATGTGCTTAACGGTATCAGTTACTCCACCAGCCCGGTTGGGGCGGGTGTCGAAGTGTTTTTGGATCTGATGCCAGATACAGACACCTCGTTGTGGTATGTCGATATCGATCCCACTACATCGACCATCACCATGACGATGCGTGACGGGGTAGCAGCATACACCGGCTTGACCGGTTTTCAGCTCAACTTTTCAGGCAGCACCCTGGATGCGATTACGTCAATCACTAAAGATAACGCCGGGACTACCAGCGCAGCGGATATCTCAGCCAGCGTCAACGGCAACGACAAAACGATTAGCTTCCATATAAACACGGATGAAACCAGCGGCGATGGCGTGATGGTCTGGCATTTTACCTCGACCAATACGGTACAAGACACTGCCCCGACGGTGAGCGGCACGGCCAGCAATCCGACCTTCACCGAAAACGGTGCGGCAGTGGGTCTGTTCAGCGGCGTCACCGCCGATACCCACGACACCGGGCAGACCTTCACCGGCGCACTGCTCACCGTCAGCAACGTGTCGGCAAACACCGAATACCTGACTATTCATGGCGTGAACGTCGCCCTGAGTAACGGCAACAGCATTTTGCTGGGCGGCAGCTACGGCACCGCCAGCGTCAGCCTGAGCGGGGGAATTGCCACCATCACCCTGAGCGGAGCCACGCTGAGCAATGCCGATATGAGCAGCCTGCTCTCCGGCATCACCTACGGTAACAGCAGCGACAACCCAGGCAACACCACGCGCGTCGTCACGTTGACCCAGTTGACCGACTCCGGCACCAGCCACAACACCGTTGCCCCCAATATCAGCAGCGCGGTCACGGTAGTGCCGGTCAACGACGCGCCGACCGGGATCACCCTATCATCCACCGCATTCGGCCAGTCCACAGGGAGCAACGCAGTGGTTGCCACACTGACAGCCACCGATGTGGATTCCAGCGCCTTTACGTACAGCCTGGTTTCAGGCGCTGGCGATACCGATAACGCCCGCTTTACGCTGCTCGGCGATACCCTGCGGGTTAATGCTTCTGGCATGTCAGCCGGAACCTACTCCGTGCGTCTTCAGGTCTCAGACGGCCAGGCAACCTTCGACAAAGTGGTCCTCCTGACCGTTGTCGATGATATCGCCCCGACCTTTGACCAGGCACCGGCTATCAGCAACGCGACCTCCGGCGGTTTCACTATTAGCGGTAGCGTGACCGAAGCCAGCACCTTGTACTATGTGGTAGTACCGGACGGCGCCAGCGCACCGACCGCAGCACAGGTTATCGCCGGGCAAAACGCCAGCGGAGGCTTCGCGAACGCCTCTGGCTACCAGCTCCTGAATGCCTCGCCTTATGATTTCAGCCTGGCCCTTAGCGGCCTTGCCGCCAGCACCATGTACGATGTCTACGTGGTGGCAAAAGACAGCGCGGGCAATAATACGGTTAGCGTCGTCAAAATGGATGCCACCACCGCCTCGGCAGGCACTGCACCCAGCGTGAGCGCGACGGGCAGTAATACGGTGTTTATCGGTGGTATGGCGGGTTCTGTGGATCTATTCAGCGGAGTAATCTCCAGTACCAACGACAGCGGACAGACCTTCCGCTCAATGACACTGCGCGTCGAAGGTCTTAGCAACAGCGGCGAATTTATTAACGTGGGCGGCACCAATCTCAGCCTTGACGGCGGCGATTCGGGCACCCTGAGCGGTATCGGCAAATATACCATCTTCCGAACGGGTAATTTCGCTATCCTGGTGTTGAGCGAACTGAACGCCAGCAGCGAGCAGATTAACGGGCTGGTCGACGGCCTGCGCTATGGCAACAGCAACGAGAACGTCACAGCAGGCATCCGGCAGGTGACCCTGGTGAATATCAGCGACAGCGGCAGCAGCAATAACAGCACCGTGGTGAACATCAGCGCCTCGGTGAACGTGTTGGCCAGCAACGCTGCACTGTACGTCACCTCGGGCAGCGACACCGGCGACGATGCCGGTTTTGGTGGCTCCATTCAGGATGACGTTAACGACGGTGGCGGCCTGAGCCTGCGTGAAGCGCTCTACTGGGCCAACCAGATGCCGGGCGTCGATCGTATTGTTTTCCAGACCGACGTGACGCTCGCCAGCTCCATCATCGCGCCAACGCAAACCATGCTGATTGACGGCCAGAGCTTCACCCTTAACGGCGGCGGCTATTCTGGTTTCCAGATAGCCACCTCGTCGATCACCTTCGCCATTCAGAACCTGACGCTGACCAATTTCACCACCGAGAATAATGGGGTTAGCGGGGGCGTCATTGGCTTCCAGCCAAATCTGTTTGGTGCCAACCTACGCCTTTACAACGTTGATATGTCTAACAATATCGATAATGGCTGGGGTAACGGCATTATCGATATGTTCAACCTGGGCGCCGGGACATTTAACTTCGATTTCGATCGGGTCAATTTTCACGACAATATTCTGTACGGCGTCGCCAACGGTGACGCCGTCATCAGGCTCTTTGTCTCTGGCACCATGCAAACGGTGTCCATGTCGATCACTAACACAGCATTCGTTAACAATAATCAATCGGTTTACACAGACCCAACCAGCACGGGCAACGCCGCGCTGGACTTTATGGGTAACCTGGCCAACCCGGTCAACACCTTTATTACCCTCAATAACGTGACGATCACCGGGCAAAAACACGGGATTATTTTTGACTACTTCAATAACGCCAAAATCTGGAACCTGACGGTACGTAACTCGGTCATTAACGCCACCGACGTAGCCATGGTGATGAATAATTACGGCAGTGGGACAAGCCCTACTCTCAATGTCCTTGGCACCAATAACCTGATCGGCACCAACGTGCTTAACCAGCTCACCGCAACCGATCCGCGCCTGGCTGCAAACGCCGCCAATGCCATCAACCAGGGCGACCTCTTCTATGTCACAGGCGATACCGACGTACGCGGCCTGAATCGCATCCGTCAGGGCGGAGTCGATATCGGCGCGTATGAGTCGCAGTTTGCCGCAGGCACCGCTCCGCAGATCGATCTCGGCGGTACGGGCGCAGGCAGCAATTATGCCGCCACGGTCAATAGCGGACTCAGCAACGGGGTGCCCGTTGCCGATGCGCTGGCCACACTTATTCAGACCGACGGCGACAGCCGTATCTGGAGCATGACCCTGTCGCTTAACGGCGTACAGGATAGCGGCAGCGAATTGTTGACCCTGTCGCAGAGCGCGCGCCTCGCGGCCCACGCTGCAGGGATTAATATTATCAGCGACGGCCAGACGATAACCCTCACCGGCGGCGCCACGCGGGAAGCCTTCCAGGCCGTGCTAAGCGCGATAATGTACGTCAACACGGCGAACACGCCAACCGGCGGTATCCGCACGATAGCGGTCACCGTCAACGATGACGCCATCAGTTCCGCCACATCCAGCCTGACCATTATCACGGGCAGTCCACCGGTGGTTTCCACCCCTGTTCCGCCACAAAGCGTGGCGCAGAATAGCAACCTGAGCTTTACCTTACCAGCGGGTACCTTTACCGATCCGGATAGCGACCCGCTGACCCTAAGCGCCACCCTCGCTGACGGCTCCGCCCTGCCCGCCTGGCTGAACTTCGATCCGGTAACGGGGACGTTCTCCGGCACGCCGGACAATGCCGATGTCGGTAGTCTCAGCATTAAAGTCACGGCAACCGATACCGCCAGAAACAGCGTCAGCACCACCTTTAACCTGACGGTCACTAACGTCAACGATGCCCCGGTGGTCAGCATGCCGATCCCGCTACAGGCCGTGTGGCAGGGCCAAAGTCTGAGCTTTACCGTTCCGGCAGGTACATTCAGCGACCCGGATGGCGATACCCTGACCCTGAGTGCCACCCTCACGAGCGGCTCTGCCCTGCCGACCTGGCTGCACTTTAACCCGACCACCGGCACCTTTAGCGGCACGCCGGGCAATGCGGATGTGGGCAACCTCAACATCAGACTCACCGCCACCGACCCGGACAATGCCAGCGTCAGCACCATATTTAACCTGTTAGTGGTGAATGTGAACGACGCACCGGAAGTGGCAATAACGATCCCTACTCAAAGCGTGGCGCAGGACGGCAGCTTTAGCCTCACCGTTCCGGCGGGCACCTTCGTCGACCCGGATGGCGATACCCTGACCCTGAGTGCCACCCTGGCAGACGGTTCTTCCCTGCCGACCTGGCTGCACTTTGACCCGGCAACCCATACCTTTACCGGCACACCGGGCAACAGTGATGTGGGCAGCATCAGCATCAAAGTCACCGCCAATGACGGTGATGCCTCTGTCAGCACCACTTTTAGCCTGACAGTTATCAACGTCAATGACGCGCCGGTTGTCTCCACGCCGATCCCGGCACAAGGCGTGTTGCAGGACAGCAGCCTGAACTTCACCGTTCCAATCGGTACCTTTAGCGACCCGGATGGCGACACTCTGACCCTGAGCGCCACCCTGGCAGACGGTTCTTCCCTGCCGACCTGGCTGCACTTTGACCCAGCAACCCATACCTTCTCCGGCACACCGGGCAACGCCGATGTCGGTATCCTGAGCGTTAAACTCACCGCCACCGACCCGGGCAACGCCACCGCCAATACCACCTTTAACCTGTTTGTGGTGAACGTGAACGACGCACCGGAAGTGGCAATAGCGATCCCGACTCAAAGCGTGGCGCAGGACGGCAGCTTTAGCCTCACCGTTCCGGCGGGCACCTTCG
>NZ_JAPKIB010000009.1:177304-177554 GCF_036759925.1 Kluyvera sp. CHPC 1.2972 | reverse complement strand
GAGCAGTTGACTTTTAATCAATTGGTCGCAGGTTCGAATCCTGCACGACCCACCAATGTAAAAAAGCGCCCTAAAGGCGCTTTTTTGCTATCTGCGATTTGGAAGATTCGAACCTGCTGCAGGTTCGGTGTCGAACGCAGTGAGACAACGGAGCCGCTTGCGGCGACGGCCCGAAGGGCGAGCGAAGCGAGTCATCCTGCACGACCCACCAATGTAAAAAAGCGCCCTAAAGGCGCTTTTTTGCTATCTG
>NZ_JAPKIB010000009.1:0-177208 GCF_036759925.1 Kluyvera sp. CHPC 1.2972 | reverse complement strand
TCTGCGATATTCCAAAAATCCTTAACGCTCCCGCATAAATGTCTCAATCAGCTTATTCAGCGCAGGCATCGCCTGCTGACGTTCGAACACAAGGTACAGATCTGCCGGAATCCTTTCCTCCAGCGGGCGAAACACCACGCCGGGCCAGTGCATCTGCGCGTAGCTGTCGGCCATTAACGTAATGCCAATACCCATACTGATCATCGCCAGAACCGTTTGCGGCTCAACCACCTCGCGAACAATCATCGGCGTGAAGCCCGCCTTCTGGCAAACGACCTGCAAGAAGGACCAATCCGAATGAGCAGAAGGTAGTGTCACAAAATACTCATTGCGTAATGCATCAAGCGGGACGCGCTCATGAATAGCCAGCGGGTGCTCCGCCGGCATCGCCACAAGGAAGGACGCTTCGTAGAGACGCAGGTTGGTAAAACGCTCCGGGATGTCGGTTGCCATTCTCCAGATTCCTGCATCCAGTTCTCGCCTTTCCAGCAGCGCCATCTGCAGGCCCGGTGATTTTTCGCGAAACATCACCTCAACGTTCGGGTTCTCCTTGAGGAAGCGGTGCATCATTGGTCGCATCCTCCCCCACATTGCCGTTCCTACGACCCCGAGCTCAATGCGTCCGGCTTCGCCGCGGCCAATTTTCTCCACTCTGGCCAACGCCTGATCGGTGCTGTCGATTAAACGTCGGGACTCTTCCATCAACACCTTTCCCGCATGCGTCAAAGCGACGCTTCGGGAGTGCCGAACGAACAGCAGCGTTCCTAGCTGCTGTTCCAGCTCCTTGATGTGGATACTCAGCGGCGGTTGCGACATATTTAAACGCGCGGCGGCTCGGCCAAAATGCAGTTCTTCCGCTACGGCCATAAAATAGCGTAATAATTTAAGATCGATACGGTGTTTGCGTTCCTTCACGAT
The DNA here is from genome assembly GCF_036759925.1 of Kluyvera sp. CHPC 1.2972. Lineage (NCBI taxonomy): Bacteria > Pseudomonadati > Pseudomonadota > Gammaproteobacteria > Enterobacterales > Enterobacteriaceae > Kluyvera > Kluyvera sp. CHPC 1.2972. Next base: position 176,290 of record NZ_JAPKIB010000009.1, on the reverse strand, counting down.
TACGCTCCATGGCCAGAATACAAAGAATTAGCTTATCATAATCATCAGTGGAAAATAAATTTCACTGCCAGATAGCCGAAATACATAAATACAATTGATAAAACACCGGGAAGAACATTTGGTGCAGGAATAGGTAATCGGCACAATGTAAAAAGTGCCCCAATGCCAAAACCGATACCGGAAGACATAATAATCTCTTTCACAACGCATCCTTGTAGTGGTGAACGCTGACGGAAACTCACGCCAGCGATATGTAATTAATGAGCAACGGATGCCGTAGCTATTTTATCCGGCTCATGTTTATATTTAAAGAAAATGGCAAAGATTATCGCTAACGCGAAGGAATAGGCTGCAAATATTAACCAGATGGTTTGCCAATCTTTAACACCATCGATAGAGAAATAATCCACCGCCATTCCACTTAATAACGAACCAACCCATGCGCCAACGCCATTGACCATGGTCATAAACAGCCCTTGGGCGCTGGCGCGAATATGGGATCCAACTTCCTGTTCAACAAACACTGAACCGGAAATATTAAAGAAGTCGAATGCGCAGCCATAAACAATCATCGACAGTAGTAGCAGAACAAAGCCGCCCGGTGACGGGTCGCCGAAGGCAAAAAAGCCAAAACGCAGCGTCCAGGCCACCATGCTCATCAACATCACCGCTTTGATGCCAAAGCGCTTGAGGAAGAACGGAATCGTCAGAATAAACCCGACCTCGGCCATCTGCGACACCGAGAGCAGAATGGAAGGATAACGAACGACAAAGCTGTCAGCGAACTCAGGGTTACGCGCGAAATCATGCAGGAATGGATTACCGAACACATTGGTAATCTGTAATACGGCCCCCAGCATCATCGCGAATAAAAAGAACAGCGCCATTCGCGGATTTTTAAACAGTACAAAGGCATCCAGCCCAAGTTTGCTGGCAAGCGTCGTCGCCGTTTTTTTCTCCGCTACCGGTATTTTAGGCAGCGTCAACGCATAGAGCGCGAGCAGAATAGAGGCGCCAGACGCGATATAGAGCTGCACGCTGCTGAGTTCAAGATGCAGCAAACTCACCGCCCACATCGCCACAATAAAACCCAGCGTACCATAGACACGGATAGGCGGAAAACGGGTGACCGGATCGAGCCCCGCCTGCGCCAGGCAGGAATAGGATACGCTGTTAGACAACGCAATGGTGGGCATAAACGCCATCGCGTTCACCAACATCACCCAGAACATCGTGTCAGAGTCCGTCACCGACGCGGCGTAAAACAGCACCGCGGCGCACACTAAATGACACAGCATATAGGCACGTTCGGCGCGCAGCCATTTATCGGCAATGATGCCCATAATCCCCGGCATGATTATCGCCGCCAGCCCTTTCGAGCTGTACACCATCCCGACGTTCGCCCCGGTAAAATGTAGCGTATTGATCATGTAAGAACCCAGGGTAACCAGCCAGCTCCCCCAGATGAAATACTGTAAAAACGACATGATTTTTAAGCGAGACGTAATGTCCATCATTTTTCCTTGTCGTATTATCCGGCCCCCGAAGGGACCTGCTCATAAGGGTTATCAGGCCAGCTTGCGTAAAAAGCCGCAGATAAGATTGATAAAGTTTTGTCGGGACAGTTCGGCGGCAGCCAGCGTCTGCGCATGCGATAGCGTCACATCGCTTAGCCCCTCCGCCATATTGGTGATGGCGGAAACCGCCACGACCTTTAGCCCGCAATGACGCGCGGTAATCACCTCCGGCACCACAGACATCCCCACAACGTCGCCGCCGATAATTTGCATCATGCGAATTTCAGCCGCGGTTTCGAAATTCGGCCCTGGATAAGAGACGAACACCCCCTCACTCAGCGGGAACCCCTCTTCCTGAGCAACAACCTGCAGCACAGCGCGAAGCTCCGCATCATAGGCGTTAGCCAGCGAGAAAAAACGCTCGCCAAAGCGCTCATCGTTGGGCCCGACCATCGGCGTGCCCGGCATGGTATTGATATGGTCTTTCAGCACCACCAGCTCGCCTGCGCCAACTTCAGGTCGCAGAGAACCCGCCGCATTGGTGCAAAATAGCAGCTCGCAGCCCAGGCGCTGAAAAGTGCGAATAGCATCGGTCATAATGCGCATCCCGTGGCCTTCATAGAAATGGCCGCGCCCCTTCATACAGGCGACGGGAACCCCCGCGAGCGTGCCAAGAACCAGCTCGCCAGCATGGCCATGTACGGTGCTGACCGGAAAACCAGGCAGTTTTTCATAGGAGATAACCACCGCATCTTCAATTTGCTCCGCCAATGTCCCCAACCCTGAGCCAAGAATAAAAGCAACACGAGGGATAAAACCCGGTTTATAGCCATGAATAATATCAACGCAGTATTGCGGGTTATTTGAGTCGTGAGAATGAGTCATAACTATCCTTAAACAGTGAACAAACAATGTGTGTTTCTCTGTTTATATCGACCCTTATCCCGTTCAAACCAATACTATTTATTCTTACTATCAATAGCCAATTGATCTCAATCCTCATTTATTCCTTCTGACTATTAATCCAGGGAAAAAAAGATAATGGTAAATCTGTACAGACAGAAATAAAAATACGCTGGTTTTTACCTCTGAAGAATACGGGAATTAGCCATGCACAATAATAAACGTCTGTCTCTTATTTTTATCTCTCTACTTGCTTTACCCTTCACATCACATGCCGAATTCAAAAGTGGCTTCGCCGATATCGGTTTTCATTATCTTGACTGGTCTAACCGAACGACAGAAAAGTCGAGCCAGAAATCGCACAAAGATGATTTTGGCTACCTCGAACTGGAGGGCGGAGCTAACTTTAGCTGGGGTGAAATGTACGGTTTTTTCGATTGGGAAAACTTTTATAATGGCCGCCATGATAAACCCGGCAGCGAGCAGCGCTATACGTTTAAAAATACCAATCGTATTTATTTAGGCGATACGGGATTGAATCTCTATCTCCACGCCTACGGGACCTATGGTTCGCCGAACCGCGTCAACTTCCACGATGACATGTTCCTATACGGTCTTGGCTATAACTTTACCGGCGACGGTTATTGGTTTAAGCCGTTTATCGCCAAACGCTATACCGATCAAACCTACTATACCGGCGATAATGGCTACGTAGCTGGCTGGGTTGCCGGGTACAGTTTTATGCTCGGCCATGAGAAATTTACCCTCACTAACTGGAACGAGTATGAATTTGATAGGGATCCCAGCTATGCGGCTGGCAACGGCGGTAAGGAAGGGATGAACGGCGCGCTTGCCGTCTGGTGGAACGCGACGCCGCATTTAACCACCGGGATCCAATACCGCTATGCGGATGATAAATTAGGTGAAAGCTGGTATCAGGACGCCATCATCTACTCGGTAAAATTCAATTTCTGATAGCCGCGCGCGGGAAGTGACACTCAAGCTTCCCGCCGTCAGGCCGATACTCCTTATATTTTCCCGTATAAGGCGTACACCATGACCACCATCAGCTCATCTTCCCTGCCCGCGCTACAAACCACCACCAGTACGGCCGCGCCGAGTGGTAACGACACTGCCGCGCAAATGGCGCGTATTACCCAGCAGATAGTCAAACTGACCCAGCAGCTCAAAGAAGTCGCGGACGGTAGCGGCAGCACCGAAGACAAGCAGAAGCAAGCCGAGATGATCCAGGAGCAGATTGCCATGCTGGAAGCTCAGTTGGCGCAGCTGCAAAACCAGCAGGCGGAAAAAGCGCAGGAAAAACAGCAAACTTCAGCCGCCGCGGTGACCGGGGTTAACCAGCCCAGCGACGGCCATCAAATTGATATCTACGTCTGATACAGCGGATCCTGGGAACGTTTATCCATCAGACACTGGCTCTGCTCGCGAACCACATCCCACAGCGCCTGCGCAGCGGTGGAGAGCGAACGGTTTTTACGCCGCGCCAGCATCAGCTGCCGCTCTACGCCCGGCGCCAGCCGCTTCACTACCAGTGGGCTGCCCTCGGGCAGCGGTAACGCCAGCGCCGGTATAATGCTAATGCCAATGCCCGCCGTAACCATCGGGAACAGCGTCGCCGGGTGGCCAATCTCCTGGACAATATCCGCCGCAATATCGTGCAGGCGTAGTGCGGCATCAATAAGCATTCGGCTTCCCGAAGCATAGTCCTGTAACACCAGCGCAGCCCCCTGTAGTGCCTGCCAACTGACGTACGGTAAATCGGCAAACGGATGATCGCGACGGCAAAGTAAGAAAAACGGCTCCGACAGAACCGTTTCGCACTGTAAATCCCCCACCACGCCGGGATCGATAACGATGCCAAAATCCACATCACCCTGGCGAATACTCTCCAGCACCCACTGCTGTGGCCGGTCGTGCAGAACAAAACGAATATCCGGATAGCGCAGATTGCTTTCGGCAATGCACTGAGGAATCAGGTGCGCGGAGATAGTCTGGCTAGCCGCTACTCGCACCGTACCACTCAACTGTTGGCCCGTACGCCCGGCTTCACGCAGCGTGCCGTGCAGTTCATCCAGCAGGCGCTCAAGGCGCTGCGCCAGCTGTTGACCGGCCTCGGTCAACACCACTTCGCGCGTGGTACGGTCAAGCAGGCGCACACCGGTCTGATGCTCCAGCTCTTTAACGCTATGGCTAACCGCCGACTGGCTCAGACCGATTATCTCCCCCGCCCGGCTAAAGCTTTTAGCCTGAGCAACCGTCACAAACACCTTCAACTGCCGCAGCGAGTAATTCATCTGTTTTTTTCATCAATGGATGCAATAAATCAATTTTATTTCTCAAAAATAAAAAAGCAAAATGTCTGCATCGATCTTCAGGAGTCTTTATGAAACTTTTTCGCGTTTTAGACCCGTTTACGCTGACCCTTATCGCCGTTGTCCTGCTCGCCACCTTCTTCCCGGCGCGCGGCGATTTCGTGCCATTTTTCGAAAATCTGACCACCGCAGCCATCGCACTGCTGTTTTTTATGCACGGTGCCAAGCTGTCGCGTGAGTCGATTATCGCGGGCGGCAGCCATTGGCGGCTGCATCTGTGGGTGATGTGCAGTACGTTTGTGGTGTTCCCGATCTTCGGCGTGCTGTTCGCGTGGTGGGCGCCGGTTAACGTAGACCCGCAGCTGTATGCCGGTTTCCTGTACCTGTGCATTCTGCCTGCCACCGTGCAATCGGCCATCGCCTTTACCTCACTGGCGGGCGGTAACGTCGCTGCGGCGGTGTGCTCGGCGTCAGCATCCAGCCTGCTGGGGATTTTCCTATCACCGCTGCTGGTCGGCCTGGTGATGAACGTCCACGGCGCGGGCGGTAGCCTTGAGCAGGTGGGCAAAATCATGCTGCAGCTGCTGCTGCCGTTTGTGCTGGGACACCTTTCCCGCCCATGGACCGCGGCGTTTGTGACCAAACACAAAAAATGGATTGCCAAAACCGACCAGACCTCGATTCTATTGGTGGTCTACTCCGCTTTCAGCGAAGCGGTGGTCAACGGTATCTGGCATAAGGTAGGCGTAGGATCACTGCTGTTTATCGTGGTAGTGAGTATCGTGCTGCTGGCGCTGGTGATTCTGATTAACACCGTGGTTGCCCGTCGTCTGGGCTTCAATAAGGCGGATGAGATTACGATTGTCTTCTGCGGGTCGAAAAAGAGTCTGGCCAACGGTATCCCGATGGCCAATATCCTCTTCCCAACGTCGGTGTTGGGGATGATGGTGCTGCCGCTGATGATCTTCCACCAGATCCAGCTGATGACCTGCGCAGTGCTGGCCCGTCGCTACAAAGCGCAGGCCGAAAAACAGCAGGCCAAAGAGCAGGCCCGCGTAGGCAGCTAGCGCTTAAGGGGCTGAACCAGCTGGCTCAGCCCTTCTGTTTTGATTAACAGCGTTAGCTGCATCAGCTCGCCAAGATGCCCGGCAGGAAACTGATCCTTCCGGGCAAACCACAGCAGATACTCTTCCGGCACATCAATAAGCCGCCGCCCTTTATACTTACCAAACGGCATTTCGGTGTTGGCGATCTCAATCAGCTGCGCTTTATCCACCTCAGACTCCTAACAGACGTAGCATTTCGGCTTCGTCGATCACCGCAATGCCAAGCTCCTGCGCCTTCGCCAGCTTCGAGCCTGCGGCTTCACCGGCAATCACCAGATCGGTCTTCTTCGACACGCTACCGGCAACTTTCGCCCCCAGCTCAACCAGGCGCGCTTTGGCATCGTCGCGGGACATCTGGCTCAGGCTCCCGGTCAGCACCACGGTTTTACCAGCAAACGGGCTATCTATCTCTTCGGCGTTGATCACCACCGGAGCAGGCCAGTTTACGCCCTCTTTCAGCAGTTGCTGAATCACGTTACGGTTGCTCTCTTCGGCAAAGAAGTTGAACACGTGATTCGCCACCACCACGCCGACGTCCGGCACCTTTTGCAGTTCTTCAATGGAAGCGGCTTCCAGTGCTTCAAGCGTACCAAAGTAGGCCGCCAGACCGGCTGCCGTTGCCTCGCCCACTTCACGAATCCCTAACGCGTAGAGGAAACGGGCGAAGGTGGTCTGTTTGGCTTTTTCCAGCGCGCTGACGACGTTCTGCGCCGATTTCGGCCCCATGCGATCAAGTCCAGTCAGCTTGCCAGCGGTCAGGGTAAAAAGATCGGCAGGCGTATGGACGTACTCTTTCTCTACCAGTTGGTCGATGATTTTGTCGCCCATGCCGTCTACGTCGAGCGCACGACGGGAGACGAAATGCTTGAGCGCCTCTTTACGCTGCGCACCACAGATAAGGCCACCGGTACAGCGAGCTACGGCTTCACCTTCCACGCGCTCCACGTCAGAATTACACACCGGACAATGGGTTGGGAAGACGACTTCCTGGGTGTCATCCGGGCGCTCAGAAAGCACCACGTTGACCACCTGCGGAATCACATCGCCCGCGCGGCGAATCACCACTTTGTCACCAATGCGCAGACCAAGACGTTCGATTTCATCGGCGTTATGCAGCGTCGCGTTGCTGACCAGCACGCCAGCTACCTGCACCGGCTCCAGGCGCGCCACCGGCGTAATTGCCCCGGTACGCCCGACCTGGAACTCCACGTCGCGCACGAAGGTCATCTGCTCCTGCGCCGGGAACTTAAACGCCACCGCCCAGCGCGGCGCGCGGGCTACAAAGCCTAACTGTTCCTGCAACGCCAGCGAGTTCACCTTAATCACCACGCCGTCGATATCAAAACCGAGTGTCGGGCGGTCAGTTTCAACTTTATGATAGTAAGCGAGCACTTCCTCCGGGGAATCACACAGCGTGACCCGATCGCTCACCGGCAGCCCCCACGCTTTAAACTGCAGCAAGCGCCCCAGATGGGTATCCGGCAGCTCGCCGCCTTCAAGCACACCCACGCCGTAGCAGAAGAAAGTGAGCGGTCGCTTCGCGGTAATGCGCGGGTCCAACTGACGCAGCGAGCCAGCGGCGGCGTTACGCGGGTTAGCGAACACTTTGTTACCGGTACGACGGGCTTCGTCGTTGATTTTTTCAAACCCGGCCTGTGGCATAAACACTTCACCGCGCACTTCCAGACGGGCGGGAATGTTCTCTCCGCGCAGCTTCAACGGAATGGCGCGAATAGTGCGGACGTTCGAGGTGATATCTTCACCAGTGGTGCCGTCACCGCGCGTTGCCGCGCTGACGAACACACCGTTTTCATAGAGAATGCTGACTGCCAGGCCATCCAGCTTAAGTTCGCAGCACCAGGTCAGTTTGTCTGTGCTCTTGAGACGGTCCTGAACGCGCTTGTTAAAGGCGAGGAAGCTCTCTTCGTCAAAGACGTTGTCCAGCGACAGCATCGGCACTTCATGGCGAATCTGGCTGAATGCCGCCAGCGGTTCGGCACCGACGCGCTGCGTGGGAGAGTCGGGGGTAATCAGCTCCGGGTGCTGCGCTTCCAGCTCGCGCAGTTCGCGCATCAGACGGTCATACTCCGCATCCGGTAGCTCCGGGGCATCTAACACATGATACAGATATTCATGATGGCGAAGCGTCGCTCGCAGTTCATTCAGTTGTTGTTCTATAGATTGCATATCACACCATCAATGATAAAAAACCCCCGACAGGCGGGGGTTCAGGAAGGATTGGAAACGCGCGGGCCTATCAGCCGTTAGCGTCTTTCACTTCGCGGATGCGGTCTTGATACTCACGCAGTTTTTGCGGGGTCATCATGCGGCGCTGGTCATCCAGCACCACGCCACCCACTTCATCGGCAATGTACTGCGCCGACTGCAGCATCAGCTTGAAGTTTTGCAGCTCGTCACCGTAGGACGGCACCTGCATGAAGATGGTCACGCCCGGAGTTTGCATCTCACCCATCGTATCCGGGTCAAAGGTACCAGGCTTGAGCATATTCGCCAGGCTAAACAACGCTGGACCACTGCCGTCCGGGCTCAGATGGCGATGGAAAATGTTCATGTCGCCAAATTTAAACCCGGCCTGCTGGATGCTGTTCAACAGCAGCTCGCCGTTAATCTGTGTGCCCTGGTGCGCGGAGACGTTCATGACGATAACCGTCTCTTTACGCTCAGGCTTCTCGACAGGTGCTGGTTCAGGCGCAGCAATCGGCTCTGGCTGCTGCACTGGCTGAGCGGCGGGCGCTTCTACCGGCTGCGGCGTCTGAGGCGCAACGGGTTGCGGCGGCTGTGCCATCGGCTGCGGTTCTACAACCGGCGGATGCGGAGGCTGCTGGGCAGGCGGCGGCACCGGCGCGGGCTGTGCAGGCTGGTAAGGCTGTTGCACATGCGGTTGCGGCACCGGCTCAGGCGCTCGTGCAGGCTGAGGCGCCTGACGCTCGTATGGCGGCTGGTACTGGTGTTGAGGCGCGTGACGAGGAGCTTCATGCTCCCCAGTTGCCCCAGGGGCGTAATTGACCTTGTGGACCCGAACTTCACCCACGCCTTCAGCATTGTCATCAGTATCGTCTTCCGACTCATCGTCAGTATCACGAGACTTCATTCGCTTTATTGGTCGATCGCGGAACATCGATGAACGCTCTTTACGGCTCGTCCAGAAACCATGAACCAGTAAAGCAAGTATGGCGATCGCGCCAACAATCATTAATATCAGACGCAAATCCTGCATCATTATATTCTCTGTTGTTCTAACACCTTGCCACCACGGCAAACATTTACTCACTAAGAGTATTTGCCCATCACGTCAAGTGCAAGTGTGCACATGACATTCGCCGCATAAAGATGCGTTAAATCGTACTTTTTGCTGTTTTTTCGAACATTTCCTAACTGGTCATTGTCCAACAACTCGATAATATATAGTCGTCTTTTCAATGCAGTCCGTAAAAGGAGCTTCACCTGACCATGGTTTCATCGTCCACCCCTGCCGCGCGCAGCGGCGTCTACTATTTCTCTCAGGGCTGGAAACTGATCGGCTTGCCGGGCATCCGCCGATTCGTCATCTTACCGCTGTTGGTCAATATCATCCTGATGGGCGGCGCCTTCTGGTGGCTGTTCAGCAAGCTGGAAAGCTGGATCCCTTCCTTAATGAACCGTATCCCCGACTGGCTGCAGTGGCTGAGCTATCTGCTGTGGCCGGTGGTGGTGATCTCGATTCTACTGGTGTTTGGCTACTTCTTCTCGACCATTGCCAACTGGATTGCCGCGCCGTTCAACGGCCTGCTGGCAGAACAGCTGGAAGCGCGCTTAACGGGCGCGACGCCGCCGGATACCGGCGTGGTTGGCATCATGAAAGATCTGCCGCGCATCATGAAGCGTGAATGGCAGAAGCTGGCGTGGTATCTGCCGCGCGCGATTGTGCTGCTCCTGCTGTACTTTATTCCGGGCATTGGTCAGACGGTCGCGCCGGTGCTGTGGTTCCTGTTCAGCGCGTGGATGCTGGCGATCCAGTACTGCGACTACCCGTTCGACAACCATAAAGTGCCGTTTAAAACCATGCGCCAGGCCCTGCGAACGCGCAAGGTCACCAATATGCAGTTCGGGTCGCTGGTGAGTCTGTTCACCCTGATTCCGGTGCTGAATCTGGTGATTATTCCGGTCGCCATCTGCGGCGCAACGGCGATGTGGGTTGACTGCTATCGCGACAAACACGCGATGTGGAAGTAATCTCCTCTCCAGGCGGGGCTTATGCCCTGCCTTATTCCATCCCGCTTGCCATTATTTCCCTTCAGTATATAGATATGCGAAATCCTTACTTCCGCAGAATCTTTAAGCAGGTATGCTGGTCGAGTACCCCAAATTTCATACAGTTAAGGATAGGCCATGAGTAAGATTTTTGAAGATAACTCCCTGACTATCGGTCATACACCACTGGTACGACTGAACCGCATCGGTAACGGACGCATTCTGGCGAAGGTTGAGTCACGTAACCCAAGCTTCAGCGTTAAATGCCGTATCGGTGCCAATATGATTTGGGATGCCGAAAAACGCGGTGTGCTGAAGCCTGGCATCGAACTGGTTGAGCCAACCAGTGGTAATACCGGTATCGCTCTGGCCTATGTTGCTGCCGCCCGTGGCTATAAGCTGACGCTGACCATGCCGGAAACCATGAGCGTTGAACGCCGTAAGCTGCTAAAAGCGTTGGGCGCCAATCTGGTGCTGACCGAAGGCGCGAAAGGCATGAAAGGTGCGATTCAGAAAGCGGAAGAGATCGTTGCCAGCAATCCGGAAAAATTCCTGCTGCTGCAGCAGTTCAGCAACCCGGCCAACCCGGAAATTCACGAAAAGACCACCGGCCCGGAAATCTGGGAAGATACCGACGGTCAGGTTGACGTGTTCATTTCAGGCGTGGGCACCGGCGGTACGCTGACCGGCGTAACGCGCTACATCAAAAATACCAAAGGCAAAACGGATCTGATCTCTGTCGCCGTTGAGCCAACCGATTCTCCGGTTATTGCTCAGGCACTGGCAGGCGAAGAGCTGAAGCCAGGCCCGCATAAGATCCAGGGGATCGGCGCAGGTTTCATCCCTGGTAACCTCGATCTGAAGCTGATTGATAAAGTTGTCGCCATCACCAACGAAGAGGCTATCTCCACGGCCCGTCGCCTGATGGAAGAGGAAGGTATTCTGGCCGGTATTTCTTCCGGTGCCGCGGTTGCCGCAGCATTGAAACTCCAGGAAGATGAAACCTTTACCAATAAGAATATTGTGGTTATCCTACCGTCTTCGGGTGAGCGTTATTTAAGCACGGCGTTGTTCGCAGACCTCTTCACCGAGAAAGAACTGCAACAGTAATGCCAGTTGGTTAAAATCGTGTAAAAAAGCACCCAAATGGGTGCTTTTTTGTGGCATGCATCAAACTTTTACCCCCCCTGCCATTGATTCACCTCCGTAGGTCTGGTATTTAACCTCTCATATTTATTTTGAGCCGCGAAATTATTCTTAACAGGTTTTCCATAAGCTGAATCGATTTTATGATTTGGTTCAAATCCTGCTTTCACGGCATAATGTTTAATGATAAGCGAAACGTCAAAGGCCAGAAGCGTCTGCGTCGGAAGGTTTGTCGCCGATGGTAGTGCTGATTTTGTGGGCGTCGCTTGATTTGTAATACAGGCTAAAGTCTATCCACCAGGCTAGACTTTAGTTCCACAACACTAAACCTATAAGTTGGGGAAATATAATGTTCCAGCAAGAAGTTACCATTACCGCTCCGAACGGTCTGCATACCCGCCCTGCTGCTCAGTTTGTTAAAGAAGCGAAAGGCTTCACTTCCGAGATCACTGTGACCTCCAACGGCAAAAGCGCTAGCGCAAAAAGCCTGTTCAAACTGCAAACTCTGGGTCTGACCCAGGGCACCGTTGTTACCCTGTCCGCAGAAGGTGAAGACGAGCAGAAAGCAGTTGAACATCTGGTTAAACTGATGGCTGAACTCGAGTAAGTTCAACGAGTTCTTTTAAATATCAGTCACAAGTAAGGTAGGGTTATGATTTCAGGCATTTTAGCATCCCCGGGTATCGCTTTCGGCAACGCACTGCTGCTGAAAGAAGATGAGATTGTCATCGACCGGAAGAAAATTTCTGCCGATAAAGTAGAGCAGGAAATTGAACGTTTTCTGAGCGGCCGTTCTAAAGCGTCGGCTCAGCTGGAAGCTATCAAGACCAAAGCTGGCGAAACTTTCGGTGAAGAAAAAGAAGCCATCTTCGAAGGGCACATCATGCTGCTCGAAGATGAGGAGCTGGAGCAGGAAATCATAGCCCTGATTAAAGATAAGAACATGACGGCTGACGCAGCTGCGCATGAAGTTATCGAAGGTCAGGCAACTGCCCTGGAAGAACTGGATGATGAATACCTGAAAGAACGTGCGGCTGACGTACGTGACATCGGTAAGCGCCTGCTGCGCAACATCCTGGGTCTGGCCATTATTGACCTGAGCGCCATTCAGGATGAAGTTATCCTGGTTGCCGCAGACCTGACGCCGTCTGAAACCGCACAGCTGAACCTGAAGAAGGTGCTGGGTTTCATCACTGACGTTGGTGGCCGCACTTCCCACACCTCCATCATGGCGCGTTCCCTGGAACTGCCAGCGATCGTGGGTACCGGTAGCGTCACCACTCAGGTGAAAAATGGCGACTATCTGATTCTGGATGCCGTTAACAACAAAGTTTACGTCAACCCAACTAACGAAGAAATTGAGCAGCTGCGCGCCATTCAGGAGCAGGTTGCCAATGAGAAAGCCGAACTGGCTAAACTGAAAGACCTGCCGGCAATCACCCTTGATGGCCACCAGGTTGAAGTTTGCGCCAACATCGGTACCGTTCGTGATATCGACGGTGCTGAGCGTAACGGCGCTGAAGGTGTTGGTCTGTACCGCACCGAATTCCTGTTCATGGACCGCGACGCGCTGCCAACTGAAGAAGAACAGTTTGCGGCATACAAAGCCGTTGCTGAAGCATGTGGCTCTCAGGCAGTTATCGTCCGTACCATGGACATCGGTGGCGACAAAGAGCTGCCGTACATGAACTTCCCGAAAGAAGAGAACCCGTTCCTGGGCTGGCGTGCCGTGCGTATCGCAATGGATCGTAAAGAGATCCTGCGTGACCAGGTTCGCGCTATCCTGCGTGCCTCTGCTTTCGGCAAACTGCGCATCATGTTCCCGATGATTATCTCTGTTGAAGAAGTGCGTGCACTGAAGAAAGAGATCGAAATCTATAAACAGGAACTGCGCGACGAAGGTAAAGCATTTGACGAGACCATCGAAGTTGGCGTGATGGTAGAAACCCCTGCCGCTGCGACTATCGCTCGTCATTTAGCCAAAGAAGTTGATTTCTTTAGTATCGGTACCAATGATTTAACGCAGTATACTCTGGCAGTTGACCGTGGTAATGATATGATTTCACATCTTTACCAGCCAATGTCACCGTCTGTCCTCACTTTGATCAAGCAAGTTATTGATGCTTCTCATGCTGAAGGCAAATGGACTGGCATGTGTGGTGAGCTTGCAGGCGACGAACGTGCTACACTTCTGTTGCTGGGTATGGGTCTGGACGAATTCTCTATGAGCGCCATTTCTATCCCACGCATTAAGAAGATTATCCGTAACACGAACTTCGAAGATGCAAAGGTTTTAGCAGAGCAAGCACTTGCTCAACCAACTACAGACGAACTGCTGGCGTTGGTGAACAAGTTCATTGAAGAAAAAACAATCTGCTAATCCACGAGATGCGGCCCAAATTACTGCTTAGGAGAAGATCATGGGTTTGTTCGATAAACTGAAATCTCTGGTTTCTGATGATAAAAAAGACACCGGAACCATTGAGATCATTGCACCGCTCTCTGGCGAAATCGTCAACATCGAAGACGTGCCGGACGTAGTGTTTGCTGAGAAAATCGTTGGTGATGGCATTGCTATCAAACCGACCGGCAACAAAATGGTTGCGCCGGTTGACGGCACCATCGGTAAAATCTTTGAAACCAACCACGCTTTCTCTATCGAATCCGATAGCGGCATCGAACTGTTCGTTCACTTCGGTATCGATACCGTTGAACTGAAAGGCGAAGGTTTCACTCGTATCGCGGAAGAAGGCCAGCGCGTTAAAGTTGGCGATACCGTGATTGAGTTCGATCTGGCTCTGCTGGAAGAAAAAGCCAAGTCTACCCTGACTCCGGTTGTTATCTCCAACATGGACGAGATCAAAGAACTGATCAAACTGTCCGGCAGCGTAACTGTGGGTGAAACCCCAGTCATCCGCATTAAGAAGTAATGCTTAATTGCATATAGAAATGGCGCCGATTGGCGCCATTTTTTTTGCCTGTGAACCGATTTACAGCTGCGACGTCACCGGGCGGAAACACGGCTCGCGCATCAGAATTTTCATTCCTTCCGGCCCGCTTTCCAGCATTCGACGTTCAGAATCAGACACCAGCAGTTCGCACTGATAGCCACCGGTCACGCCAAACATCGCCCGCGCGACGCAGGCATCCTCAAGAGCATCCTGCCCGCTGGTATCAAAATGCCCTACCAGACGGCCATTATGCCGAATAACCAGACGATAACACTTCATCGCACCTCCCCTGCCGGTGGCAGTATTAATTCATCACAACCGCATTGCTGCGTCCAACTCATCACTGCCAGCACCCTTTCTGCCGCCGCATGCGCCGCTGCGGCCAGCGGCTGTTGCTGTACAATGCCGCTAATAAGCTCAGCGCAGAACAGATCCCCCGTCCCTTTCAGGTCCGTTTCCAGACGCGGATGCTCAATCACCTCCGCCGATTCCGGGGTCACCACGGCGACCGTAATATTGTTTTCTGTCTGCCCCGGCGCGCTGGTAATCACCACCCACTTCAGCGTGTCGCTGAGCAGTGATTTCGCCGCCAGAATCGCCTCATTCAGCGTACGACACGGCTTACCGCTCAGCATTTCCAGTTCGAACACGTTCGGCGTCAACCCCTGAGCCAGCGGCAAAAGATGAGTACGGTAAGCCTCCGGGATTTCCGCTTTCACGTAGATCCCGCTGTCGACATCGCCAATCACCGGGTCAACCAGGATGCAGATATCCGGATGCGACACCTGTACCGTTTTCAGCCACTCAGCCAACAGTTCAATCTGCTCCGCGCTGCCCATATAGCCGGTGGTGACCGCTTTCAGTTCGCGCAGCGCATCACGCTCGTTCAGCGCCTTCAGGTAGCCGCCGAACCACTCACCGGGAATGACGCCGCCGTAGAACGTCTCGTAGTGCGGCGTGTTGCTGAACAGCACCGTCGGCACGGCGGTCACCCGCAGGCCGTGGGATTTTATCGCCGGTACCGCAATACTGTTGCCTACGCTGCCGTAGACCACCTGTGACTGAACGGCCACGATGTCCGTCTGTAATGCCCGGTGCGTATCGTTGAAGAGCACCGACTGTATTTCACTATCCTGCCCCATCTACTTCTCCTCTGACTCTGGACAGCGGGCTAACGCCTCACTATTATCGTCATATGCTAAAATTCATTTTGTCATAGGTCAATAATGATCGACGGAAAAAGCGCCAACGAAATCTTTGACAGTATTCGTCAGCATATCACCAGCGGAACCTTAGCGAAGGGTGAAACGCTGCCGCCGGTACGTGAACTGGCCGTCCAGCTTGGCGTTAACCGCAATACGGTGGCGTCCGCCTATAAGCGGCTGGTCACCTCCGGGCTGGCGCTGAGCCTGGGTCGTAACGGCACCGTGGTTAAAGAGACCGCCGCGCCGCTGGCACTGGAAGGCGGTAACCCGCATACGCCGCTTACCGATCTCTCCAGCGGCAATCCCGCCACGGCGCGGCTGCCAAACCTGGCCAAGTATATCTCCCACATCAGCAGCTCGCCGCGCCTGTATGGCGATACGCCGGTGTCGCCAGCGCTGGCTGACTGGGCAGCGAAATGGATGCAGGACGCCATGCCCACGGCGGGAGAAATCGACCTCACCAGCGGGGCGATTGATGCCATTGAGCGACTCCTGAGCGCCCACCTGCTGCCCGGCGATAGCGTTGCCGTTGAAGATCCCTGCTTTCTGAGCAGCATCAGCATGCTGCGCTACAGCGGCTTTGCCGCCAACCCGGTTACCATCGACCGGGAAGGTATGCTGCCGGAAAAGCTGGAACAGGCGCTGAGCAAAGGCGCTCGCGCGGTGATTCTGACGCCACGCGCCCATAACCCCACCGGGTGCAGCCTGAACGCCACCCGTGCCACCGCTTTACAAGCGGTGTTGAGTCGCTACCCGCAAACGCTGGTCATTCTCGACGACCACTTTGCCCTGCTCGCCGAAACGCCATGGCACCCGGTGATTTCGCCACAAACGCAGCACTGGGCGGTGGTGCGTTCGATGTCAAAAACGCTGGGCCCGGACCTGCGATTGGCCTTTGTCGCCAGTGATAAAACCACCTCGGCGAAGCTGAGGCTTCGCCTGAACGCCGGCAGCCAATGGGTCAGCCACCTGTTGCAGGATCTGGTCTACGCCTGCTTAAGCGACCCGGACTTCCAGCAATCCCTTGAGCAGACTCGCCAGTTTTACGCCGGGCAGCACCAAAAAATGGCCGAGGCGCTTCAGGCGCAAGGCATCGCCAATATTGCCCCCGGCGACGGCCTGAACTTCTGGCTGCCGCTCACAGATTCCAGCCATGAAACGGCCTTTGCGCTCGCCAAATTCGGCTGGCTGGTGCGCGAGGGGGACGCTTTTGGCGTGCAGGCGCCAGCGCAGGGTCTGCGCATTACGCTTTCCACACTTAACGACAACGACATTAACCGGCTGGCTGGCGATATTCGTCAGGCGCTGGGCCACTAACAGGAGAACATCCGTGCGAGTCCATTTTGTTATTCATGAATCATTTGAGTCTGCGGGCGCCTACCTGCCATGGGCTGCGACGCGCGGCCACATCGTGAGCGAGACCCACGTGTATACCGGGGAAGCGGTGCCGGAGAGCGTCGATGGTTTTGAAATGCTGGTAGTCTTTGGCGGCCCGCAGTCGCCGCGTACCACGCTTGCCGAGTGCCCTTATTTTGACTCGAAAGCCGAACAGCGGCTGATTCGCCAGGCGATTGAGGCCGGGCGTATCGTGGTCGGGATCTGCCTTGGCTCGCAGCTAATCGGCGAAGCGCTTGGCGCAGAAGTGCAGCAGAGCCCGGATAAAGAGATCGGTCACTACCCGATTACGCTCACCACGGCAGGGCTTGAACATCCGCTGTTCAGCCATTTCGGCTCGCCGCTGACCATCGGCCACTGGCACAACGATATGCCGGGCCTGACCTCAGAGACGGTGATTCTAGCCGAGAGCGCAGGCTGCCCGCGCCAAATCGTTCAGTATCGCGATAAGGTTTATGGCTTCCAGTGTCATATGGAGTTCACCGCCGATGCGATTGAGGGGTTAATTCAGCACTCCGAGCAGGAACTGGCAGAGGCCAAAGGCAAACCGTTTATCCGTTCGGTGGAGGAGATGCGCGCGTACGATTATCGCGAAATGAACCAGAAGTTATGGGAATTCCTTGATAAGCTGACCCAGTAGTTCCCCGGAGTCGGCTTCGCCTCGTCCGGGCTACACGTTTTCCCCTGTAGCCCGGCCAAGCGCAGCGCCGCCGGGGAAGCTCCCAGCCAAGGAGAACCCATGCCAGCAACATCGCTAAAAGCCGTTATCGAAGCCTGCGACCGCGCTATCTCGCAGGAAGACTACGCCACGCTGATGGAATACTACGCCGACGACGCCACTCTGGTGGTTAAGCCGGGCATGGTCGTCAGCGGCAAAGAGAATATTCACAAAGCGTTTATTGCCATCGCCGACTACTTTCAGCACCGGTTGGTGGTGATGCAGGGTCGGATGGAGATTATTGAAGGTGGCGATAACGCGCTGGTGATCATGGAAACCCGGCTGGATATTCCGTTGGCGGAAGGCGGTTCAACGCAGGTCACGCGCCGCGCCACCTACGTTTTTCAAAAGCTCGCGGACCGCTGGCTTTGTACCGTAGACAACTCCTACGGTACAGACCTGCTGGATAATCCCGAGGTTTAAATCCCTGCGCCCTGGCTGAAGTGCTCTTCACCAAACACGCCGGTTGAGAGGTAGCGATCGCCGCGATCGCAGATGATCGCTACCACTACCGCTCCCGGGTTTTGTTCGGCCACGCGAATTGCCCCGGCTACCGCACCGCCAGAGCTCACGCCGCAGAACACGCCTTCTTTCACCGCCAGCGCACGCATGGTGTTTTCCGCGGCGTTCTGGTGAATATCCAGCACCTGATCGACAAGACTGGCATTGAAAATACCCGGCATATACTCTGCCGGCCAGCGGCGAATGCCCGGAATACTGCTGCCCTCTTCCGGCTGCAGGCCAACAATAGTGACCGCTTTGTCCTGCTCGCGTAAAAAGCGCGAGACACCGGTAATGGTGCCGGTAGTACCCATACTGGAGACGAAATGGGTAATGCGCCCCGCCGTCTGCTGCCAGATTTCCGGGCCGGTGGTGGTGTAGTGCGCGTACGGATTATCCGGGTTGTTGAACTGATCCAGCAGCTTGCCTTCGCCACGCTGAGCCATTTCAAGCGCTAAATCACGCGCCCCTTCCATCCCCTGCTCTTTGGTAACCAGAATCAGCTCGGCGCCGTAAGCGCGCATCGCCGCACGGCGTTCCTGACTCATGTTGTCGGGCATCAACAGTTTCATCTGATAGCCCTTGAGCGCGGCAATCATCGCCAGCGCAATGCCGGTATTGCCACTGGTCGCTTCAATCAGCACGTCGCCCGGCTTAATTTCGCCGCGCTTTTCCGCTTCGACAATCATCGACAGCGCCGCGCGGTCTTTGACCGACCCCGCCGGGTTGTTGCCTTCCAGCTTGATCCAAATTTCGCTGCCGTTATCCGGCCCCAGACGTTGTAATTTGACCAGCGGCGTGTTGCCGATCGTTTGTTCTAATGTATTCACTTCTGCTGTCCAATAAAAAGCCCGGCTGCGTTTCGCTTACCGGGCCTGTCAATATTGTCTTGTAGGCCGGGTAAGCGTAGCGCCACCCGGCAAAACCACGTGCGATTAAGCTATCAGGCCGTTTCTGCCAGAGCAAGCGTCTCATGGGACTCAATACGCTGGTCGCCGTGGTACAGGCGCGCATTCTGCAGGCCGACAAACAGGCGATCGCCTCGCAGCGGCGCGTCGTCACCGCGCATCACCACCGTTAACGGCTCCTGATACCACCCCAGAGGCTGAACAACTAATTGGGTGTAGTGACCTTTCGGGCTGGCTTCTAGCACCTGCACCGGCAGCGGAGAATCAAGGCTGGTACGACGGCTCACGTCCACTTCCCAGGGGCGCAGGAACAGATCCACCGGCCCCTGATAGGACGGCGTATAGCCCAGCGGCCAGCGGTGTGCGCCAACGTGGAACTGCCCGCCGCGAATGGTACCCTGCAGACGGTTCACTTCCCCCATAAACTCCAGCACAAAACGGGTCGCGGGCTCGCGCCATACTTGATCCGGCTCGTCGGCCTGTTCGATATTGCCCTGGCTCATCACCACCACGCGGTTAGCGACTTCCATCGCCTCTTCCTGGTCGTGGGTAACGAAGACGCTGGTGAATTTCAGCTCTTCATGTAGCTGACGCAGCCAGCGGCGCAGCTCTTTACGCACCTGCGCATCCAGCGCGCCAAACGGTTCGTCGAGCAGTAAAATCTGCGGTTCAACCGCCAGTGCACGAGCCAGCGCCACGCGCTGCTTCTGCCCGCCGGACAGCTGCGCCGGGTAGCGGTCTGCCAGATGGGCAAGCTGCACCATCTCCAGCAGTTTGGTGACTTTGGCTTTAATGGTCGCGGCGTTAGGACGTTCGCGGCGCGGCAGCACGGTCAGGCCAAAGGCAATGTTGTCGAACACCGTCATATGGCGGAACAGCGCGTAGTGCTGGAAAACAAAACCTACCTTGCGGTCACGGGCGTGCAGACGACTCACGTCGGTGCCGTGGAAGCGAATATGCCCGCTGGTCTGGTGTTCCAGCCCGGCGATAATACGCAGCAGCGTGGTTTTCCCGGAGCCGGACGGCCCCAGCAGCGCGACCATCTGGCCGGAAGGGATATCCAGAGAGATATCATTCAGCACCTGGGTGCGACCAAAAGACTTCTTAATATTGGCAATCTCAATGCTCATGATTTCCCTCCTGTTGCGCGCGTTTTTCTTGATTATGCAAACGCCACTGCAACGCACTCTTTAAGAACAAGGTCAAAATAGCCATCAGGGTCAGCAACGCGGCGGCGGTAAAGGAACCGACGGTGTTGTAGTCCTGCTCCAGCAGTTCAATCTGTAACGGTAACGACAGGGTCTCGCCGCGAATCGAGCCGGAGACAACCGACACCGCGCCAAACTCACCGATAGCGCGAGCGTTGGTCAGCACCACGCCGTACAGCAGCGCCCAGCGAATGTTCGGCAGCGTGACGCGTTTAAACATCTGCCAGCCGGAAGCACCCAGCAGCACCGCCGCTTCATCTTCCTGACTGCCCTGGCTCAGCATCACCGGCACCAGTTCGCGCACCACAAACGGGCAGGTCACGAAGATGGTGACCAGCACCATGCCCGGCCAGGCAAACATAATCTGCAGATTATGCGCTTCCAGCCAGCCGCCAAGCGGGCCGTTGGAACCGTAGAACAACAGATAAACCAGACCCGCCACCACCGGCGAGACGGCAAACGGGATGTCCAGCAGCGTCAGCAGCAGCTGACGCCCCGGGAAGTTAAAGCGCGTCACCAGCCAGGCGAGCAGCACGCCGAACACCAGGTTCACCGGCACGGTAATCAGCGCAATCATCACCGTCAGCCAGATGGCGTGCAGCATGTCCGGGTCGGCCAGGTTTTGCAGCACCGGCATCAGCCCCTTGCTGAAGGCCTGGACGAAGA
This sequence comes from Kluyvera sp. CHPC 1.2972, assembly GCF_036759925.1. NCBI lineage: Bacteria > Pseudomonadati > Pseudomonadota > Gammaproteobacteria > Enterobacterales > Enterobacteriaceae > Kluyvera > Kluyvera sp. CHPC 1.2972. Next base: position 155,482 of record NZ_JAPKIB010000009.1, on the reverse strand, counting down.
TGTAGATCATCGGCACCAGCAGGATAAAGGCCGACACCACCATCCCGATGCCAATCAGCACCCATTTACCCCAGTTGATGCGGGGGGCGTCATAGCGTTTCAATTGAGTAACTTCCGCCATTAGTGACCTACCACACGTCGACCAAAGCGACTTTGCAAGGTATTGATTGAGAACAGCAGCAGCAGAGAGGCCGCGAGGATCACCGACGCAATCGCGCTCGCCGCCGGATAATCAAACTCCTGAAGGCGAATAAAGATCATCAACGAGGTCACTTCCGTCTTCCAGGCGATGTTACCGGCGATGAAAATCACCGCGCCAAACTCGCCGAGGCTGCGGGTGAACGACAGCGCCACGCCCGCCACCAGCGCCGGAGACAGCTCCGGCAGCACTACTTTACGGAAGCTCTGCCAGCGCGTCGCGCCCAGTGTTTCCGCCGCTTCTTCATACTCGGGACCTAACTCTTCCAGCACCGGCTGTACGGTACGCACCACAAATGGGATGCTGGTAAACGCCATCGCCACCGCAATACCGAGCCAGGTATAGGTCACCTTGATATCAAACTTCGCCAGCCACTCGCCGTAGAAGCCGTTCACCGAGAACAGCGACGCCAGCGTCAGGCCAGCCACCGCCGTTGGCAGGGCAAACGGCAGATCCATCAGCGCGTCCAGCAGCGTGCGGCCCGGGAAACGGTAGCGGGTTAAAATCCACGCCATCAGCAGGCCAAACACGCCGTTAAAAATCGAGGCCACAAACGCCGACAGCAGCGTCACTTTGTAGGCCGCCACCACCTGCGGGTTGGTGATCACTTCCCAGTACTGCGACCAGCTCATCTGCGCCAGTTGCATAACCAGCGCGCTCAGCGGCAGCAGCAGAATTAAACATACAAACAGCAGACTGGTGCCGAGGCTCAGGGTGAAACCCGGCAGCACGCGTCTGGAGGAGACTGCAAACATTACTTACGCCCCGCCGCTAACAGCTTGTCTAACTCGCCACCGCTGGCGAAATGCGTTTTCATCACTTCTGGCCAGGCACCGAACTTATCTTCCACGCGGAACAGTTCGGTCTGCGGGAATTTGTCTTTCAGCTTGTCCATCACCTGCGGGTTGTTCACGCGGTAGTAATAGTCGGTGATAATGGTTTGCGCCTGCGGGCTATACAGATAGTTCAGGTAGGCTTTCGCCGCCTTCTCGGTACCGTTAGCTTTGACGTTTTTATCCACCCACGCGACCGGGAACTCCGCCAGAATGTTGACCTTCGGCACCACGACTTCGAAGCCCTGATCTTCATACTGCTTACGGATGTTGTTCACTTCAGATTCGAAGGTGATCAGCACGTCGCCAAGACCACGTTCCACGAAGGTGGTGGTTGCCCCACGGCCGCCGGTATCAAACACTTCGACGTTTTTCAGGAACTGAGTCATAAACTGTTGGGTTTTGGCTTTATCGCCACCGTCCGCCTGATCCGCTGCGCCCCACGCAGCCAGATAGGTGTAGCGCGCGTTACCGGAGGTTTTCGGGTTCGGGAAAATCAGCTTCACGTCCGGACGCACCAGATCATTCCAGCTTTCGATGTGCTTCGGGTTGCCCTTGCGCACCAGGAAGGCCATGGTCGAGTAGAACGGCGAGCTGTTGTTCGGTAAACGAGACTGCCAATCAGCCGGAATCAGGTTGCCTTTGTCGTGCAGGATCTGCACATCGGTCACCTGGTTATAAGTTACAACGTCAGCTTTTAAGCCCTGCAAAATCGCCAGCGCCTGCTTGGAAGAACCGGCGTGAGATTGCTTAATCGTCAGCTTGTCACCCGCGTTATCCTTGGCCCATTGCTGCTCAAACGGCGTATTCAGGGCGGCAAACAGCTCACGGGAGACGTCATAAGAACTGTTTAACAGCTCTGTCGCCTGTGCTTGTGCCACCAGCAGCATTGAAGCAGCCAGCGCCAGGTATCTTTTTTTCAGTAACGTCATAGCCATTGCGCACCCTATCGTTTGAGGACTCTCTGAGCATCAGTGTATTTATAACGGGGACGAAAGGAGTAACGGTTTTATATACCGTTTGGTGATTTGGAAGTTGAAAAGAGAATAAGGATTTTTAACATGATAAAAATATCTGGATAACGCCTCGAAAAAGCGCCATCGACTGCTTGTTCAGACAGTAAGTCCGGTTTCAAATAGCCGTATCAATAGTGTGCTAAGCATCATCACGCTACTATTATGTGCAAAATATCATAAGGAGATGAACGATGAGAACGTTCGGCGATAGCGATGCCCAACAGAGCCAATCTACGGCAATGCGCCAGGCTGCTGAAAATCGCGCCCAGCAAGAAACCGCCTATCTGATGCAGTCACCGGAAAACGCCAGACGGCTTGTCGATGCAATAAAAGATTTGAAAGCAGGAAAAGGGATTCAGAGGGATTTAATGGAGTGAAGCTTATCTGGTCGGCGCAGGCGTGGGAGGATTATCTGTACTGGCAAAATACCGATAAGAGCACAATCAAAAAAATAAACGAGCTTATCAGGGAGATAAAGCGAACTCCTTTTTCAGGCAAAGGAAAGCCGGAACCGCTGAAGTACGATCTGGCGGGGTTCTGGTCCCGCCGGATCACATTAGAGCATCGCCTCGTCTACTGTATTGATAACGATGCTCTACTGATTGCTGCCTGCCGGTATCACTATCAGACGGCTCGGTTTATGGCATCTGAAGAAAGTGTTCCTTACAACGCCACCAGCTTATCCAGCGAAGGCGCAAAGTAATACCCGCCGGTCACCGGCTTGGTGAAACGCAGCATCGCATCACGCTTACCGTCGGTGTCGCCAAACATGCTCAGCAGCTGCTGCTCAATGTTGTGCAGACGTGCGCAGTAGGCGCAGAAATAGAGGCCATGAGTGCCGCTCGCGGTGCCGTAAGGCAGACTCTGGCGCACAATTTTCAGCCCTTTGCCGTCTTCTTTCAGGTCAACGCGGGTCAGGTGAGAGGTTTCCGGGCGCTCGTCGCCGTCAATCTCTTCGTTGGCTTCTTTGGTACGGCCAAACATCATTTCCTGATCCGGCACGCTCATGCGATTAAGCTGCTTGAGGTTGTGCTCCCAGCGCTGCACGAAGACGTAGCTGCCGCCTGCATCAACGCCGTCTTTGATGACCGCAACTTCGCGGCGCGTCTCTTCACCCGCCGGGTTTTCGGTGCCATCAACGAAGCCGCTCAGGTCACGCTCTTCAACCCAACGGAAACCGTGCACTTCTTCCTGCACGTCCAGGGAATCACCGAACGCCGCCAGCGCCGCCTGGGCAACGGAGAAGTTTACGTCATGGCGCAGCGACAGAATGTGGATCAGCACATCAAACTGCGTGGAAGGCGCAAGCCCTTTACCATACGGAGGGAAGTCTTTCAGCTCTTCTGCACCTACGCCGCCGCTCAGCTCACGCCAGGTATTGTGGCCAAACGCCACTACCGCGCCTAAATGTGCATCCGGGAATTTATCCTGAAACGCCGCCAGCTTTTCGGCAAAAATTTTGCTGCCAGCGCGCAGGGCGTTTACGTCCCCTTTAACATTGGCTTCAATCCAAATCGCCGCACGGCAATGTTCCGGCAAAATGCCGCTCTGAACCTGAGACATCGCTCCTCCTGAAATAAAATGCCACGACATCGTGGCATATAAAAACCTCACATATTGTACCCGCTTTTGGCATCTGCGGGCTATCTGGCGTCAAATTTAGCGACGCCAGATAATTTTCTTCAGCGTCCAGTTCTTCAGCGTATCGTCCGGCGGCATCAGACCCTGCGGCCCCTGCCAGTCGCCCGAGAACTGATAGCTGATGTGCTCGCTGCCTTTGGCCTTACACTCGACGACGTTGCTGTCGTCTCCCGTGGTCGCCTGACAGTTGCCGAAGGCTTTATCGTAAACGTTACTGAACGGGGTACCGACCTTCACGTCATCAGCGGCTTCAATACTGTCATCAAGAACATCAATACGACTGACGGTGCCGCTATCGCCGTTAATCACCAGCGCCAGCGTGTCGCCGCGCAGCGCTTCAAAGTAGTGAACGATATTGCCGTCGTGCGCTTTCATCCCGCTACGCAGGCGGTAGCTGCTGCCGAGCGCGTCGCTAATCGCCTGCTCGTTCAGCGCCGTTGAACCGCTAAGCCCGCCCACGCCCTGCTCCGTCACGCCGGCAGAGGAACCAAACCAGTTCCACGGATAGGCGGCGGACCAGTTCACCGACGACAGCGTAGAGCAGCCGGTCAGCGCCAGCGGGAGGGCACACAAGAGTAAACGCAGCGATTTCATTGATACTTCCTATATATTCAAGTCAGGCCTATTGGAGTCCAGTAAACACAAAAAGTGCCGTCTATTCTGCGACATCCGTAAAACAGGCGCGTAAACGCCGGTTGGTGATAAGCCACCATAAGGCAAAAATATCGAGTAAAAACAGGCTTAAGCCTATGCCAGAGAGCGTTTCGCCGCTCAGCCAAAGACAGGGCTGCCAGAACAGTAAAATCAGTTGGGCGAAGATCAGCACCGGGCGCAGCCATTGCCAAAGGCGCGGGTACAGATGCCGCCGCCCGCTCAGCAAAAAAGCCAGTACCGCCGGTACGCCGGGGATCAGACCTATCCAGAAAAGGCTATGGTCGGGATAAAACAGATTCAGCAGCGCATCGCCCTGGTCGCGCGATGCGCCCGCCATCAGAAACAGTACCCACGTCCGCGCCTGCAACAGCAGCAGGCACCAGAACAGGAAAGGCAGGCGCAGACGGCCCTGCGGGTCGTAATCAGCGGGCGAAAACTCAGTACTCTTCATCTTCTATCAGGCGCTTACCTAAACTTTGTGCGTCGGCATGTTCATAGCCTAAACGCTCGTACATCCCCAGCACCACGTCATTTTCTTCACGCACCATAATCTGGATCTTCGGGCAGCCGCGGGCAATCAACTTTTTCTCAAGGCGATTAAGCAGCGCGTTGGCGATGCCACGTCCCCGGTATTCCGGGTGTACGCCGAGATAATATGCGGAGCCACGATGACCATCGTAGCCGCCCATAATAGTGCCCACCACTTCACCGTTCACTTCGGCGACCAGAAACAGGCTGACGTCGTGGTTGACCTTGCGCTCAATGTCCATCTCTGGGTCGTTCCACGGCCGCAGCAGATCGCATCGCTCCCACAAGGTGATGACCTCTTCAAAGTCCGACTGGCGAAAAACGCGTATCTCCATGGTATTACCCGCCTTTTCAGGTTTAAAAACAGTGATTATGGCGTGAACGGGCAATTTAGCCAATATCTGACGCGGCACAGTGAAAAAAATGGCATAATACGGTACAGACACGTATTGAAATGAAAAGTAAAACAATTCTCATCACGAACAGTCGTAACCGAAATCGCGATACGATATAACATATGGATTCTTGTTTTTACAACTCAGGCCGGAATGAGCACTTTTAAACCCTTAAAAATACTGACTTCGCGCCGCCAGGTGCTAAAAGCCGGATTGGCTGCACTCACGCTGTCGGGGATCGCCTCCCAGGCAGTCGCTAAAGAGACCAATTTAAAAACCAGCAACGGTCACAGTAAACCGGCAAAGAAATCGTCGGGCAGACGCTTAGTGATGCTGGACCCAGGCCACGGCGGTATTGATACCGGGGCCATTGGGCATAATGGTTCGAAAGAGAAACACGTGGTGCTGGCGATTGCCAAAAACGTCCGCGCTATTTTGCAAAAGAACGGTATCGATGCCAAATTGACCCGCTCTGGTGACACCTTTATTCCGCTGTACGACAGGGTCGAAATTGCCCATCAGCACGGCGCGGATCTGTTTATGTCGATCCACGCGGACGGCTTTACCAACCCTTCTGCCGCGGGCGCCTCGGTATTTGCCCTCTCGAACCGTGGGGCCAGTAGCGCCATGGCAAAATACCTGTCGGATAAAGAGAACGCCGCCGATGAACTCGCCGGTAAGAAGGCCAAGGATAAAGACCATCTGCTCCAGCAGGTGCTGTTTGACCTCGTCCAGACCGACACCATTAAAAATAGCCTGACGCTCGGCTCACACGTACTGAAGAAAATTAAGCCGGTGCACAAGCTGCACAGCCGCAGCACGGAACAGGCCGCATTTGTGGTACTGAAGTCGCCGTCCATTCCGTCGGTGCTGGTGGAAACCTCATTTATCACCAACCCAGGTGAAGAAAAGCTGCTGGGTACCACCGCGTTCCGACAGAAAATTGCCGATGCGATTGCCTCCGGCATCATCAGCTATTTCCACTGGTTTGATAACCAGAAAGCCCACGCGAAGAGACGTTAATGACCATCAACGTACAACAGGTGAAAGCCTTTCTGCTTAAGCTGCAGGACGATATCTGCCAACAGCTTGAACGCGTAGACGGCGGCGTCTTTATTGAGGATAGCTGGCAGCGTGAAGCGGGTGGCGGCGGTCGCAGCCGGGTGCTGCGCGACGGCAGCGTCTTTGAACAGGCCGGAGTGAATTTCTCCCACGTCCACGGCGACGCGATGCCCGCCTCCGCCACTGCGCATCGCCCGGAGCTTGCCGGGCGCAGCTTTGAAGCGATGGGCGTTTCTCTGGTCGTTCACCCGCGTAATCCGTACGTGCCGACAAGCCACGCCAACGTGCGCTTCTTTATCGCCGAAAAGCCGGGCGCTGAGCCAGTGTGGTGGTTTGGTGGCGGCTTCGATTTAACGCCCTACTACGGTTTTCAGGAAGATGCGGTGCACTGGCATACCGTCGCTCGCGACCTGTGTCAGCCGTTTGGCGAGGATGTCTATCCGCACTATAAAAAGTGGTGCGACGACTATTTCCATCTCAAGCACCGCAACGAGCAGCGCGGCATTGGCGGCCTGTTCTTTGACGACCTGAATACGCCTGACTTCGACCACTGCTTTGGCTTTATGCAGGCCGTGGGGAAAGGCTTCACCGACGCCTACCTGCCGATTGTTGAGCGTCGCAAGGCGATGCCATACGGTGAGCGCGAGCGTGATTTCCAGCTCTACCGCCGCGGGCGTTACGTGGAGTTCAATCTGGTGTGGGACCGCGGCACGCTGTTCGGCCTGCAGACCGGGGGGCGTACGGAGTCGATTCTGATGTCGATGCCGCCGCTGGTGCGCTGGGAGTACAACTACCAGCCGGAAGAAGGCAGCCCGGAAGCCGCCTTGAGTGAATTCATTAAAGTGAAAGACTGGCTCTGAGCTAACCCGGGGTCGGCATAAACGCCTCGCCCGGGCGACTTGTTACAGCGGCTGGGTTTGTGCTTCGACTACCGCCAGCGCCACCATGTTAACGATACGGCGAACGGAAGCAATCGGCGTCAGGATATGTACCGGCTTCGATACCCCCATCAGCACGGGCCCCACGGTTACCCCTTCAGAGCTGGATACGCGCAGCAGGTTGTAGCTGATACGCGCCGCTTCCATATTTGGCATCACCAGAATGTTCGCGGAGCCTTTCAGCGGGCTGTCCGGCATACGGTCATTACGGATGCTTTCCACCAGCGCGGCATCGCCGTGCATCTCACCGTCAATCATCAGCTCAGGCGCACGCGCCTTCACCAGCTCCAGCGCATCGCGCATTTTGCTGGCTGACGGGCAGTCGGACGAGCCAAAGTTAGAGTGTGACAGCAGCGCCACGCGCGGTTCGATACCGAAACGACGCACGCTTTCCGCCGCCATCAGGGTGATTTCCGCAATCTGCTCTGGCGTCGGATCGTTGTTGACGTAGGTATCGGCAATAAAGGTGTTGCCGCTTGGCAGCAGCAGCGCATTCATTGCGCCAGCGGTGTGTACGCCTTCACGGTAGCCAAACAGCGGCTGTACCGCGCTGAAGTGCTCGTGATAATCGCCAATGGTGCCGCAGATCATGCCGTCAGCTTCGCCGCGCAGCACCATAATGGAGCCAATCGCGGTGGTGTTGCTGCGCATTTCACGCTGCGCCTGCTCCTGAGTGATGCCACGGCGCTTCATCAGGTTGTAATATTCCTGCCAGTACTCTTTAAAGCGCGGGTCCGATTCGTTGTTAACGATTTCGAAGTCTACGCCCGCTTTGATTTGCAGCCCCAGTTTCTGCAGGCGCATTTCAATGACGCTTGGACGACCAATCAGAATCGGCTTCGCCAGACCCAGCGTGATCAACTCCTGCGTCGCGTGCAGTACGCGGTTATCTTCCCCTTCTGCCAGCACGATACGCTTCGGCTCTTTACGCGCCTGAGAGAAAATCGGCTTCATGAACAGGTTGGTTTTGTAGACGAACTCGCTCAGTTTTTCGATGTAGGCATCAAAATCGGCAATCGGGCGATTCGCCACGCCGGAGTCCATCGCCGCTTTCGCTACCGCAGGGGCGATCTTGACGATCAGACGCGGATCGAACGGCTTAGGAATAATATATTCCGGGCCAAAGCTCAGGTCCTGATCGCCATAGGCGGAGGCGACCACTTCGCTCTGCTCGGCGTGCGCCAGCTCCGCAATCGCGTGGACTGCAGCCAGCTTCATCTCTTCGTTAATCGCCGTTGCGCCAACGTCCAGCGCGCCGCGGAAGATGAACGGGAAGCACAGCACGTTGTTGACCTGGTTCGGGTAGTCAGAGCGTCCGGTACAGATAATCGCATCCGGACGCACTTCTTTCGCCAGCGGCGGCAGAATTTCCGGCTCTGGGTTAGCCAGCGCCAGAATCATCGGCGCACGCGCCATCTTCTTGACCATCTCCTGGGTCAGCACTTTCGGGCCGGAGCAGCCAAGGAAGATATCGGCATCGGCAATCACGTCGTCGAGGCTGCGTTTACCGTCATCTTTTACCGCATAAGCGGCTTTGGTTTCCGCCATATTCGGCTCGCGGCCTTCGTAAATCACGCCCTTCGAGTCGCAGACCACGATGTTGTGTTTCTGCATCCCGAGCGCCACCAGCAGGTTCATACAGGCGATCGCCGCCGCGCCCGCGCCGGAAACCACCATGCGCACGTCGGAGATATTTTTCTCGACGACGCGCAGGCCGTTGAGGATAGCCGCGGTGCTGATGATAGCCGTACCGTGCTGATCGTCATGGAACACCGGAATGTTCATACGTTCACGCAGTTTCTGCTCAATGTAGAAACATTCCGGTGCTTTGATATCTTCCAGGTTGATGCCGCCGAAGGTTGGCTCCAGTGCAGCAACCACGTCGATAAATTTGTCAGGGTTGGTTTCGTCCACCTCGATGTCGAAAACATCAATACCGGCGAACTTCTTGAACAAAACGCCCTTGCCTTCCATTACCGGTTTACCGGCGAGCGCGCCGATATTCCCCAACCCGAGCACCGCGGTACCGTTTGATACCACTGCCACCAGGTTGCCGCGCGCCGTATATTTGTACGCCGCCAGCGGGTCTTTTTCGATTTCCAGACACGGCGCCGCTACGCCCGGAGAGTAGGCCAGCGCAAGGTCGCGCTGCGTTGCCAGCGGCTTGGTCGGGGAGACTTGAATTTTTCCTGGGATAGGGAATTCATGGAAATCGAGGGCACTTTGTTTTAATTGGTCGTCCATTTAGGGTTCCTTTCACGTATCGAACTAAAAAGGTGAAGCGCAATTACGTTCCTGATGCACTCCCGAAGGAAGCGCCTAGTATCGCCTTTGGCAGCCCGGCAAACTTTGAAGGCCGCCATACTCTTGCGAACACGCTTTGCTTTGTTATTGATTTATTGCTCGCATGTTATCAACTATCGATAGCAAGATCATGATTTCCATCTATGCTTTTTCGTTATGTTCGCCATAACCAAATCGTTATGGACTTAATCCAACCGCCCCTCCTGACCCGCCCGCACCAGCTCATCCACCGCATAGCGAATCTTCGGCAGCAGCTGGTGATTCTTCGGCCAGATGGCGCTGATGGGCATCTCCGCGCCCGCGCTTTCCGCCAACACTTCAACCAGCAATCCTTGTGCCAGCGCGTCTGCCACCAGCCAGCGCGGCAGCTGCGAGAGCCCGCAGCCAGCAAGCGTTGCCGTCAGCATGGCATCACCGTCGGCCATCTCAAAGGTTGGCGGCGGCGTGAAGCGCGTTATCTTTCCGTCAGTCGATTTTAGCAGCCACGAAATCGGCTGATTCCGCCGAAAACCGACCACGCAGCGATGGCGAGCCAGCGCTTCTGCGCTCAGCGGCTCGCCGAATGCCGCCAGATAGGCCGGGGCCGCGCAGATAACCAGCTTCTGCGTGGTCAGCCGTCGAGCGACCAGCCCGCTGCTGTCAGCCAGTTCCCCGATGCGCACCACCAGATCGATCCCCTCTTCAATCAGGTCAACAAAGCGCTCGCTGAAGGTCACCGTCAACGACAGTTCAGGGTAGCGTTGGGTAATGGCTAGCAGGATCGGCAGCACGCGCTGGCGGCCAAAAGCCGACGGTAGATCAACCCGCAGCCGACCGGACGGATGAATCACGTGCGAAGTGAGCTCAGCTTCCGCCTGCTCAAGAATATCGATCGCCTGCTGACAGCGCGAAAGGAAGGCTTCGCCGTCGGGGGTCAGGCTCAGGCGGCGGGTAGAACGCTGAAACAGCGTTAGCCCGAGGCGCGCTTCGAGGCGGCTCACGCTCTTGCCCACCGCCGATTTGGTCAGCCCCAGTTGCTCTGCGGCAGCGGTAAAGCTGCCCTGCTGAGCCGTTGTCACAAAAGCGGTGATCCCGCCAAGGTTATCGGTTTTTCGCATCGTTCCACGTCCACTGGATTAAGTCCCCTCATGCTGTAGCGTATTGGAGAATTTATGTCTACAAAGAAGCAACTAAAACCCCATTTATCGCCAGAATAAAATCAATCATAGTATTCAGCGTGATGACGAATCGCCATCATGCGGCAAAGCAGGCCTGTTAAGCCATCATCCTGAATCGTTAAATTAATCATTACGTTGATAAGCTGGAGAACATTATGACGACGGTAAACGGTTTTAAACACGTCGGTCTGCTGACGAAAAAAGAGACCCAGAGTTTTGAAGAATTTGTCGCCCACTGGCAGGCCGTGCACAGCAAGATTGCCCTGGCGCTGCCGGGCCTGCGCGGCTACGTGCTGAACCCTATCGATCGCCGTGTCTACCCCGACTCACCGATCGACGGTTTTTCCGAGCTGTGGTTTGATTCACTGGAGGGCGCAATGGCGGCCTTTGCTTCTCCGGTAGGTCAGGAGGCGTTCGACGACGTGCCGAACTTTGCTGCTAACGTGGCCGTTACCTATATTACGGAAATCAGAAAGCGTTAACCGGAGACCCACTGCGTCGCCCACGCATCCGCGCTCTGCCAGCTGTCGCATTCCGGCTGCGCGGCATAGCGCACCAGGCGGAAGCGTTGGCCGTCGTAGCGCCAGCGCGTTTGCACGCCACAGTCGCCCAGACCACGGCCTTTATCCAGCGTCACTAGCTCCCGGGAATTTTCATTGAAGGTCAAATTGACCAGCTCAACGTCGCGGCTGTCGCTGCCAGCAGGCAGGAACGGCAGGCGCAGACGTATTGGCGTCGTGATGAACGGCTTCTGGCGCGATACCAGCCAGGCAAGATAGATGGTGTTGTAGGCACCGGATTCGCAGCTGGTCATGATCAGCGCTTTATCATCGCTTAAGGCGGTGACCCACACTTCGCGGCGGATTGGTTCCAGTGAGCACTGGTTGTTGTTCATACGCCAGGTGGCGAAGTCGAGCAGATCGTTGTACTCCGCGTGGCTCAGTGGCACGGGCGCAGGTATCGCTTTCACCGCTGACTTCAGCGCCGGTGCGGGCGGCACGCTCATTGGCGGTTCGTCGCCTTTGCGAACCCATGCCGTTTCATTACCCACTCGCTTTTGCTGAGCGTCGATAAACAGCAGCGCGGCCTTCAGCCCCTTCAGCGACATCACCTGCACGCCTTTATCCAGCGTAATCGCATCGGCATCCTGAACCTGCTGGAGAAACGCATCGATGGTGACGCTATCGCCAGTCGTCAGAAGCTTAGGCTGCACTTTCCAGTGTTCGCCGGAAAGCTTGAGCGGTTTGCTGTCCAGCAGCAGCCGCGGCTCAATCGCCGGAACGGCGGCGACCGGGTTCACCAGACCACCTAGCTCGATACGCAGTTGTGCGTCGGTGTGCGCCCCAGCGCTACGACTTAACGTCATCACCAGACCGTGGTGCAGACCCACGTTGCGGGTCACGCAGAAATTCTGGTTATTGCAGGTCACTAACCAGTCGGAAAACAGCTGCTGCGCTGGCGCGGCCCACGTCACCGACGTCGGGAGCCACCCGATGCAGAAGAAAAAAAGGAGAACGTGGTAACGCATGGACGGTACAACCCCAGAAGAAAAAAGCATCAGCATACTGGGGGTATCTTCACTATCGAAGCGGCGAGGCTCAATCGGATTTATCGGATTGAGCATTGTCCCTTATTGCGCCATAAGGCCGGAGTTTTGCAGATACTGGAGCAAAATCACCGTCTTACCGTCGCAAATTTCGCCACTACGAATCATCTCAATTGCCTGAGTAAACGGCAGCTCCAGCACGTCAATGTCTTCATCCTCCACGCCACCGCCGTCATTCTGCCGCAGACGTTCGTCATACTCAGCGATAAAGAAGTGGACGATTTCGGTGACGCCGCCCGGAGACATATACAACTGGAACACTTTACGCACGTTGCTGACCTGGTAGCCGGTCTCTTCAATCGCCTCTTTGCGGATGCAGGCTTCCGGCTCATCATCGTCCAGCAGGCCCGCGCAGGTTTCAATCAGCATGCCGTCGAGATTGCCGTTAACCCAGGTGGCGACGCGGAACTGACGCACCAGCACCACACTCTGTTTGTGGCGGTTATACAACAGTACCGTCGCGCCGTTACCGCGATCGTACACTTCGCGCTTATGCTGGACGACCTCACCGTTTCGCTGGGTTAAGTTGTAGGTGATATTGCGCAGGACAAAGTAGTTTTCGGAGAGGATTTTATCTTTGATAACGGTGATATTCAGGGACATGCGGGCTCCACGGCGGAATACGAATAGCACATATTACGCCGCCGAGCCCGGCTACCGTCAATGCGCTGGGGTGATTTTTACCCCCAGCCAGTCGAGAATCCCCTGTGCGGCATGCCGCCCTTCGGCCATGGCGGTCACCACCAGATCGGCCCCGCGAACCGCATCGCCGCCGGCAAAAATCTGCGGGTTGCTGGTCTGATAGCGGTAAGGCGAATTGACGTTGGCGCGGATACGCCCCCAGTCATCGACGTCGACACCTTTGGCATTGAGCCACGGCATGCTGTGCGGATGGAAACCAAAGGCCATAATCACCGCATCAGCGGGCATCACAAACTCGCTGCCGGGGATCGGCATTGGCCGACGGCGGCCTTGAGCATCCGCCTCACCAAGCTGAGTGCGCAGCAGGCGAATGCCGCAAACGTGGCCTTTCTCATCCAGTTCAAGGGTTACCGGCTGAACGTTAAACTCAAACTCGGCCCCCTCTTCTTTGGCGTTCTTCACCTCTTTTTTCGACCCCGGCATGTTGGCTTCATCGCGACGATAGGCGCAGGTCACCTTCTGCGCACCGTGACGTAACGCGGTACGCACGCAGTCCATCGCCGTATCACCGCCGCCAAGCACCACCACGTTCAGCCCTTTGGTATTGATGTAAGGCTCGTCGGGTCGCTCACCGATGCCCATCACGTTTTTGGTGTTAGCAATCAGGAACGGCAGGGCGTCGTAAACCCCTGGCGCATCCTCATTCGGCAAATCGGCCTTCATCGAGCGATAGGTTCCGACGCCGACAAACACCGCATCGTAATCCGCCAGTAACGTCTCCAGCGCGATATCTTTACCAATCTCGCAGTTGAGCTCAAAGCGAATCCCCATCCCGGTAAAGATCTCACGGCGGCGCGCCATCAGCGATTTATCCAGCTTGAAGGAGGGAATGCCGAAGGTCAGCAGGCCACCAATTTCCGGGTGACGGTCAAACACCACTGGCTCCACGCCCTGACGCACCAGGATATCGGCGCACGCCAGCCCCGCCGGGCCAGCGCCAATAATGGCGACCCGCTTACCGCTGCTGGCAACGTTACCGACCGCAGGCCGCCAGCCTTTGGCCAGCGCGCGGTCAGAGATATAGCGTTCGATATTGCCAATGGTTACCGCGCCGTGTTCGTCGCGAATGGTGCAGGCCCCTTCGCACAGCCGGTCCTGCGGGCAGACGCGACCGGTAATCTCCGGCAGCGGGTTAGTCTGATGCGACAGCTCTACCGCGGCGTCAATATCCCCGGCGTTCACGCGTTCAATCCACTGCGGGATATGGTTATGTAGTGGACAGGTCCATTCGCAAATACTGTGCTCACCACAGGTCAGGCAGCGTGAAGCCGCCTGCTGCGCCTGCGCTTCTTTTAGCGGCAGATAGATTTCAGCAAAGACGGTTTTGCGGGCGTCGATATTCAGCTTATCCGCCTCACCGCGTGCGGGCGTCTGCCCCATCTGCTCGACCTTGCTGCGCGATACCTCAGGGGCAACGGCACGGCTGTCGCTGTGCCACGGCTGCGCTTCCCGGCAGGCGGTCTGCAGGCGGCGGTTTTTGGCGATATCGGTAAGCTGCTGGCTGGTCATCAATTGCAGCGCATCTGCCGGGCAGTTCTCCACGCACGCCGGACCCGCCGCGCGGTCATGGCACAGATCGCATTTGTGAGCGCTGGCTTTAACGCGCCCCTCTTTGGTTGGCGTCAACACCATCTGCATGGTGCCGAACGGGCAGGCCACTACGCAGGATTTACAGCCAATGCATTTTGCCTGATCGACCAGAATAGCGTCACCGCTCTGGCGTATCGCGCCGTTCGGGCAGCTGCGGGCACAGGGGGCATCTTCACAATGGTGGCAGGTCGCCACCCCTCGCTGATTGTTCATCTTCACGGTGGTAATGCGCGGAATAAACTGCGCTGAAGTCAGCACATGTTGCTCATCGTTATGCGACATTACACAGGCTACTTCACACGCCTTGCATCCAATGCATTTTTGGCTATCTACCCTAATAAAACGGTTCATACATTCTCAGCCTATGGTTCAAATTAACCTTATATTTATAAGTCCTATTTATTAGCCGAGTATTCCTCACCCAGGCAATGTCCATTTGCCCAGAAACGGTGACTATTTATCAGTATGATGTGGCAGATCAAAAAATTTCAGCTTAAATGAAATTACGTTTCAGGGGCCAAGGCCGATAGCGTAAGGATGTGCAAACCGTTTCAGAAAAGCGGAATGATAATTTACATTATCTCCTTTTTTTCTCCACGATTGTTGAGGGCCTTACCGCTACAGTGTTTGACGCAATTCAGTACGTAAAAAAATGAACAACACGAGGTTCAAATCCTGATGGCGAATTTCTTTATTGATCGCCCCATTTTTGCCTGGGTGCTAGCAATCCTATTGTGCCTCACAGGGGCCCTGGCGATATTTTCTTTACCCGTTGAGCAATACCCTGACCTGGCGCCACCGAACGTGCGCGTCACGGCGAACTACCCAGGTGCCTCCGCGCAAACGCTGGAGAACACCGTCACGCAGGTTATCGAGCAGAATATGACCGGTATCGATAACCTGATGTACATGTCCTCACAAAGTAGCGCCACCGGACAGGCAACGATTACCTTAAGCTTCGTCGCCGGGACCGACCCTGACGAAGCGGTGCAGCAGGTGCAAAACCAGCTGCAAACCGCCATGAACAAACTGCCACCGGCGGTGCAAACTCAGGGCGTCACGGTACGAAAAACCGGGGATACCAACATCCTGACCATCGCCTTCGTCTCTACCGACGGCAGCATGGATAAGCAGGATATTTCCGACTACGTCGCCAGTAACGTTCAGGACCCCATCAGCCGCGTGGACGGCGTGGGCGATATCGACGCCTACGGCTCGCAGTATTCGATGCGCATCTGGCTGGACCCAGCCAAGCTTAACAGCTATCAGATGACCACGGCCGACGTGACCGATGCCATTAAATCCCAGAACGCCCAGATTGCGGTCGGCCAGCTTGGCGGCACGCCGTCCATCGACAAACAGGCGCTGAACGCCACGATTAACGCCCAATCGCTGCTGCAAACACCGCAGCAGTTCCGCGACATTACGCTACGCGTCAACCAGGACGGTTCAGAAGTGACCCTTGGCGATGTGGCGACCGTCGAAATGGGGGCCGAAAAGTACGACTACCTCAGCCGCTACAACCGTAATCCGGCCTCTGGCTTGGGGATTAAGCTCGCTTCTGGCGCCAACGAAATGGCGACCGCCGAGCGCGTGATCCAACGTCTGGATGAACTCAAGCAGTACTTCCCGCATGGGCTGGAATATAAAGTGGCCTACGAGACCACCTCGTTCGTCAAAGCCTCAATTAAGGATGTGGTAAAAACGCTGCTGGAAGCCATTTTGCTGGTGTTCCTGGTGATGTACCTGTTCCTGCAGAACTTCCGCGCGACGCTGATTCCGACCATTGCCGTTCCGGTGGTATTGATGGGGACCTTCGCCATTCTCTACGCCTGCGGATACAGTATTAATACCCTGACAATGTTCGCGATGGTGCTCGCCATCGGCCTGCTGGTGGATGACGCCATCGTGGTGGTCGAAAACGTTGAGCGAATAATGAGTACCGAAGGGCTCACGCCGCGGCAGGCGACACGCAAATCAATGGGGCAGATTCAAGGGGCGCTGGTGGGTATCGCCATGGTGCTGTCGGCGGTCTTTATCCCGATGGCCTTCTTCGGCGGCACTACCGGGGCCATCTATCGCCAGTTCTCCATTACCATCGTTTCAGCGATGGTGCTGTCGGTGCTGGTGGCGATGATCCTCACCCCGGCGCTGTGCGCCACTATTCTCAAGCCGATTCATAAAGGCGAAGTGCACGGCACCAAAGGCTTCTTCGGCTGGTTTAACCGTCATTTCGATGCCAGCGCGCGTCGCTACGAATCCGGCGTCGCCAGAATTCTCCATCGCAGTATCCGCTGGATGCTGATTTACGTGCTGCTGCTGGGCGGCATGGTGTTCCTGTTCCTGCGCCTGCCCTCCTCCTTCCTGCCGCTGGAAGACCGCGGTATGTTCACCACTTCCGTTCAGTTGCCAAGCGGTTCAACCCAGCAGCAGACGCTGAAGGTGGTAGAGCAGGTTGAAGACTATTTCTTCAAAAATGAGAAGGACAACGTCACGTCAATATTTGCCACCATCGGCTCCGGCCCTGGCGGTAACGGCCAGAACGTAGCGCGTATGTTCGTGCGCCTGAAAGACTGGGACGAGCGTGACAGTAAAACGGGGACCTCGTTCGCCATTATCGAACGTGCCACCAAAGCGCTGAACAAGATTAAAGAGGCCCGCGTTTACGCCAGCAGCCCACCGGCCATCAGCGGCCTGGGCAGCTCTGCCGGTTTCGATATGGAGCTGCAGGATCACGCCGGTGCCGGGCACGACGCGTTGATGGCCGCCCGCGATAAGCTGCTGGAGCTGGCGGGTAACGATCCGCAGCTGACGCGCGTACGCCACAATGGCCTGGACGACAGCCCTCAGTTGCAGGTTGATATCGACCAGCGTAAAGCGCAGGCGCTGGGGGTATCTATCGATGATATTAACGACACGCTGCAAACCGCATGGGGTTCAAGCTATGTGAACGATTTTATGGATCGCGGACGCGTGAAGAAAGTCTACGTTCAGGCGGCGGCGAAGTACCGCATGCTGCCAGAAGACATGAACCTATGGTACGTACGCAATAATTCCGGGCAGATGGTACCGTTCTCCGCCTTCGCCACCTCGCGCTGGGAGACCGGTTCACCGCGTCTGGAGCGCTATAACGGCTACTCGGCGGTTGAGATTATCGGTGAAGCCGCACCGGGGGTCAGTACCGGTACCGCCATGGACGTGATGCAAAACCTGGTGCAGCAATTACCAACCGGCTTCGGCCTTGAATGGACGGCGATGTCCTATCAGGAGCGGCTGTCAGGGGCACAGGCACCGGCACTTTATGCCATCTCGCTGCTGGTCGTCTTCCTCTGTCTGGCGGCGCTGTACGAAAGCTGGTCAGTGCCGTTCTCAGTCATGCTGGTGGTTCCGCTGGGGGTTATCGGTGCGCTGCTGGCGACCTGGATGCGCGGGCTGGAAAACGACGTTTACTTCCAGGTGGGGCTGCTGACGGTGATCGGCCTATCCGCCAAAAACGCCATTCTGATCGTCGAGTTTGCCAACGATCTGAATCAGAAAGGGGAAGATCTGATGACGGCAACGCTGGAAGCCTGCCGTCAGCGTCTGCGCCCTATCCTGATGACCTCGCTGGCGTTTATCTTCGGCGTACTGCCGATGGCGCTCACCACCGGTGCAGGTTCCGGCGGGCAGCACGCAGTGGGTACCGGCGTAGTCGGGGGGATGGTTTCCGCGACGATTCTGGCCATCTTCTTCGTGCCGCTGTTCTTTGTGCTGGTGCGCCGCCGCTTCCCGCTAAAAGAGAAGCCGGAATAACGGCTAAGCGCTAAAAACAGAAAAGGCGACATGATGAATGTCGCCTTTTAAGCTTTATGTGATGCAACGACTCTGTACTGCAAACAACACCATCATGGTTATTGAAAGAACACAGCGCTTTTAAATCACATTGCTGGAAATTATTTACGAAGCATCACTTCAATAAAATCTTTCCAGTTCCCCAGTTCACGTTCGATCATAACTACCTCTCTTATTATTATGCGTATTTTACGTACAAATGTATGACCTGTGAATACGGTTAATCCGATTACTTTGATTGACGCTGCCAACCTTTGTTTACTGCTTGAGGTCACTATGGGCTGGAATTTTGACATTTAATGTGACCAACAGCAACATTCTGAAATAGTTATCAGAATGTGAATCATATGATACATATTTAACCTATGACAACGCAAACCCGCTACGTCAAAGCGCGTAGATAGCATGATAAACTGTACGCTTTTCAACCACTTTAGCCGGATAAAATTAAAACAGGCAGCCGCGGGAATTACGTGTATATTCGAGTCCCCTAAAACCTGCAGATATAAAGGTGCAACATGACCATCCTCTATGGAATAAAGAATTGCGACACCATCAAGAAAGCCCGTCGCTGGCTGGATGAGCATCAGGTTGAATATCGCTTTCATGACTATCGCGTCGATGGCCTGACGCCGGAACTGCTGGCAACCTTTATTGGTGAGCTGGGCTGGGAAGCGCTGTTGAATACCCGTGGCACCACCTGGCGCAAGCTGGATGAACAGGTGCGTGCCGGAATCAACAATGCCGATGCCGCAGCGGCGCTGATGCTGGAAATGCCGGCAATCATCAAACGCCCATTGCTCTGCGCGCCCGCACAGCCTATGCTGCTGGGTTTCAGTGATGCCAGTTATAGCCAATGGGTCGCCCAGACGCGCTAACGCCGTTGGCCCTGTTTTACAGTTTCAGATAACGAAAATAACGAGGTCTAGTTTATGTCTTGCCCAGTCATTGAGCTGGCTCAGCAGCTTATTCGCCGCCCTTCTCTTAGCCCGGACGATGCGGGCTGTCAGGCGTTAATGATTGAACGTCTACGCGCAGCAGGTTTTACCATTGAGCCGATGGATTTTGGCGATACCCAGAACTTCTGGGCCTGGCGCGGTAAAGGAGAAACCCTGGCATTTGCAGGCCACACCGACGTGGTGCCTGCAGGCGATGCTGACCGCTGGATTAACCCACCGTTTGAACCCACGATTCGCGACGGCATGCTGTTTGGCCGTGGTGCTGCCGATATGAAAGGCTCGCTGGCGGCGATGGTCGTGGCGGCTGAGCGTTTCGTCGCTCAGCACCCGAACCATAAAGGCCGACTGGCGTTCCTGATCACCTCCGATGAAGAAGCAAGCGCCACGCACGGTACGGTGAAAGTGGTGGAAGCGCTGATGGCCCGTAACGAGCGTCTGGACTACTGTCTGGTGGGCGAACCGTCCAGCACCGAAGTGGTTGGCGACGTGGTGAAAAACGGCCGTCGTGGCTCAATGACCTGCAATCTGACCATTCATGGCGTGCAGGGGCATGTAGCCTATCCGCACCTCGCTGATAACCCGGTTCACCGCGCTGCGCCGTGGATGAACGAACTGGTGTCGATTGAGTGGGATCAGGGCAACGCATTCTTCCCGCCGACCAGCATGCAGATTGCCAATATTCAGGCTGGCACCGGCAGCAACAACGTGATCCCAGGCGATCTGTTCGTGCAGTTCAACTTCCGCTTCAGCACCGAGTTGACGGATGAGATGATCAAAGCGCGCGTCATTGATCTGCTGGATAAATATCAGCTGCGCTATAGCGTTGACTGGTGGATTTCCGGGCAGCCGTTCCTGACCGCACGCGGTAAACTGGTCGACGCGGTGGTGAACGCTATCGCGCACTATAATGAAATAGAACCGCAGTTGCTGACCACCGGCGGCACGTCAGATGGTCGCTTTATCGCCCAGATGGGCGCGCAGGTTGTTGAACTGGGTCCGGTGAATGCCACCATTCATAAAATTAATGAGTGTGTGAACGCGGCAGACCTGCAGATGCTGGCGCGGATGTATCAGCGCATCATGGAACAACTTGTCGCCTGACGGCACAACATAAGGGGTAATGCACATGGATTGGCTGTCAAAATACTGGTGGATTCTGGTGCTGGTGTTTCTGGTGGGGGTGATTATCAACGTGATCAAAGATCTCAATCGCGTCGATCACAAAAAATTCCTTGCCAATAAACCGGACCTTCCGCCGCACCGCGACTTTAACGACAAGTGGGACGATGACGACGACTGGCCGAAGAAGGACCAGCCGAAGAAATAGTTCGGTGTCGATCCCGGCGTCGCGTTGCTCGGCCGGGCTACCAGATAGTAGCCCGGCCGAGCAACGCGACGCCGGGGAACACACAAGATTTAAATCATCTCAATAAGATCGTCATTCTTCGGCGTACTGCCGCTCAACGCTTCATCGAAATAGTGCTTCGGCACGGTATAACGCAGGTGATCCAGCGCGAACTGCATGCTGCGATCGTCTATCGCGTGGCCTAGATCCTCAACGATATCCAGCGTCACATCGCCGCCTGCGGCCTGGAGTGCTTCCTGGCCTTTCACCGCCCAGGCAAGATCGATAACCCGGTCTTCCCCGCCGTGAATCAGGTGGATGGTCGTGGCGGTATCCGCTTTTTCCGGCATCGTCGCGTAGCGGCCGTTAAAGGCAATCACCCGTGATGCCAGCCCCGGCTGCGCTTTAATCCCCTCAAGTGACATAATCGCCCCCTGAGAGAAGCCAATTAATGCCGTCGCTTGAGGCCCCACGCCACTCTGCTTCTGCCAGTAGCGCACGGTCTCAATAAAGGTCGGCATAATGGCATCAATGCGCGCCTGACGGTTTTCTTCCGTCACGCCCGCCACCGAGAACCACTGGCGGCCCGGTGCCGGGCCACAAGGTTCTGCACCGCCTACGCTCACGATGAGCGCATCCGGGAACAGTGGCGCAAACCAGCTGCCGATCTGGCCCATTGCCACCGGATTATCGCCCACGCCATGAAACAACAGCAGCAGCTGTTGAGCGGGCTTCGCGGGGCTTTGAACAACAAAATGATCGTGTGTCATGGCTGTCTCCTTGGTTTTGACGGTCAGTTTACGCCGCGCCAAAATAATGACCATGCCATTTAACTGAATGAGTCAGTTAAAAAAATTGCAGTTGTTGAACCTGTTTCATGAGCTGATTTGTCCGAACCTCGTCGAGATGCAGCATCGCCTGCGCCGCGTCCTCACGCAGCCTCACCAGCAGCGCTTTCCGCCCGTGCAGGCCAAGTCGGGCGCAGAGCGCCTGCTCATTCTCGCCAGATAAACGTCCGCGCAGCGCAGGAAGCGCCAGTTCACTGCCGCCACAAAGTAGGTGCAGGCTATCCAGCGCCGCCAGCATCGGGCGATGAGCAAAGGCAAACCCGGCCAGGTCCCACCAATCATCTTCAGTAAGGATAGCCTCTGGCACATCGGCTAGCGGCACTTTTTCATCAACCCACTGTGAGAGCCAGCGCCACTCACGACACAGCCGATGGTGCTCACGCAGCATCAGCGCTTCTCCCGCCGCCGTGAGTGGACGCAGCGCCATCGCGGCATAGCAGCCGCTGCTCGCCTCCCGCTGGGTGCCAATGCGCACCAGCGTAAAGCCACAGCGCTGCCAGAAGCGCCACAGTTCCTCGGTGTAGCCAAAACTCACCGACAGATAATCACATTGCGGCGCCGTTACCCACGCCTGTGCAATCAGCCGCTGACCTATCCTCTCGCGCTGACGCTGTGGATGAACCGCAATTCGGCTAATGCGCCGCCCAATAAGCGTTGCTGCCAGCGGACTGCCGCCGTGCGCCGCCATCGACTGCGCCACCAGATTCCCGCGAGGACGACGGTAGCCCGCCCATACGGCCTGGCTCAGCTCGGGCGACAGCCCCCCTTCATCCACCAGCCATAGCGCCCCGGCTGGCCCCTGCGGCGTTTGTGCGCTGATAAAATGCTGCCCCGGCGCATCCATCATCCGCCGCAGATCGAGCGGAGAGGTACGATAATGCGCACCGGAAAGAAGTTGATACAACGCGGTTGGCTGCTCAGGGCTGGACTGCCAGGCCGATTGCGAAACGGGGAGCAGCATCACCTCGCCAGTTGGCAAGGTGGTAAAGGCTTCATCGTGGAAAATCAGCGCATCGTTAACCAGCGCTTCCAGCGGACATCCTGCCGCCCAGCGGATAGGCTGGTTGAGGGTGAAAACGTGCCGTTCGGGAAATGCAGCGCAGAGTTTAAGTAAAAAACCGCGCCCGGTGCCCTCGTAGCCCTGCACGGTGGTGGTCAGCAGCGTACGGGGAAAGCGAGCGATAAGCTTCTGGAGGAGTGGTGCAGGGATAGCGGCGGCTTCATCCACCACCAGCCAGTCGGCGCATTCATCTGAGTCCAGTAGCGCATCGGGAGCCATAAAGCGAAAACGTTCGCCGGCAAAGGCGGCAATCACCTCCGCCGACGCCCGGGAAGGTGCGGTGACAACAGCCTCGCCGCGCAGGTGCCGGATGTGCATGCCCGCCAGCGCTGACTTTCCTCGTCCGCGCTCTGCCGTCACCACCGATACCGGTGCAGTCGCCCCCGCCAGAGCCGTCAGTATCGCCTCCTGCTCGCGTTCAGGCTCACCGCTGGCGCGATGCCAGTCAGGCCGTACGGGGAACATGAGAGATGGCAGTGGAGCACCCTGCCGCCAGAGTCGCATTTCGGCATGCCGGGAGAGCGTCTGGCAGAAATGGTCGACGAAGTTCGGCGTGGCAATCGGTTCCGGCGTATCACTCCAGCGCAGTGAATCCGCATCGGCCTGATGGGGCCACAGCGCCCATTCCGGCACCAGCAGTATCAGCCAACTTCCGGCCCGGAGCGTGCCCGCCAGCGCGGCAAAGGCCGAGACATCAAAGCCATCGCGGGCGTCGAAGATAGCGTGCTGGAACTCGCGCCCCAGCAGCGTGACCAGCTTAGAGGACGGGCAGAATGCCGCGGTGGCCGGGTTCAAACCAACCCAGAGCACCTCTTCCCCCGCCGCTGCGCGAAACGCGGCGGCCTGCTGTTCGCTCCATGTGCGTTCGCCGCTTATCACCAGCAGGCGGCGAATGCCCTCCTGCGCCATGCGCTCAGCGTGCGCCAGCAGTTCATCCATGGCTTATGACCCGCCGTCAGAGTGATTTGCTAAAAGTGTTGCACTGCGCCGGGTCGCCGCTATCAAAGCCGCGTTTCAGCCAGGTATAGCGCTGCTGTGAGGTACCGTGCGTAAAGCTATCCGGCACCACGCGTCCCTGACCCTGCTGTTGCAGGCGGTCGTCGCCAATGGCTTCGGCAGCATTCAGCGCTTCCTCCAGATCACCGGCTTCCAGAATGCCCTGTTTCTGCATGCTATGTCCCCAGACGCCCGCGAAGCAGTCCGCCTGAAGCTCCATGCGTACGGAGAGGCGGTTCACCTCCGCCTGCGAGGCGCCCTGCTGCATCTGACGCACTTTCGGTTCGATGCCCAGCAGTTTTTGTACGTGATGACCGACTTCATGCGCAATCACGTAGCCCTGAGCGAAGTCACCGCCCGCGCCAAGCTTGTTTTTCATGTCGTCGTAGAATGAGAGGTCGATATAGACCGTGCTGTCGGTCGGACAGTAAAATGGCCCCATCACCGATTGCCCGGTGCCGCATCCGGTGCGCGTCGCGCCGCGGTACATCACCAGGCGCGGCGGCTGATAGGTTTTGCCCATCGCCTTAAATTCCTGCGCCCAGGTGTCTTCTGTCGTCGCGAGGATCACCGAGGTGAACTTAGCGGCTTCGTCATCTTTCGGGCCGCTCACCCGCTGGGAAGTTTGCTGCTGACCGATGGGTTCACCCGTCATCAGGCCGGTCAGATCTACGCCGTAGTAGCCCGCCACCAGCACGATAATCAGCAGGACAATACCGCCCTTACCGCTCGGGATGCGAAAACCAGGGCCGCGCCCTCCCATCATCGGGGATTCAGAATTATTCCGCCGGTCTTCTACATTGTCGCTTTCGCGACGACCTTGCCAACGCATAACTACCTCAGTCTTATTCTCAGAAATACTGAGATGATCGTAGGCGGTTACGGGGGGGATTACCACTGGAAATGTTGTGCGGGGGTTCCCGGCGTCGCTTTGCTCGGCCGGGCTACCTGATTCGTAGCCCGGCCGAGCAAAGCGACGCCGGGGAGGCGTAGAAACTTAGTCGAGCTTCACGCCTAAACGGTGTGCCACTTCTTCGTACGCTTCAATCAGGCCACCCAGGCTCTGGCGGAAACGGTCTTTGTCCATTTTGTCCATGGTCTTTTTATCCCACAGGCGGCTACCGTCCGGGGAGAACTCATCGCCCAGTACCACCTCGCCTTTGAACAGACCGAACTCCAGCTTGAAGTCGACCAGGATCAGGCCTGCGTCGTCGAACAGCTTTTTCAACACGTCGTTCGCTTTGAAGGTCAGCTCCTGCATACGCGCCAGGTTCTCTTTGCTTACCCAGCCGAAGGTTTCGCAGTAGGATTCGTTAACCATTGGGTCATGCATCGCGTCGTTTTTCAGGAACAGGTCAAACAGCGGTGGGTTCAGCTCGATGCCTTCTTCGATCCCCAAGCGTTTCACCAGCGAACCAGCCGCACGGTTACGCACCACGCATTCCACCGGCACCATATCCAGCTTTTTCACCAGACATTCGGTATCGGACAACAGCGCTTCCATTTGGGTTGGAATTCCTGCTGCTGCCAGTTTGCTCATAATGAAATGGTTGAACTTGTTGTTCACCATGCCTTTACGATCGAACTGCTCAATGCGGGCACCATCCCCTGCTGACGTATCGTTACGGAATTCGAGTACCAACAGATCCGGGTTTTCGGTGCTGTATACGGTTTTCGCTTTACCACGATACAACTCAGCTAGCTTTTGCATCTTTGTCACTCCAGTGATGATTACGATAAATATTTGTGCATTTTCCGGCGACGCACACGATTGCGTCACTATACAGAAAAAAGGGCCGGATTGCTCCAGCCCTGTTTAATTACTTGCTAAATGCGGCCTGGAATGCGGCTACCAGGGCATCATTCTGCGACTGCGTCAGCGTATGACCTTTCGGATCGATGAACTGCAGGCTACTACGGTTGTCCAGGTCGCCGACCTGAAGTTTGTAGTCACCGGAGACCAGACCCGGATCGCTGGCGCCCAGATCTTTCCAGCTGCTGTCAGACAGCGGCTTGTAGGTCACCGCGATGCTGCCCTGAGAACGGGTGCTGTCGGTCACTTTCATGCCCACTTTTTCCAGCACGCCCGGCAGACGCTGCCATACCTGGTTAAACGGACCACGTACCACCAGCATTGGCAGACCGGTATCGTCAGAAGCGCTCTGAACATCGAAGGTTGCACCCGCAGTGCCTCTGGAGCTGTTCGCGGCATCCGTCGCGTTCTTATCCAGACCAGCGGAAATCACGTTCAGCATCTCAGCGCTGTAACGCTGCAGAGAAGCACGGTCAGCAACCGGCTTACCGGCCTGTTCCAGGTTAACCAGCTTCACCGTGACGGCCTGCTGGTAGCCCTGCGGCTGTACGGAGATCTGATAGCGACCACGGTACTGCTGGTCTTCATCAAGACGGTTCCACTCAACCCAGTCGGTGGTCAGCGTCTGGCTCGCATCATCACGTTTGGTGATGGTGTAGTTTTTTGCCTGAACGATGCTGACAACCTGCGGCCACAGAGAACCGCTACGGCCACTCTCAACCAGCAGCATGGCGGTATCACCCGTGAATTGGGTACGCGCACCAGAAACCAGCGCCAGCGGCTGAGCCGGCGGACGGATATCCAGCGCTTTACCGACGGCACCGCTACCGTTAGCGACCGGAATGTTATAGTCGCCATTTTCAACCGGCAGAATCATGCCCGCAGGGGCGTGAAGTTCACTCAACGGTGTGGCTTGCAGGTAGGATTCATCACCGCTGACCTGGCGCTTATAGCGCGAGTCGGAACTACAGGCCGCAAGCAGTAAAACCAGCGATACCCCCGCAACCTTCGCCAGGCGCGTCTTCTGTACTGAGTAAGCCATCAAATCTCCCTAAACTTTACAGCAAACCGGCATGCTTCAATGCTGATGCCACAACATCACGACCGTGGTCAGTGATAGGGGTCATCGGCAGACGCATGGTGTCGGTCGCCACAAGTCCCAATTCCTTACATGCCCATTTCACTGGGATTGGATTGGGTTCGACAAATAATTTATTGTGCAGCGGCATCAAACGCTGGTTAATGATACGCGCCTGGTCAAACTGGCCATCAGCTGCCAGTCTGCACATTTCCGCCATATCACGCGCCGCAACGTTTGCCGTTACTGAAATAACGCCATGACCGCCGAGCTGCATGAAGTCCAGACCGGTTGCATCATCACCGCTCAGCAGGATGAAGTCGTCTGAAACCAGCTCTTTGATCTGGTGAACACGGCTTAAGTTCCCCGTGGCTTCCTTAATCGCGATAATATTTTTAATTTTCGCCAGGCGACCTACGGTTTCCGGCAGCATATCGCAACCGGTACGGGACGGCACATTATACAGAATTTGCGGCAGGTCAGTATGCTCAGCGATCGTTTTGAAGTGCTGGAACAGACCTTCCTGAGTTGGACGGTTGTAATACGGGGTGACGGTCAGGCAACCCACCACGCCGGTATTATTGAAACGCTGGGTCAGGCTGATCGCCTCTGCGGTTGCATTTGCCCCCGTTCCTGCGATAACCGGAATGCGGCCGTCGGCCAGCTCCAGCGTCGTCATCACGACATCGCCATGCTCTTCGTGGCTGAGCGTTGCCGATTCGCCGGTCGTTCCTACCGAGACAATCGCCGAGGTTCCGCTGGCGACATGGTAATCAATCAGTTTTTTCAGGCTTGAACGGTCGACATTACCTTTTTCATCCATCGGCGTGACAAGCGCTACAATACTTCCCGTAAACATGGGCCATCCTCTGTGCTGACGTGCGGACATGAATCTCAATGGTACGTTTGGTCTTGTAATAAAAGCAAGAGACTGAGGGCCTTCAGAATGTTGTATGCCGGTTTTTTTTATGCTTTCCTAAGGAATACCGCACCTTTTTAAAGGAAGAACAGGTTTGACAGCCTCATTACAACACTATCTGGTCATTACAGCCCTGGGCGCGGATCGCCCTGGCATCGTCAATACGATTACCCGTCACGTGAGCAGCTGCGGCTGTAACATCGAAGACAGTCGCTTGGCCATGCTGGGGGATGAGTTCACTTTTATTATGCTGCTTTCCGGTTCATGGAACGCCATTACGCTGATTGAATCCACCCTGCCGCTCAAGGGCGCGGAGCTGGATCTGCTGATCGTGATGAAGCGCACCACCGCGCGTCCGCGTCCGGCGATGCCTGCCACCGTCTGGGTGCAGGTCGAGGTTCCTGATTCACCGCATATTATTGAGCGCTTTACTGCACTGTTTGATAGCTGGGAAATGAACATTGCCGAACTGGTATCGCGCACGCAGCCTGGCGATAACGAAGGCGTCGCGCAGCTGTTTATTCAAATAACCGCCCACAGCCCCGCTACGAAAAATGCATCAAATATTGAGCAAGCGTTCAAAGCCCTATGTACAGAACTGAACGCACAAGGCAGTATAAACGTGATCAATTATTCACAGCATGATGAACAGGATGGAGCTGAGTAATGAACCCACTGAAAGCCGGTGATATCGCACCGAAATTTAGTTTGCCCGATCAAGACGGCGAACAGGTAAATTTAACCGACTTCCAGGGACAACGTGTTCTGGTCTATTTCTACCCGAAAGCAATGACCCCTGGCTGCACCGTGCAGGCCTGCGGCCTTCGCGATAATATGGATGAGCTGAAAAAGGTTGGCGTTGAAGTGCTGGGCATCAGCACCGATAAGCCAGAGAAGCTCTCCCGCTTTGCCGAAAAAGAGCTGCTGAACTTCACGCTGCTCTCCGATGAAGATCACCAGGTTTGCGAGCAGTTTGGCATCTGGGGTGAGAAAACCTTTATGGGCAAAACCTATGACGGCATTCACCGCACCAGCTTCCTGATTGACGCCGACGGTAAAGTTGAGCACGT
Organism: Kluyvera sp. CHPC 1.2972; assembly: GCF_036759925.1. NCBI lineage: Bacteria > Pseudomonadati > Pseudomonadota > Gammaproteobacteria > Enterobacterales > Enterobacteriaceae > Kluyvera > Kluyvera sp. CHPC 1.2972. The sequence goes on along the minus strand of NZ_JAPKIB010000009.1, from coordinate 126,938 downwards.
CTTCGACGACTTCAAAACTACCAACCACCACGACATCGTGCTGGGCTGGCTGCAGGCAAACGCCTAACCCAATCACGTAACCCGGCCGAGCGCAGCGACGCCGGGGTTCCCCCGGGGTCGGCGTAAACGCCTCGCCCGGGCTACACGTCAATTCGACACGTCCTCTTCCACCACCAGCCCATCCGGCCAGGCGTGCACTACCGCTTTAATCAGCGTCGCCAGCGGAATCGCAAAGAACACGCCCCAGAAGCCCCACAGTCCGCCGAAAATCACCACCGACAGAATAATCACCAGCGGGTGCAGGTTCACGGCTTCGGAGAACAGCACCGGCACCAGCAGGTTACCGTCGAGCCCCTGAATAATCAGATAGACCGCAAACAGGCTCCAGAACTCGGTGCCGAGGCCAAACTGGAACAGCGCCACGCAGACCACCGGAATCGTGACCACGAACGCGCCGATGTAAGGAATAAGTACCGATAACCCCACCAGCACCGCCAGCAGCAGCGAGTAGTTAAGGCCAAACATCAGGAAGCCAAGCCAGGTGGCAACGCCGACGACGATCATCTCCAGCACCTTACCGCGAATGTAGTTGGTAATTTGCTGGTTCATCTCTTTCCACACCTGCCCTGCCAGACCGCGGTTGCGCGGCAGAACGCGACGCACCGCGTTCAGCATCTGCTCTTTATCCTTCACCAGGAAAAAGACCATCAGCGGCACCAGCACCAGATAGACTGCCAGCGTCAGCAGTCCCATCAGCGAGGCCACCGAATATTTCACCACCGAGTCGCCAAGGGTCAGCATCCGGGTACGCATATTTTCGGCCATCGCATCAATGATCCCGGCATCCATCAGCGCAGGATAGCGGCGCGGCAGCGTGGCGGCGAAATCAGAAAGCTTATTCAGCATCCCCGGCATATCGTGGATCAGGTTAATCCCTTGCTGCCACGCAATCGGCATCACCACGAAGGACATCAGCAGCAAAATACCGATAAACAGCACCATCACTGCGGTGGTAGCCCAGGTACGCGACCAGCCCAGCCGCTCCAGGCGGACGGTCGGCCACTCCAGCAGGTAGGCCAGCACCAGTGCAACCAGCAGCGGCGCCAACAGGCCGCTGAAGAAGAACAGAATGCAAAAACCTGCCACCAGAATGACCAGCAGCGCGATCGCCTCCGGGTCACTAAATCGGCGGCGGTACCACTGCATCAACATCTCGAGCATAAATCGATTCCCTGAACGCTTTGCTTTCACACGGAGATGAATTGTATCGAAGTGTCACAAAAAAGACTCCGCTTTTTATATTTATCCCAACAATCTCGCGATTATCATTTTCATCCCGTGAGCAGATAGATACACTCCCAGAGCAGCGTAAAATGGAACGTAACATTATGCTGTTGGTCAAAACAGGCACATCCCCACATTACAGGACAGAGGTTATGTTCAGGCAGTTGAAAAAAACGCTGTTGGCATCCCTTATTGCAACGCTTGCGCTCGGGCAAATCGCACCCGCTTTTGCGGATTCTGCGGACACGCTTCCGGATATGGGCACCTCAGCAGGAAGCACGCTCTCCATCGGTCAGGAGATGCAGATGGGGGATTACTATGTTCGTCAGCTGCGCGGAAGCGCCCCACTGATTAATGACCCGCTGCTGGTTCAGTACATCAATTCACTGGGGATGCGTCTGGTCTCGCACGCCTTTTCCGTCCGTACGCCGTTCCACTTCTACCTGATTAATAACGACGACATCAACGCCTTCGCCTTCTTCGGCGGTAACGTGGTGCTGCACTCGGCGCTCTTTCGCTATTCCGATACCGAGAGCCAGCTGGCGTCGGTAATGGCGCACGAAATCTCCCACGTCACCCAGCGTCACCTGGCGCGAGCGATGGAAGATCAGAAACGTAACGCCCCGCTAACCTGGGTTGGCGCACTCGGCTCAATTTTACTGGCGATGGCCAGCCCGCAGGCCGGTATGGCGGCGCTAAGCGGCACGCTGGCCGGTACCCAACAGGGCATGATCAGCTTTACTCGCCAGAATGAAGAAGAGGCTGACCGCATCGGTATCCAGGTGCTTCAGCGTTCAGGCTTCGATCCCCAGGCTATGCCCGCCTTTATGGAAAAGCTCCTCGACCAGTCGCGCTACTCATCGCGGCCGCCGGAAATGCTGCTGACTCACCCCCTGCCGGAAAGCCGTCTGTCCGATGCGCGTAACCGCGCCAACCAGATGCGTCCGGTGGTGGTGCAATCTTCCGCCGATTTCTATTTCGCTAAAGCACGTACCCTCGGCATGTATAACTCCGGTAAGAACCAGCTCGGCAGCGACCTGCTGGATAGCTGGTCGAAGGGCAACATTCGCGAGCAGCACGCCGCGCAGTACGGCCGTGCGCTGCTGGCTATGGAAGCGAAAAACTACGCCGAGGCGAGTAAACAGCTACAGCCGCTGCTGAGCGCCGAGCCGCAAAATGCCTGGTATCTTGACCTGGCAACGGATATCGACCTCGGGCAGAAGAAAACCACCGAGGCCATCAGTCGTCTGAAAAATGCCCGTGAACTGCGTACCAATCCGGTGCTGCAGCTCAACCTGGCGAACGCCCTGCTTGAGGGCGGGCAGCCAGCGGAAGCTGCAACCATTCTGAACCGCTACACCTTTAACAATAAAGACGACACCAACGGCTGGGACCTGCTAGCCCAGGCGGAAGCCGCGCTGGGTAACCGTGACCAGGAGCTGGCCGCGCGCGCCGAGAATATGGCGCTGGTAGGAAGACTCGATCAGGCGATTTCTATGCTCAGCTCGGCCAGCGCCCAGGTGAAATTGCGCAGCCTGCAGCAGGCGCGTTACGATGCCCGTATCGATCAGCTGCGTGAGTTGCAGGAACGCTTCCGCCCTTATCAGAAAATGTAAACAGGAGAGACGATGACGGATTCGGTCACGATTTATCATAACCCGCGCTGCTCAAAGAGCCGCGAGACCTTAACCCTGCTGAAAGATAACGGCATCGCCCCTGAGGTGGTGCTTTACCTCGACACGCCACCGGATGCCGCAACGCTCAGCAAGCTAATTAAGATGCTGGGTCTTGGTAGCGCGCGCGAACTGATGCGCCAGAAAGAAGATCTCTACAAATCGCTGAACCTCGCCGATAGCCAGCTCAGCGAAGAGCAGCTTATCCAGGCGATGGTTGAGAATCCGAAGCTGATTGAGCGACCTATCGTTGTTCACAATGGCCAGGCGCGCATTGGTCGTCCGCCGGAGCAGGTGCTGGAAATCGTCCGCTGATTCCCCCCTAAAGCCGCAGCGCTTCCAGAAAAGCCTGCGGCGTCATATTCCCCAGCTTTTTCTGCGCCTTCCCGCCGTTGAATAATGCGCAGAGCTTAATCGCCAGTTGATCAGGCGTATGGGTCCGAAGTGCGGGGATAATCTCCACCAGCGGCACGGTTACCGCCACCGCCGGACGCTTTTCCCCCGTCATCATGACGCTGACGCTTATCCCCCGCTCAGCCAAATGCTGACTCAGCACGGTAACCTGCGCCTCGTTTAACCACTCGTCACTTTTAATCTCAACAGATTGGATATCACCCGGAAACTGCGCGAGCACCTCATCCAGCCAGTGAATGACCAGCGGCGATGACATACCCGAGTAAACGCGTGCCGCACACCAACCGCTCACAGGCTCCTGGGTCCACAGCAGATGGTGGTCACCGTCATCATCCATATGCAGCGACAAAAAGCGGTAATGCAGCGTCAGCGTCTGTGTCCGAACGCCCGCCTTAAGCGCCCTCTTTCCATGCAGTATCGCCTCATTGTTTTTCGGGTACGACGACGTCAGATAGCGGCTAAGCGTCGCACGAGACAGCGGAATGCCAAGCCCTTCCACCACAATAGACAGCAAATCGTCTAACGGCGCGCGGAGGATTTCGCGTAGGGCATTAATCAGCGCAACCTGTTCTTGTCTCATCGCTTTGTGTACAACCGTCGGCGTCGTACTTCTGTCTGTCGTCTGCTCGCGCTTACGCCAGCGACGTACCGTCGTCACGGAGATCCCCAGTTCAATCGCCAGTTCCCGGTCACTTTTTTTCGATTCCTGGAGATATTTACGAATTCTCGGTGTCGTTGTGGCGTTAGCGTGCAGTTTAATTTCCATGGTCTTCCTTAAGAAATTAATAACCAATCATATGAGATTTATATGGATTAAGTCGATGCATTGTGACCCGTTTCACCTTTCCGCACCAGGCTTTCTCCCATAATCCTTTCGTCGTTTTCTATTACATAACACACACAATGTCCGTTAATCTTATACGGAGTTCACAATGAACAATGTTCTGGGATTTTTAGAAGAGAAATTGATGCCGATTGCGGCGAAAACCGCACAACAGCGTCATCTCGGTGCCATCCGTGGTGCATATGTATCCTTCATGCCGTTTATTATCGTCGGCTCTATTCTGCTGGTTATCTCGTCGTTCCCGAATCAAGGCTATCAGCAATTTATGTCCAGCACCTTTGGCGCAAGCTGGAGCGCCATTATCGAGATCCCGTTTAACGCGGTCTTCTCTACCATGTCGCTGTTTATCAGCTTCCTTGTCGCTTATCGCCTTGCAGAACACTACGGTGATGACCGAATCTCCTGCGGCATTCTGGCGCTGGTCTGCTTCCTGATCCTGACACCGTTTATTAAGGTCGCCGAAAACGGCGGTATTACCGTAATGCCGGTGGAGTGGATTGGCACCAAAGGCCTGTTCGTCGCGATGATTGGTTCACTGCTGTGGACCGAGCTGTTCTGCTGGCTGAAGCGCAAAAAGCTGGTCATCAAGATGCCGGAAGGGGTACCGCCTGCGGTACAGGAGTCTTTCGCCGCGCTGATTCCAGCGCTGGTGGTGATGATTCTGGTGCTGGCCATTCGCATCGGCTTTGAAAACACCCACTACCACACCATTCATCAGTTTATTTATGACGTCGTCGCCACCCCGGTTCGCCACTTCGGCACCTCCTATTTTGGCGCGCTGATGACCGTCTTCAGCATCACGATTCTCTGGTCAGTCGGGATCAACTCCGGCTCAATGGTCAACGGCATCATCCGTCCGCTGTGGATGGAAAACCAGACCGACAACATTGCGGCCATTCAGGCGGGCGTGACGCCGCCGCACATTATTACCGAACAGTTTTTCGACATGATCTGGATGGGGGGTGCCGGGGCTACGCTGTCGCTGGTCATTGCCATGCTGATTTTCGCCCGCAGTAAAAACATGCGCGAAGTGGCACGTCTGGGCGCGGGGGCCTCCATCTTCAACATCAACGAGCCGGTACTCTTCGGCCTGCCGGTCATCATGAACCCGATCATGCTGATCCCGTTCAACCTGGTCCCGCTGGTACTGGTGACTATCCAATATCTGGCGATGAAAATTGGCGCCGTCGCCGTGACCACCGGGGTATTTATCCCATGGACTCTGCCGCCGGTTATCAGCGGGTTTATCGTCACCGGGCATATTTCCGGCAGCGTGATGCAAATCATTAACCTGTTGATTGGCGCGATGCTGTATCTGCCGTTTATGCGCATCGTCGATAAGCAGTACCGCAATGCAGAAATCAGTGCCGTTGAGGGATCCAGCACGCTAGCAAAACAGGAGTAAAACAAGATGTGGGGAATTATTGCAACCTGGCGTATGGCGCTGGAAGGCGTAGATGAGTCGGCGTCCGCGCTGGCGGCAGGCAGCGCGGCGACGACGTCCGTGGTGGATGCCGTGGTCGCGGTAGAAGATTTTCCGTTCTACAAATCGGTGGGCTATGGCGGCCTGCCCACCGAGAACGGCGAGGTTGAGCTCGACGCGGCCTGGATGGACGGCGACACGCTGGCCTTTGGTGCGGTGGGCAATCTGGTCGATATCGCCAACCCAGTGAAAGTGGCGCAGGCGCTGGGTCGCCAGCGCTATAACTCGCTGCTGGTCGGCCAGGGTGCGCGTGAATGGGCCCTGAGCCAGGGCTTTGCCGAGAAAAAAATGCTCACCGAACGCGCGATGCAGCACTACCGTAAACGCTGCCGCGAGACGCTGGATAAAGGTTTAAGCCCTTACGACGGTCACGACACCGTTGGCGTTATCGCCCTCGACAAACGGGGGTCGATGAGCGTCGCCACCTCCACCAGCGGCCTGTTTATGAAAAAGCGCGGGCGAATTGGCGACTCGCCGATTATCGGCTCCGGCTTCTACTGCGACAGCCAAATCGGTGCGGCTACCGCCACCGGCGTGGGTGAAGATTTAATGAAAGGCTGCACCAGCTACGAAATCGTCCGCCGGATGGAACAAGGCATGACTCCACAGCAGGCGGCAGATTCAGTGGTGTACGAACTGGAAGATAAGCTGATGTCGCGCTTTGGCCGCGCGGGGGATCTGTCCGTGGTGTGCATGAACCGCAAAGGGGAGTTCGGCGCCGCAACCAACATCAAAACCTTCTCTTTTGTGGTGGCCACCGCCACTCAACCGCTGACGGTGTTCCGCGCCGAGCGCGTTAAAGAGAAGACCCATTATCAACCGGTGGACGACGCCTGGATGCAAGCCTACGCCGACCGCATTCGCGCCCCTATCGAGGAGTAAACGATGATTAACTACCGCTTAGTGACGGCGCTGCCCGGCGAACTGGCACAGAGTCACCTCATCACCAGACCTGACAGCCCTTTGCTTCAGCAGGAAGCGCTGCGCAATAACCCGCTGATTGCCGAAATGACGGCTCGTGCGGCCCAGGGAACATTGGCAGACACCTGTTTCGGCTGTGGGCCATTTGCCCGAATCACGGTAGTGCCGCAAAGCGCCTGGCAAGACAGCCTGACGGACGCGCTGCTGACCTTCCTTCGCCCGCTGTTTGCTAAACCGATATGCCGTGACGTCCTGTTCGACTGCACGCACATTCACGATACCGTACTGGCGAAAACGCTGCGTTTCCTGTTTAACCAGGACCACAAATTGACCGACCTCGGGCTAAAAACGTCGGTACAAAACGACGTGCGCCTGGCACGTATTGACGCGTTCTGTCCCGATGCTGAACGGGCACGTCTTGAGACCCTGTTCAACCAACAGCAGGCCATTGCCAACGGCATGATTGCCGCCCGTCGCCTGGCGGATATTCCCTCCGAACAGTGCACACCTCAGTACGTGGTCGAAGAGGCCCAACGTCTGTGCGCGGCCTTCCCTGCCCTGCGTTGTGAAGTGCTGGATGAGCAGGCAATTGTCGAGCAAGGCCTTGGCTTGCTACACGCGGTAGGCAAAGGTGCCAGCCGTCCTCCGCGCCTGCTGGCGATTCATTACGAAGGAGCAAGCCATGGCCCCGTGCGCAGCTATGTTGGCAAAGGCGTAACCTTTGACACCGGCGGCCTCTGGCTAAAAGAAGGCGCAGGCATGTACACCATGAAGTATGACATGTGCGGCGCGGCCAACGTCCTTGGGCTAATGCTAAGCATCGCCGAGCTAGGACTACCGGTACGGGTGATGGGCGTACTGGCGCTGGCGGAAAACGCCATCGGTCCCGATGCGATGCAGCCGGGCAGCGTCGCGCGTGCCTGCAATGGGATGACGGTGGAAATTAATAATACCGATGCCGAAGGCCGTCTGGTGCTTTCCGACGCCATTGCCTGGGCCAGCCAACGTCATGCGCAAACCCAGTATATTATCGACCTCGCCACGCTGACCGGTGCGGTGGTGAAAGCGCTGGGCTATGAGCTGAGCGGACTGATGACCCAGGATAATAGGCTGCGTTCGACCTTAACCATCGCCGGGGAACAGAGCGGCGATGAAGTCTGGTCTCTGCCGTTAGATGCGCGATTGAAAAAACAAACGGAGAGCGCCATTGCCGATCTCTGCAACACGCCGACCAACAACGCGGCGATCAGCGCCTCCGCGGCCTGGCTGCTGCACCACTTCTGCCCTGCTGACATCCCGTGGGCGCATCTTGACGTCAGCGGCACGGCGCTGTGGCGCGAAGGGGGCAAAAGCGTGGCATCAGGCAGGCCGATTCCGCTGCTGATGCAGCATTTGCTCAACGATTTGGATAGTGGAGAGTAAACCCGGCGTCACTCCGTTCGGCCGGGCTACGCGATAAAGTAGCCCGGCCAAGCGAAGCGCCGCCGGAAAGCGTGCTAGAGCTTCAGAATCTCTTTCACAAACGGAATGGTCAGCTTACGCTGGGCGGTGATGGAGGCGTGATCGAGCTGATCCAACGTCTGGAACAGCGTGCGCATTTCGCGATCCAGCCGTTTGAGCATAAAGCGGCACACATCGTCCGGCATTTCAAAGCCGCGCAGGCGGGCACGCAGCTGCAATGCCTGTAATTTATCTTCATCAGACAGCGGCTGCAGCTTGTAGATTTGTCCCCAGTCGAGGCGCGAAGCGAGATCCGGCAGGCCGAGATTCAGCTGACGTGGCGGGCGATCGCCGGTGATCAGCAGGCGGGTGTTGCCCGACTCGAGGATCCGATTATAGAGATTAAAAATCGCCATCTCCCACAATTCGTCTCCCGCCACACATTCGATGTTATCGATGCACACCAGCGAAAGCTGCTCCATCCCTTCCAGCACTTCCGGAACAAACCAGGTGCGTTTATCCAGCGGTACGTAACCCACGGCATCGCCGCGCTGCGAGAGTTCGGCGCAGGCTGCATGCAGCAAATGGCTGCGTCCGGCACCTTCACGTGCCCAGATATAGATGTATCCGCTGTGCTCCTGCCGCAGCACGTTTTGCAGTGCAGCAAGTAAAGAAGGGTTATCACCTGGGAAGAAACTGGCAAAGGTTTCATCATCAGGAAGATATAGTGGCAAAGAGAGCTGTGCCGGTGCGTTCAGAGAGACCTCAACATGGGCTTACGAAAAAACGGGAAGAGTTTACCACAGAAAATAGCGGGGAGAGAACCGGGCGGCGATCCGCCCGGTTTGAGGATCACGACTTAGAGGTTTCACTCTCGTCCGCGTCCAGCACCACTTCTTCCGGGCGCAGGACGCTTATCAGCTTGAAGACCAGGCTCAGACAGATACCAACGATCGTCGCCAGCGCCATGCCTTTCAGCTCAGCCGCGCCGATGTGCACTTTCGCGCCGCTGACGCCGATGATCAGAATGACGGAGGTCAGGATCAGGTTCTGCGCTTTGCTGTAATCCACTTTGGATTCGATCAGCACGCGGATACCGGAGGCACCGATTACCCCGTACAGCAGCAGAGAAACGCCGCCCATGACCGGCAGTGGGATAATCTGAATCGCCGCCGCCAGCTTGCCGACGCAGGAGAGCAGAATCGCAATGATTGCCGCGCCGCCGATAACCCAGGTGCTGTACACGCGGGTAATCGCCATCACGCCAATGTTTTCACCGTAGGTGGTGTTCGGCGTGGAGCCAAAGAAACCGGAGATCACGGTAGAAAGGCCGTTGGCAAACATAGAACGGTGCAGACCCGGATCGCGAATCAGGTCTTTCTTGACGATGTTCGCCGTCACCACCAGGTGGCCGACGTGCTCGGCAATCACCACCAGCGCCGCTGGCAGGATAGTGAAGATAGCAAACCACTCAAAGCGCGGCGTATAGAAGGTTGGCAGCGCGAACCAGTGCGCATTCGCAATCGGTGACGTATCGACAACGCCCATCACGAAGGAGAGCGCATAACCTACCAGCACACCGATAAGAATCGGGATAATCGCCAGGAAGCCGCGGAACAGCACCGAGCCAAACACGGTGACGCCCAGGGTTACCAGCGAGATAATAATGGTTTTGGTATCCGCAGACTGACCGTCCGGCGGCAGCAGGCCCGCCATGTTCGCCGCCACGCCCGCCAGCTCCAGACCGATAACGGCAACGATTGCGCCCATCGCCGCAGGAGGGAACATCACGTCAAGCCAGCCGGTACCCGCTTTCTTCACGATGAAGGAGACCAGGCAGAACAGTACGCCGCACATAATAAAGCCGCCCAGCGCCACTTCGTAGCCTAACGGCAGCAGCAGCAGTACCGGAGAGATAAAGGCAAAGCTGGAGCCCAGATAGGCCGGGATTTTGCCTTTACAGATGAAGAGGTACAGCAGCGTTCCGAGACCGTTGAACAGCAGAACGGTCGCCGGGTTGATGTGAAACAGGACTGGCACCAGCACGGTTGCGCCAAACATGGCGAATAAATGCTGCAAGCTAAGCGGGATGGTCTGTAACAACGGTGGTCTTTCGCTTACCCCAATTGCACGGCGCGTCATTGTGTTTTCCTCTGTGTTATTAGTCTGAGTTTTTTTATTCAAAAAAAAGCCGACTATCAAAGTCGGCTCTTTTTATTTTTTCGTTTACTTAGTACCAAAAATCTTATCGCCGGCATCGCCGAGGCCCGGAATAATGTATCCGTGCTCGTTCAGGCCCTGGTCAATCGACGCGGTGTACAGCTCGATGTCCGGGTGCGCTTTTTCCAGCGCGGCGATACCTTCCGGCGCAGCAACCAGCACCAGCACCTTAATGCTGGAGCAGCCCGCTTTCTTCAGCAGGTCGATGGTCGCGATAACGGAACCGCCGGTAGCCAGCATTGGGTCAACGATCAGCGCCATACGCTCATCGATGTTGGAGACCAGCTTCTGGAAGTAAGGTACCGGCTCCAGCGTCTCTTCGTCACGGTACATACCGACAACGCTGATACGCGCACTTGGTACGTTTTCCAGTACGCCGTCCATCATGCCCAGGCCTGCACGCAGGATTGGCACAACGGTAATTTTCTTACCTTTGATCTGGTCGATTTCTACCGGGCCGTTCCAGCCTTCGATAGTCACTTTTTCGGTTTCCAGACCGGCGGTAGCTTCATAAGTCAGCAGGCTGCCGACTTCGGAGGCGAGTTCACGGAAGCGTTTGGTGCTGATGTCGTTCTCGCGCATCAGGCCCAGCTTGTGTTTGACGAGTGGGTGTTTAACTTCCACAATCTTCATTCTCTTTCTCCTTTAGATAGGGCAGCCACAAAAAAAATCGCGGGATTATACCGCTTTTTTACGATTGCGCCATACCTGTGATGATTGACCAGGATCAAGCAAAGCGGTGAATGGGTCCCCAGAGAGTATAAGACAGGATAAAAATAAACCCCGACTCGCGGGGTTTTATTTTACATATTCAGCGGGTTAGAGCTCTTCACCGTTGGTCGCAATCACCTTCTGATACCAGGCAAAAGATTTTTTACGGCTGCGCGCCAGCGTACCGTGACCTTCGTTGTCTTTATCGACATAAATAAAGCCGTAGCGTTTCTTCATTTCGCCGGTACCGGCAGAAACCAGGTCGATGCAGCCCCACGGGGTGTAGCCCATCAGATCCACACCGTCTTCTACTACCGCTTTTTTCATTTCGGCAATATGCGCTGAGAGATAGTCGATACGGTACTGGTCGTTCACCGTGCCGTCGCTTTCCAGCACGTCAATCGCCCCGAAGCCGTTCTCCACGATAAACAGCGGCAGCTGATAGTGGTCATAGAACCAGTTCAGCGAATAGCGCAGGCCCACCGGGTCAATCTGCCAGCCCCAGTCAGACTTCTGTACGTATGGGTTAGAGACCAGGCTGGTGGTTTCGTCGTAGTCGAGCTGCGGGTTATCGTCGGTGGCCTTGGTGGCAAACGACATATAGTAGCTAAAGCCGATGTAATCGACGCAGCCCTGGGTCAGCGCCTGCCGGTCTTCGTCGGTGATATCCAGCTCAAAACCGCGACGCTCGAAGTAGTTCAGCAGATGCTGCGGGTACTTGCCGCGCACGTGCACGTCGGTAAACCAGTAGCGACGGTGCATGGCGTTCATCGCCATCATCATATCGTTTGGCGCACAGCTCAGCGGGTAGATTGGGCACATGGCAATCATGCAGCCAACCTGCAGCGCTGGGTTAATCTCACGCGCGGCTTTGACGGCTAGCGCGCTCGCCACCAGCTCATAGTGCGCAGCCTGATACATCACCGGCTCGCGGTCTTCACCCGGCTGATACTTCAGGCCCGAGTTGGTGAACGGCGCAAAATCTTCGTGGAAGTTCGCCTGGTTGTTGATTTCGTTGAACGTCATCCAGTACTTCACTTTGTGCTGGTAACGGGTAAACACCACGTTGGCGAAGCGGACGAAGAATTCAATCAGCTTGCGGTTACGCCAGCCGCCGTATTCGGTGACCAGGTGGTACGGCATCTCGAAGTGCGACAACGTGATGACCGGTTCGATGCCAAGCTTCAGGCACTCGTCGAACAAGTCGTCATAAAACTGCAGGCCCGCTTCGTTCGGGGTCAGCTCATCGCCGTTCGGGAAAATACGCGTCCAGGCAATAGAAGTACGGAAGCATTTGTAGCCCATCTCAGCGAACAACTTCAGATCGTCTTTATAGCGATGATAGAAGTCGATGGCTTCGTGGTTCGGATAGTTTTTTCCTGGCAGTACGCCGTTGGTAATTTCGCGCGGCACGCCGTGCGCACCGGCGGTCATCACATCCGCCACGCTCACCCCCTTCCCGCCTTCCTGCCAACCGCCTTCAAGTTGGTGTGCGGCTACCGCGCCGCCCCAGAGAAACCCAGCTTTAAATCCAGACATATCTTTCCCTCGTTAAACAGTGAGTTATCGCTGCGAATAGTGCTGATTGAAATGGTAAACCGCGCCGATAAGCCCGGCGTCGTTGCCGTGGCTGACGGTATCGATGTAGTCGGCAATGCCGAACCAGGCCAGATGCTCACGCATCAGCGCCAGAAAACCAGGGCGCTCGACAATGCCGCCGCCGATAAACACGGTCTGCGGGTCAAACAGGTTCACCAGGTTGTAAAGGCCGGTGCCGATATCGTTGAGAAACTCTGATACCAGTCGCTGACAGATGGCATCACCCGCGTCAAAGCGGTCAAAAATTTCCTCGCCCGTCACCTCTTCCAGCGTTTTGCCGATGTGCTGCGCGTAGCGATGGCGCAACACGCGCAGGGTGCAGTTTTCATTCATGGAGTAGCGACGGACGTCGCGTGAGCCGGGGCGCAAGGTTTGCATATAGCCAAACTCACCGGCGCGAAAACGGGCGCCGTGCACCAGCTGGTTGTTGCAGAAGATAGCGCCGCCGATGCCGGTGCCGATGGTCATCACCAGGCAGTTGGCCATATCGCGGGCTTTGCCCTGCCAGCGTTCGGCCAGCAGCACGCAATTCGCGTCGTTCTCAATCGCCACCGGAAGGCCGGTACGTTCTTCCAGCCACGCTTTAATTGCAAAGTTGTCGAACCGACGAATGGCGCCGCCCATTTCGATAAAGCCGGTATGCGGGTTAACGTAGCCCGGTGCGCTGATGGCAATCCCGGTGCACTCTGGGTGGGCCGTAATCCAGCGCTCAATCGCCGCCAGAATCTGGTCACCATCGCTGTTGCTGATTGGCTCTTTTCCCTTATCGAGCAGTTCACCGCTGGCGGCAACAACGCCCATCTTTAACGCCGTTCCCCCAATATCAAAGGCAGCAATCTTCATTCCATTCATCCCTTCTGGCCGTTTTTACATCGGTGATTGGCTTCGCTGAAACAAAAACAGAAACCGGTTTCATTACCATGATGTGGATTGTGCGAAGTGGATGCAAGGACAAGGGTGTACCCGGTTTCATTTTCGTGAGCAGTATCATATTTGACCGATATATTGATGGAAACAATGGAAAAACCGGGAGGCAAAAATTGGGATCAGAATAGGCTCGCAAACGTTTGCCTGGACTGATAGAATTGCGCCGATTTTTCTTGCTATCGCAAACGCGTGGAGACTTAGCAGTGACCGACAAAACCTCTCTCAGCTATAAAGATGCCGGTGTTGATATTGACGCAGGAAACGCTCTGGTTGACCGTATCAAAGGGGTGGTGAAGAAAACTCGCCGTCCGGAAGTGATGGGTGGATTAGGCGGTTTTGGCGCACTGTGCGCGCTGCCGCAAAAATATCGCGAACCGGTGCTGGTTTCCGGCACTGACGGCGTTGGTACCAAATTGCGTTTAGCGATGGATTTAAAACGTCACGACACCATCGGCATCGATCTGGTGGCCATGTGCGTGAACGACCTGGTGGTACAGGGCGCCGAGCCGCTGTTCTTCCTCGACTACTATGCAACCGGTAAGCTGGACGTCGATACCGCAGCAAGCGTTATCAGCGGCATCGCCGAAGGCTGCCTGCAGTCTGGCTGCGCGCTGGTTGGCGGCGAAACCGCTGAAATGCCGGGCATGTACCACGGTGAAGATTACGACGTCGCCGGTTTCTGCGTGGGTGTGGTCGAGAAGTCAGAAATCATCGACGGCAGCAAAGTGACCGACGGCGACGTGCTGATTGCCCTCGGCTCCAGCGGCCCGCACTCCAACGGCTACTCGCTGGTGCGCAAGATTGTTGAAGTGAGCGGCTGCAACCCGGATACCACTCAGCTGGAAGGCAAAACGCTCGCCGACCATCTGCTGGCACCAACCCGCATCTACGTGAAGTCCATTCTGGAGCTGATCGCCAGCGTCGACGTTCACGCTATCGCGCACCTGACCGGCGGCGGCTTCTGGGAAAACATTCCGCGCGTTCTGCCGGACAACACCCAGGCCGTTATCGATGAATCCTCCTGGCAGTGGCCGGCAGTATTCAACTGGCTGCAGGATGCCGGTAACGTGAGCCAGCATGAAATGTACCGCACCTTTAACTGCGGCGTAGGCATGGTTATTGCGCTGGCGGCCGATCAGGCTGACAAAGCGATTGCGCTGATGAACGAAAAAGGTGAAAGCGCGTGGAAAATCGGCTATATCAAAGCCTCTGATTCCGAACAGCGTGTGGTCATCGAATAAATGAAAAATATCGTGGTGCTGATTTCCGGCAGCGGCAGCAACTTACAGGCGATTATCGATGCCTGTGAGCAGAAAAGGATTCCAGGCACCATCAGGGCGGTATTTAGCAACAAGGCCGACGCGTTCGGCCTTGAGCGGGCGCGTGAGGCGGGTATTCCCCAGCACGCGCTGGCTGCCAATCAATTTGCCAGCCGCGAAGCCTTTGACCGCGAGCTGATGCATGAAATTGACGCCTATGCGCCCGATGTCGTGGTGCTGGCAGGCTACATGCGCATTCTGAGCGCGGAGTTTGTTCAGCACTATCAGGGCAAGCTGCTCAACATCCACCCTTCCCTGCTGCCAAAATATCCCGGGCTGAACACCCATCGTCAGGCGCTGGACAACGGCGATACGGAACACGGCACCTCGGTGCATTTCGTGACCGAAGAGCTGGACGGCGGGCCGGTGATTTTGCAGGCTAAGGTGCCGGTTTTCGCCGGTGACGACGAAGCGGAAATCACCTCACGCGTTCAGGCGCAGGAGCACGCTATCTATCCTCTGGTGGTGAGCTGGTTCCTTAATGGCCGTCTGAAGATGCAGGATAATCACGCCTGGCTTGACGACATTAAGCTGCCGCCGGAAGGCTATGCCGCAGAATAAATCCAGTAGCCCGGACGAGGCGTGTCAACGCCGACTCCGGGGCATCTCCCCGGCGTCACTTCGTTCGGCCGGGCTACCTGACTAAGAGGGCCTTTATGGCCCTCTTTTTTATGCAAATCAGGATAACTGTCATACTAAGATGACACAGTTGGACATAGCCCGGCAAAGCTAGCAATATAATCAGTAGACGACGTTGCCGCGTCCCGTGAATAAACCGGAGTGTGAGTAGTAATGGGTCAGGAAAAACTGTACATCGAAAAAGAACTGAGCTGGTTGTCATTCAACGAGCGCGTCCTCCAGGAAGCGGCTGACAAAAGTAACCCGCTTATTGAACGTATGCGTTTCCTGGGGATCTACTCCAACAACCTCGACGAATTCTACAAGGTCCGCTTTGCGGAGCTAAAGCGCCGTATCATCATTAGCGAAGAACAGGGCGTCACCACGCATTCTCGCCACCTGCTGAGCCGCATTCAGGCCCGGGTGCTGAAAGCCGATCAGGAGTTCGATGGCCTCTACAACGAGCTCCTGCTGGAGATGGCCCGTAACCAAATCTTCCTGATTAACGAACGCCAGCTTTCCGTCAACCAACAGGGCTGGCTGCGTCACTACTTTAAACAGCATCTGCGTCAGCACATCACCCCGATCCTGCTGAATCGGGAGACCGATCTGGTCCAGTTCCTGAAAGACGATTACACCTACCTGGCGGTCGAAATTATCCGCGGCGACGAGATCAACTACGCGCTGCTGGAGATCCCGTCAGATAAAGTGCCGCGCTTCGTCAACCTGCCGCCAGAGACGCCGCGCCGCCGCAAACCAATGATCCTGCTGGATAACATCCTGCGCTACTGCCTGGATGATATCTTCAAAGGCTTCTTCGACTACGACGCCCTCAACGCCTACTCCATGAAAATGACCCGTGATGCCGAGTACGATCTGGTGCACGAAATGGAGTCGAGCCTGATGGAGCTGATGTCATCGAGCCTGAAGCAGCGTCTGACCGCCGAGCCGGTGCGTTTTGTGTACCAGCGTGATATGCCAGATGCGATGGTGGAAATGCTGCGTAAAAAGCTGACCATTTCCCGCTATGATTCCATCGTGCCGGGTGGTCGCTACCACAACTTTAAAGACTTTATTGGCTTCCCGAACGTCGGCAAAGCCAACCTGGTCAACAAGCCAATGCCGCGCCTGCGCCACCTGTGGTTCGATAAGTTCCGCAACGGCTTCGATGCTATTCGCGAACGCGACGTGCTGCTTTACTACCCGTACCACACCTTTGAGCACGTGCTGGAGCTGCTGCGTCAAGCCTCGTTCGACCCGAGCGTACTGGCGATTAAGATCAACATTTACCGCGTGGCGAAAGACTCGCGCATCATTGATGCGATGATCCACGCCGCCCACAACGGCAAAAAAGTCACCGTGGTCGTTGAGCTGCAGGCACGCTTCGACGAAGAGGCCAACATCCATTGGGCGAAACGCCTGACCGAAGCGGGCGTTCACGTGATCTTCTCCGCGCCGGGGCTGAAAATTCACGCCAAGCTGTTCCTGGTGTCACGTAAAGAAGGCGACGACGTGGTGCGCTATGCGCACATCGGCACCGGTAACTTTAACGAGAAAACGGCGCGTATCTACACCGACTACTCGCTGCTGACCGCCGATGCACGTATCACCAACGAAGTGCGCCGGGTGTTCAACTTTATCGAGAACCCGTATCGCCCGGTGAACTTCGACTATCTGCTGGTCTCGCCGCAGAACTCCCGTCGTCTGCTCTACGAGATGATCGACCGTGAAATCGCCAACGCGCAAAATGGCCAGGCAGCAGGAATTACTCTCAAACTCAACAACCTGGTCGATAAAGGGCTGGTCGATCGTCTGTACGCGGCCTCCAGTTCCGGCGTGCAGGTCAATCTTCTGATCCGCGGTATGTGTTCTCTGATTCCAGAATTAGAAGGGATCAGCGATAATATTCGTGTGATCAGCATCGTTGACCGTTTCCTTGAGCACGATCGCATCTATATTTTTGAGAACGGCGGCGATAAACGTGTTTATCTCTCCTCCGCTGACTGGATGACCCGAAATATCGACTACCGTATCGAAGTGGCGACCCCGCTGCTCGACCCGCGCCTTAAACAGCGGATCCTCGATATTATCGATATTCTGTTCAGCGACACGGTGAAAGCCCGCTTTATTGATAAAGAACTGAGTAATCGCTATGTGCCACGCGGCAACCGACGCAAGGTCCGCGCGCAGCAGGCGATTTACGATTACCTCAAATCACTTGAACAACCTGACTAACCTATGCCAATAAAAAGCAAAGCACCCCGGCCGCAGGAGTTTGCGGCGGTTGATCTTGGTTCGAACAGTTTCCATATGGTTATCGCGCGCGTCGTCGACGGCGCGATGCAGATTATTGGCCGTCTGAAGCAACGTGTTCATCTGGCCGACGGGCTGGATGAAAACAATATGCTGAGCGAAGAGGCAATGGAGCGCGGTCTTAGCTGCCTGTCGCTGTTTGCCGAGCGCCTGCAGGGCTTCGCTCCGTCCAGCGTCTGTATCGTCGGTACCCATACGCTGCGTCAGGCAGCGAACGCCACCGAGTTTCTGACGCGAGCGGAAAAGGTGATCCCCTACCCAATCGAAATCATTTCCGGGAACGAAGAAGCCCGTCTGATTTTTATGGGCGTAGAGCACACCCAGCCTGAAAAAGGCCGCAAGCTGGTGATTGATATCGGCGGCGGCTCCACCGAGCTGGTGATTGGCGAAGACTTCGAGCCGAAGCTGGTCGAAAGCCGTCGTATGGGCTGCGTTAGCTTTGCGCAGCAGTTCTTCCTCGCCGGCACCATCAACCGCGAAAACTTCCAGCGCGCACGCCTGGCGGCGGTGCAAAAGCTGGAAACGCTGGCGTGGCAGTACCGCATTCAGGGCTGGAATTTTGCCATGGGCGCATCGGGCACCATCAAAGCGGCCCACGAAGTGCTGGTTGAAATGGGCGAAAAAGACGGTTTTATCACCCCAGAACGTCTCGAAATGCTGGTGGAAGAGGTGCTGAAGTTTAAGAACTTCAACAGCCTGAGCCTGCCGGGCCTGTCGGAAGAGCGTAAGGGCGTGTTCGTGCCGGGGCTGGCTATTCTCTGCGGCGTGTTTGATGCGCTGGCGATTAAAGAGCTTCGTCTCTCCGACGGTGCGCTGCGTGAAGGCGTGCTGTATGAAATGGAAGGCCGCTTCCGCCACCAGGACGTGCGCAGCCGCACCGCGCAAAGTCTGGCAAACCAGTACAACATCGACCGTGAACAGGCGCAACGCGTGCTGGAAACGACCATGCAAATGTACGATCAGTGGCTGGAGCAAAACCCGAAACTGGGCAATCCGCAGCTGACCGCGCTGCTGAAATGGGCTTCAATGCTGCATGAAGTCGGGCTGAATATTAACCACAGCGGTATGCACCGCCATTCGGCCTATATTCTGCAAAACAGCGATCTACCGGGCTTCAACCAGGAGCAGCAGTATCTGATGTCGACGCTGGTGCGCTTCCACCGTAAGGCGATTAAGCTCGACGAGCTACCGCGCTTTACGCTGTTCAAGAAGAAGCAGTTCCTGCCGATGATCCAGCTGCTGCGCCTTGGCGTGCTGCTGAACAACCAGCGTCAGGCAACGACCACGCCACCGACGCTGAAGCTGACCACCGAGGCTAACCACTGGACGCTCTGCTTCCCGCACGACTGGTTTACCCAGAATGCGCTGGTGCTGCTCGATCTGGAGAAAGAGCAGCAGTACTGGGAGAGCGTTACCGGCTGGTTGTTAAAAATCACTGAGGAGCGTGCGCCCGACGAAGTGGTCGCCGCATGATTCACACTCTGTAGTTTCCGCTACCGCCAGCTCCTCCAGGGGAGCTGGCTTGCCAATGCCGTACCCCTGCAGATAATCAATCCCGAGCGCAATCGCCGCCGTACGGATCGCTTCGTTCTCAACGTACTCCGCGACCACACGCATCTTCTTCATCCGCGCCAGATGGCAGATAGACGAAACAATCTGGTAATCCAGGCTGCTGGTCGCAATATTGCGGATAAAGCTGCCGTCGATTTTCAGAATATCGGCGCTGATATGCTTGAGACGCGCATAGCTGGCATAGCCGGTACCAAAATCGTCAATCGCCACCCGACAGCCCAGTTCCTGAAGTTCGCGCAGCGTCCGCCGCGCCTGCTCGGCGTTAACCAGCGAATGGCTCTCCGTTATCTCGAAGACCAGCTGCCAGGCCTCAATACCGTACTCTTCCAGCAGATCCTTCACCTGATGTGCAAAGCCCGTCCCGCTCGCCGTGGAAGGCGAGAGGTTAAGCGCCAGTCGCATCCCCGGATTAGTTTCCCGGCGGCTCGCCATAAAGACCAACGTATTTTCCAACACCCAGAGGTCAATGCGCGAGGCCATACCAAACTCATAGGCAACCGGTAAGAACAACAGCGGCGAGATAAGCTCGTCATCGTCGCCAAGCATACGCAGCAGAACTTCATGATAATCGTCGCCGCGAATGCCGACGATCGGCTGCGCCATCAGGCGGAAGCGATTATTTTCCAACGCCTGCTGCACCCGCACCATCATCGCAATCTTATCTTTGAGCTCTTGCTGCAGATACTGCGCACCACGACGCTGTAGGTTTTCCGGGCGATTCGTGACAAGCGAAAGTTCCGCCACCGTATTCAGCTCACCCAGCATCAGCGAGAGATGGGCCACCGGCGAATGGATATAGCAATAGCTGACGCCAATCTGCGGCTGCAGCGGCATGCCGTTCCAGCTGTAGCGGAACTGCTTAAGGCGCTCGTAGAGCTCGTCCATGCGCTCTTTATAAGATTCAGTATGTAGCAGCACCGCCAAATCGCTGCCGGTAAGCTGGTAGACGTTCTCGCCGGGGCGAAGTGCTTCATGCAGATACTTCGCCAGATTCTGCTTGTAGTTGATACGCAGCATTATGCCGTAGTGGCGCGTCAGCACTTCAAGATCCGGCATGCGCAAAAAGCACAGCACCGACCACGGCGTATTGTTCACCGCCCGGCTCAGCGCACGCATATTGGGCAGGCTGACAACCGGATCAATAAAGGCGATGCGGCGCACACGTTCATGAATCGCACGCTGACGAGTGGAGAGCATCGCCATATACGCAATAATAAACGAGAAGATCAGGTAGCTCGACGAGGTTATCGCTAGCTGCACGCTGTAGCCTGCGCTTTTAGGCACATAGTGATAGTGGTAGTGGATGGCCACAATCAACATCAGCGTCCAGACCACCGAGATAAAACGGTAGCCGAAACGCATCGAGCCCCAGAGCATGATTGGCAGCAGCAGTGACAGCGTGTAGTTAGTGCTGAATATCGTGCTGCCTTTGGTCATCGGGAGCATCATCATCGAGAAAACGCCAATGACTACCGCCCACCAGATGACCATCTCCGGCCATTTCACCTTCGGGTCGAAATCGCGGCGCACCTGCGAGACAAAGCTTCGAAGGTAGTTGGGGTTACGGATTAAACGAATCATCAAATAGCACAGCGGTACGCCGGTCAGATAGCCCATCAACAGCGACTGGTAGTTAATCAGATTACGCTGCGTCAGCGGCGACACCCACTCGGTATCCCGCATGCTAGGGTATAGCCCCAGATACAAAGCAAACTGAATCAACAGCAGGAAAATCGTCGAAGGAACAAACATCTGCCAGAACAGCCGATGAGCCATCAGATGCGTGTCGCCGTGGGAAATCATCTTGCGTTGCTGATTAAAAAACTGATACCCACCCCAGGCCACGATCGTCGGAATAAGGAACTGCAACTCAATGCCAACCCTTTCCACGAAGTGAAAATCGTTAGTGAGATAGCAGCCAATACCCGCGATAAGCCCAGGCAACGCTTTCCAGCTAAAGAACAGCATCATGCAAAGCATAAAGGGCAGCGGGAGGTAATAAAGGTAGGTTTTACCACCGCCAATATAGGTGTATGTATTAGCAATTTTGATTATTGGTAACACAAGAAGAGGCAATATCAGAGGCAGTCCCCACCACTCATCCCGATATTGTTTATATATTTTACAGAAGTTCATAGATGCTCTAAGGATACCCCAAATCCAGCTGGGTATTTTCAGACAGGCATCCAACCTGGCTTAAAAAGGCCGCGCGAAAAGCTATTACGCGGGTCAGGCGGAGATTTTAGTTATCGCTTACGAGTGAAGTTTGATATGAGTCAAAAAATAATGCACATAAAATCATTAATTCACTATTCTAGGGTCTACACCCCGTAATCAAGGTTTGCTTGTGAATACGAATAATATCTTATATAACATTAATTAATGTTTTATCTGACGGAATTTTACATTCATCGCAATTGACCCCCGCCCCGCTCTGTGCCTTAATGTACAAACCGCCCGTCTATGGGTATAACATAAGGACCCCTTTGTGAGCCAGGTTACCAGCCTACGAAAACGACACCGATTTAATGGTCGAATGACCCGTATCGTACTGCTTATCAGCTTTATCTTCTTCTTCGGACGCTTCGTCTACTCCTCCATCGGCGCGTGGCATCACCACCAGGACAAAAAAGAGTCCCAGCAGAGCAGCCTGTCGCAAAAGACCTCCCCCGTTCAAACCGACGACCGTTAACGCCCTTTTTTCCGACACCGAGATTCCTTACCGAATGGCTAAGAGATTGATTTTTAACCATCCGGTAAGGAATTTAGTCGTGTTTTATCCCCGTTCTGACACCTCAGTCTCAATTCGTACTTTATTGGCAAAAAAATAATTTCCCGCACAATTACACAAACTTTTCTCTTTCTACTGCCGCAACATGCCGCGCTGATTTTTTGTTGCATCAATTAACCGTCTAAAAAAACGACGTTAAATGTGTAAATAATCGCTAATACATAACTCCAAAAGCACCCTACTCATAAATATATAAATTCTTTGTATATATGTTGAATATTTAATTGAATCTTCCACCATTAATTTTAAAGCGGCAGGGTTTTTACCATGAAAGGTTTTACGTTATTTCCCAAAATAAGAAGTGGATTGGAGTGGATGTCAGGACATAGCGATGCGGTTATCCAGTTCGGCTGGAACATCGTTGCCGCGATTATTCTGTTATTTATTGGTAAATTTATCGCCCGCCTGCTCTCTCGTGGGCTGGAAAAATTGCTGCTAAAACGCAAAGTGGATATCACCATCGTGCAGTTCTTTACCGCACTGGTTCGCTATATCACGCTCGCATTTTCGGTGGTCGCCGCGCTGGGGCGCCTGGGCATTGAGACATCATCCATTATCGCCGTCATCGGTGCCGCAGGCCTGGCCATCGGCCTGGCGCTGCAAAGCTCGCTGTCAAACTTCGCGGCGGGGGTGATGCTGGTCTCTCTGCGCCCCTTCCGCGCGGGCGAAGTGGTGCAGATTGGTACCATGACCGGCACCGTTGAGAAGGTACACATTTTCTCAACCACACTGCTGACCGGTGACAGCAAAGAAGTGGTGATCCCAAACGGCAAGATTATTGCCGACAATATCATTAACTACTCACGCCACCCGTACCGCCGCATCGATCTGGTGATTGGCGTAGGCTACCAGAGCCGCATTGCCGACGTGAAAAGCGTCATCACCCAACTCATCGAGCAGGATAAGCGTATCGACCAGAAGCGCGGTTTCACCGTGCGTTTAGGTGAACTGGGCGCTTCCTCGCTGAACTTCTACGTTCGCGTATGGGTGCGCAACGCCGAGTACTGGAACACCTACTATGACCTGCTGGAGAACATCAAAGAGGCGATGGATGCTAACCACATCGACCTGCCGTACCCGCAAATGGATATCCGCGTAGAGAACGTCGCCAATCGGCCTCAGCAACAGCTGCAACTGGTCGACTAAACCTGGCGCTCCCCTTCCATCTTAGAGGGGAGCGTGTTGCTGCAACAGTCGGATAACTTCCGTCATCCCCTTAGTCAAAATTTTATCCTGCCGCATCACGATGCCTAACTGGCGATAGAGCGGCGGCGCCAGCGATCCTACCCGTAGCCCTTCGGCATCACGATGATGCTCCACCGCCATCCGCGGAATAATGCTGTACCCGAGCCCCGCTGCCACCATGCGTTTAATCGCTTCTATGCTGCCCAGTTGCATCACCGGCGTCACCTGAAGCCCTGCCTGCTGGAACCAGCCGTCAATCAGGTCACGCGTTCCGCTGCCGGCTTCAAACGCAATCATCGGCAGCTTCTGTAGCATTTCCAGGTTGAGTTCACCCTGCAATTCGGCGCTGATAACGACAAACTCTTCGCGTAAAACCGGCATGATTTCCAGGCTACGCCCGCTGGCGGGCAACGTGACCAACCCTAAATCAAGCCGGTTTTCTTCGACTGCCCGAGTAATATCCAGCGTATTGCCGGTCGTAACGCCCACCGCCAGCATCGGGTGCTGCTCACGCAGACGCTGCAGCAAGGATGGTAAAAGATGGATACAGGCCGTGGCGCCGGTACCAAGCGCAACCATACCGCTCACGGTCTGCTGACAATCGTTCACCGACTGCACCGCCTTGCTAACCGCCTGCTCGATACGCTCACCATGCAGCAACAGCGCCATGCCAGCCGCGGTGGCCTTTACCCCGCGTCCGGTACGTTCGATAAGCCTCGCCTGCAGAAACTGCTCAAGCTGGCGCACCTGCAAGCTGACGGCGGGTTGAGAAATACCCAACACATCGGCCGCCGCCGAAAAGCTGCCGCGCTGAACCACTAAACGAAACGTTGCCAGGTATCCTAGATTCAGCGTCGTCATTCAAAGTTTCTCTTATCAGGGTCATAAAGGGAGGGCTCTGCCTGCACAATAGCGCGCAGGTTATGCTGCCAGCAACTGCATAACTGACGAGAAGATAATGAAAACACCTGCCGCATCGCTCCCCATCACCCTCGCTGCCGGAGGCAATCAGCTGATCAACTGGGGGATTTCGTTTTATATGCCGGGCACCTTTGCCCGCGCGATTGCGCAGAATACGGGATGGGCATCCACGCATATTTACCTGGGCCTGACGCTGGCGATGCTGATGATGGCGCTGATCTCCCCTTGGGTTGCCCGCCTGCTGGCGCATTTTGGCGGCCAGCGCGTGGTGGTCTGCGGAACGTTACTTATTGCCGCAGGCTGCCTGCTGATGTCAGCGATTAACACGCTTTTTGGCTGGTACATCGCCTGGCTGATAACCGGAGTCGGCATGCGTCTGGCGCTCTACGACGGGCTTTTCGCCGCGCTGGTGAATCTATACGGGCAGAGTGCTCGGGCGACAATCTCTCGCGTGACGCTTGCCGGTGGGCTTGCTTCCGCGCTGTTCTGGCCGCTGGGTGCGGCACTGCTGACGGTCACCGACTGGCGGGGAGCATTGCTGGTTTATGGCCTGCTGGGGATCGTGAGCGCACTGCTGTTGCTGCGTTTGCCTAACCAGAAGCTGCCGCCGGTTCCTGCTCGCCATATCTCGTCAGCCTCGCCGCACGACCGCCGTATCGGCTTATTGTATGCCGCGCTGATAGCGCTGGTAACGTTTATCTCTAACGGCACCTCGACCCACCTGCCGGAATTTATCACAGCTCACGGGTTGCCCATTGCCGTCGGTATGCTCTGGGGCGTTGGGCAGACCGGCGCGCGCTTTCTCGAAGTCGCCTCCGGTTCAACGCTCACACCGATGAAGCTTACTCTGCTCACCACCTTTTTCATCCCGTTCTGCTTCGCCCTCGGCATAAGCAGCACCCATATCGCCTGGGCCGCCGGGGGTTTTGTCCTGGGCTATGGCGCGATCAACGGCTTAACCACGGTCTTCAAAGCGACCCTACCGCTTCAGCTGTTCGCTGCCGAAGAGTACGCCCGGCGCACTGGCGTATTGTTGATTCCCGCGCAGCTGCTCGCCGCCGCTTCGCCGTTTGCCTACGCGTGGCTGAATCATCGTCTGGGAATAAATGGCAGCCTGATGCTCTCCGCTATGCTGGCGCTGATTGTCGCCGGGCTGGCGGTGTCGATTGCGCTGTGCCAGGCTAGTCGCACAATAAAAACACGTGAAGCACAACCTTTTCGACAAGGATAAGCCCATGCACCTGCAATCTGAGCATCTCGCCCTACGTCCAGTGGCAGCAGACGATCTCGACGATCTTTATCGCATTTACGGTGACCCTGCGACCAACACCTTTAACCCAGCAGGCCCGCATGCGGATCTCGCGCACTCTCGCCAGGTGTTGGCTGGCTGGCTTGAGCATTTCAACGTTTATGGTTTCGGCAACTGGGCCATCAGCCTGCGGGAAAACCCGCAGCGGGTGATAGGTTTTGGCGGGCTACGTATCGTGGAATACCCCGATTGCACGGTAAACAATCTGGGCTACCGCTTTGCGCCTGAAGCCTGGGGTAAAGGGCTGGCCACGGAGTTTTCGCTGACGGCAATTGATTATGCGTTCAACATGCTGAATTTTGAGGAGGTGGTGGGCATCGTGCGTAAAAACCACCTCGCCTCGCAGAAGGTATTGCTGAAGTGCGGGCTGACGCTGGTGCGGGAAATTGACGATGTGCCAGGGAAGGAGCCTAGCCTGATGTTCAGGCGGCGACGTGGCTAGCTAACGCTCCAGTCTTCGAGGTGCAGCCCACTAATGCGCTCAAACTCACGAGTATTATTGGTGACCATAATCAGCCCGAGCGAACGAGCATGGGCGGCCATCATGCTGTCATACGGGCCAATAGGGGTTTCCGCTTTTGCTAGCTCAGCCCTTATCTGCCCGGTCAGAATGGCGGCGTCATTGCCGTAGTTCAGTACTTCCAGCCGAGCAACAAAACCTTCGACTACGCGCAGATTTTTTTCCGGAACAGCAGATTTTTCGGCACCGTAAACCAATTCAATCAAGGTAACTGAACTAATGCACATCCTCCCATAGTGCCGGGTGAACGCTTCACGTACTTCCTGCAGCTTATTCTTGATGGTGTAAATACAAATATTAGTATTCAGCTCTTATTTGAGCATCGGAACGTTTCCCTATCCTGTTCACCCGGCTGTTCCCGCATCTCCATAAAATCTGATGTGACGCTTTCACCATCAAACCAGCTATCCCAGCTCTCGCCTGCTGGCGTGATCACTCGCGTCCGCCCGATAGCAATAATATCGACATGTTTGACGTCTTCCAGCATTGCTACCGCTTTTGGTAAACGCACCGCCTGGCTGCGGTTGCTTCTTAATATCGTTGTTTTTTCCATCGCGACCTCCAGCGGCTATTTTTTGTACTCACGAATAGCATAATGGCATTCTGGGATATACAAGCTAGATATTATGCACCGGTAAGGCTCTCTTACCAACCGCCCCATTATCAACGTTAATATTTAATTATTAAAAATCAATCAAATAACATTATTTCACTACCTAACACCATAAAAATAGCATACTAGCTATTGGTACGAATTAGATCACAACTTAAGTTGCTCAAATTCGGTCCGACACACAACATACACGCAGGTATTAGTGAATCTAGACAATAAAGGTGCTAATTAAAACTTCAACCACTGAGAGACATGTTTTGTTAGCCTAAACATAAAAGTACAGTGCGGAGGAATGAATTTGCGATTTTTAGCCTGACGGCCCATCAATCCCTGATGATCTCCTTCTTGCCAGAGATCAAGGCCGAGTAATTTTCTTTTGCGGGGCGGGCGTATCCAGAGCACGTGCTCAACTACCTGATTTCTTTGGATTAGCAAGCCAAGTAGTTGCTCGACTTGGTGTCGACCAAAATAGTCCTGCCTATAGACTAATCCAAGAAGCTAGAGAGATTGACCAGCGTGTTGGTATACCCGGCGTCATATCTGCTGACCGTGTTTTCGGGCTTCTAGAAAGAGACTTTTCCTCACGCGATATCGAGGAGGCGGTAGCATCTGCATTAAAACCACCTGCGGATTGCGATCTGACTGCACACAGGATTTTGCTAGACTTAGCGACGACGCCAGAAGGCACTGTTCAATTAGTCACGACGAACTTCGACAGGTTATTTGATGACTGCGGTCGCAATCTTCGCGTATGGCAACCACCGAGATTACCGGACCCTTCACTTCCAAATGAGATCAACGGAATAGTTTATCTCCATGGTCGCTCAACACCGACTTATACAGCTGCTGAGAATGATGGCTTTGTTCTCTCAAGTTCAGAATTTGGTCGCGCATATCTATCGGACGGATGGGCAACAACCTTCATTCGTGAAATACTTGGAAAGTATATTGTTGTATTTGTTGGGTATACGGCCGACGATCCTCCAGTCCAATACCTTCTTGAAGCTTTGCGTAAAACTTCAGGGAACCGCGAAAAAGCTTACGCTTTCCAATCTGGCGACCATAACGATGCCATCGCACGATGGCGACACAAAGGTGTTAAGGCCATTCCATATAGTCCAGATAATGCACATGCTGCCTTATGGCAATCTCTTGACGCTTGGGCAGAGCGAGCCCGTAATCCCGATGCCTGGTTCGCAAAGGTTCTTGAAACATCTAAAAAAGGACCGACAGCGCTTCAACCTCATGAACGAGGTCAGGTGACACATGTTATTTCAACCTACGAAGGCGTAAAGAAGTTCTGCGAGGGAGAGATTCTCCCCCCTGCTGAATGGCTTTGCGTGTTCGACAAATACCGACGATTCGCGAGACCGGTTAATTCAATTTCACTTAGTAGCAAAGAATCCTATATTGATCCATTCGATCTATATGGCCTTGATTCAGACCCCTTGCCGACTAAACCAGATCCTGAAGATAATTATGCCAAGCGAGAAACACCATCCAATGCGTGGGATGCTTTCGAACTTAATCATCTTGATAAAGCAGCGATCCGCGATGAAAATCTTACTGCGTTTCGCGGTCATTGGGCTAATCATTTCCCATATATTGTTCCGCGTCTAGATAAATTAGGCGTATGGCTCGCAAAGGTTTGTGACCAGCCTGCTGCTGTATGGTGGGCATCCCATCAATCGTCACTTAATCAGAACATTCAACGGCGCATCTCTTTGGAGCTAGAACGAAGCAATCCCCCAATACGTCAGAACATTCGTAACTCATGGCGCTTGCTTTTTGAAACCTGGAGCCACGTCGAAGACTTTTATCACGAGTGGTATAACCTGCAAGGTGTCATTAAGGTTGAGGGATGGAGTAGCGCTATAGTTAGGCGGTTTGGAGAGGTGCTCCGTCCCCACCTTTCTGCAAGGCCTTCTTCCAGGAATGCATCAAAGCCGCCCGAAGTAGAGACCGCTCAGGCATATGAAGATCACTTGCTGTGGATGGACGTAAAATATCCTGAAACGCACGAAAAAATTACTATTCCTGATGAATGGTGTTTCACAATTGTTAAAGCCCTACGACAGAATCTCGAACTTGCTCTTGCACTTGAACAAGAAATTGGTGGCTATGACCCTAGAAATATTAGCCCATTAGTCAAGGATAATATTGAAGGTGCCGACGATTATCATCGAACGCATGGACTTTCAGCATTAGTTATCCAGTTTTCGGAGCTGTTTACGCAACTAGTTCAAATTAATAAATCTGCAGCTAAACGAGAATTTTTATCATGGCCTACAGAAGATGACACCGTTTTTGCTCGGCTACGAATATGGGCATCAGGAAAAAAAAGTATTGTTTCAGATAATGAGTTTGGGCAATTCATATCATCATTAAGCAATACCGCATTCTGGGATCGTTATCATCAACGAGACCTATTACTGGTCATCGCAGAACGATGGAAAAAACTCAGTAGAGCGTCGCGTCAGTTAATCGAACAAAAACTGTTGATTGGCCCGGAGCGATGGCAGCGCGAAAAGATTGCAGCCTTCGATAGCAGACGAGCTTGGTCAATTCTAAATCGTATTCACTGGCTTCAAAACTCAGAATGCAAGCTTTCAGCCAGCACCCGTAAACAAGCGAAACTACTCCGTACTGCTGTGCCCGACTGGAAAGAGGATTATTGCGAGAGGGCTGCTGAATCGCTGGAAAGTAGGGCTGAATGGGTCAGAACAAACACCAGTCATGAGGAACTAGCAGAAATCCCCCTTTCACTAGTACTGCTGCGAGCAAAGGAACGTAGTGGTCGATCAGACAATTTTCTCGTCGAAAACGATCCTTTTTCCGGCCTAGCCTCTCAGCGCCCTGTGCGCGCTTTTGCTGCGTTGACCAATGCTGCCAAACGAGGAAATTTTCCAGATTGGGCATGGCAACGGTTCCTTACTTCAGAGGCACGGAAGAATGACAAGACAAGATTAGTTTGGTTGATTACAGAGCGACTATCTCGTTATCCAAATCCACAACTTGCAACAATTCTCCGCCCCGCGACCGATTGGCTAAAAGATGCCAGTGCAAAGCTAAGCAAAGACTATTCTCCTATTTTTGACCGTATTTTGAGGAAGCTGCTTGGCGTCCTCCGTGAATCGCCTAATGAAGGACGTTCGGGTATTATTCGGGGCTCAAAGGAACCAGACTGGACGATGGAAGCGATTAATTCACCCACTGGTAAGATCGCGCAGGCGCTTTTTAATGATCCCCGTAGTAATAATCTCAATCGAAACCAAGGCATTCCTTCCGAATGGCTTGTTCAGGCTGAGGAACTGTTGTCGCTTCCAAACGAGTTGCGCAGACATGCAATTGTGATTTTTTTTCACAATCTCAATTGGTTTTTCGCTGTCGATCCAAAATGGACAGAGCATTACTTATTGCCTGTGCTTCAGGATAACGACAAGGAGGACCGCGACGCAGCATGGTCGGGCTTCCTGTGGGGGGCGAGAACTCCAAATCGAGAGCTCTATATGCGGTTGAAAAATCACATGCTGCAGTTCGCCGTTAACCCTCTCCCATCGCGACGCTCGAATGGTGAAATCATCGCAGGTATGATCCTTGCTGGGTGGGGAACTGTTGACGACATCACCGGCGAGCGTTGTATCTCCAATGAAGAGATGCGCAGCTTACTTTTGACAGTCGATGACGAGTTTCGATCCCGAATACTATGGCAGGCTCAACGATGGTCTGACGAGATAAACGAAAACTCAAACGAACGATGGAAAGGACAGCTTCCCGAACTGCTGCAGATTTGGCCGCGCCAACTTTCAGCCAGAACACCCAACACGTCGGCTCGCCTTTGCGAATTGGCTTTCTCTAGTGGCGATGAATTTCCTACTATAGCTGCATTGGTTTTACCGTTCTTGGGCAGAATCGAGCGTGACCATTTGATGCTGCCAAAACTTCGCCGATCAGGCGGCGACATAGTAGACCGGTACCCGGAGCAAGTGCTGGCTTTACTTCATACCGTTCTACCAGACAACGCGTTGGCATGGCCACATGGGATAGAAGATATATTGAAACAAATAGGGGAAGCGGACAGCTCGCTAAATAGCGATAATAGACTAATTTCTCTGAAGCGACGATGGGACGCAAGGTGATGCACGACATTCCACATGATGCGCGATCTTGATGCAACGAATACTCAAGCCCCATACCTCATCAGGAGTGGCTGATGCGCGTTTCCAATACCATGCTAGAGTCATTTAGCTAGTAATGGTATCGACATTTTTTCATGGCATGCCAAAGGCATGCCATGAAAAATACCGTTGGTGATAGTGATAGATAGTTATTGAATATAAATTATCATAATAAAATCAATAAATTAAATACAATCTCATTCCCACTCAATCGTAGCCGGCGGCTTACCGCTGATGTCATACACCACGCGGGAGATACCGTTAACTTCGTTGATGATGCGGTTGGATACTCGGCCGAGGAAATCGTACGGCAGATGCGCCCAGTGTGCGGTCATAAAGTCGATGGTTTCCACAGCACGCAGGGAGACAACCCAATCGTACTTACGGCCATCGCCCATCACGCCAACGGAACGTACCGGCAGGAACACGGTGAACGCCTGACTCACTTTGTTGTACAGGTCGGCTTTGTGCAGTTCTTCGATGAAGATAGCATCCGCACGACGCAGCAGGTCGCAGTACTCTTTCTTCACTTCGCCCAGCACGCGAACGCCGAGGCCTGGGCCTGGGAACGGGTGACGGAACAGCATGTCGTACGGCAGGCCCAGTTCCAGGCCAATTTTACGCACTTCGTCTTTGAACAGCTCACGCAGCGGTTCAACCAGACCCATCTTCATCTCTTTCGGCAGGCCGCCCACGTTGTGGTGAGATTTGATGACGTGCGCTTTACCGGTTGCGGAGGCCGCAGATTCGATAACGTCAGGGTAGATAGTCCCCTGCGCCAGCCACTTCACGTCTTCCAGCTTCAGCGCTTCTTCGTCGAACACTTCAACGAATACGCGACCGATGATCTTACGTTTGGCTTCTGGGTCGTTTTCGCCTTTCAGCGCGTCGAGGAAGCGCTGCTCACCTTCGACGTGAACAATGTTCAGACCGAAGTGGTCACCGAACATGTCCATCACCTGCTGTGCTTCATTCAGACGCAGCAGACCGTTGTCGACGAACACACAGGTCAGGTTTTTACCGATGGCGCGGTGCAGCAGCATCGCGGTAACGGAGGAGTCTACGCCGCCGGACAGGCCGAGGATCACTTTATCGTTGCCAACCTGCTCGCGGATGCGGGCAACGGCGTCGTCGATGATTTTCTCTGGGGTCCACAGCGCTTCACACTGGCAGATGTCGCGAACAAAACGCTCCAGCATACGCAGGCCCTGACGGGTATGGGTCACTTCCGGGTGGAACTGCACGCCGTAGAAGCGTTTTTCTTCGTGCGCCATAATGGCGAACGGGCAGGTCTCGGTGCTGGCAACGGTGACGAAGCCTTCCGGGATGGCGGTAACCTTGTC
The DNA here is from genome assembly GCF_036759925.1 of Kluyvera sp. CHPC 1.2972. Taxonomy (NCBI): domain Bacteria; kingdom Pseudomonadati; phylum Pseudomonadota; class Gammaproteobacteria; order Enterobacterales; family Enterobacteriaceae; genus Kluyvera; species Kluyvera sp. CHPC 1.2972. The sequence continues at coordinate 94,740 of NZ_JAPKIB010000009.1, read as the reverse complement.
ACCGTGACTCATCCACACGTCCAGCAGCGGTTTGCCTTCAGCGGTCAGCGCGTCTTCAATGCCGCGGATCAGTGCGCTGTCGGTCTGTACTTCAACCTGAGCGTAGCCGAACTCACGCTCGGTGGAGCTTTCAACGTGGCCGCCCAGCTGCATTGCCATGGTCTGCATGCCGTAGCATACGCCGAATACCGGCACACCCGCGTTGAACACGTACTCTGGCGCACGTGGGCTGTTTGCTTCGGTGGTGCTTTCCGGGCCGCCGGAGAGGATGATACCGCTCGGATTGAACTCACGGATTTGCGCTTCAGTAACATCCCATGCCCACAGCTCGCAATAGACGCCCAGTTCACGTACGCGACGTGCAACCAGTTGGGTGTACTGGGAACCGAAATCAAGGATGAGAATGCGATGTTTATGAATATTGTCTGTCATTTGACGTTAGTTCCGAGGCAAGTGAAACAATAACAAAGCGCCCAACCTGTAAAGTATAGGGGTTGGGCGCGGAAACTTATCAGGAGCCCATGCGGTAGTTCGGGGACTCTTTGGTGATGGTCACGTCGTGAACGTGGCTTTCCTGGATACCCGCACCGCTGATACGCACGAATTCAGCCTTCGTACGCAGCAGGTCGATGGTACCACAGCCGGTCAGACCCATACAGGAACGCAGGCCGCCCATCTGCTGGTGAATGATCTCTTTCAGGCGACCTTTATAGGCTACGCGACCTTCGATACCTTCTGGTACCAGTTTGTCGGCAGCGTTATCGCTCTGGAAGTAACGGTCGGAAGAGCCTTTGGACATCGCGCCCAGGGAGCCCATACCACGGTAAGATTTGTAAGAACGGCCCTGATAGAGTTCGATTTCACCCGGAGATTCTTCGGTACCAGCCAGCATGGAGCCTACCATCACGGCAGCGGCACCAGCAGCGATCGCTTTGGCGATATCACCGGAGAAACGGATACCGCCGTCGGCGATAACCGGAATACCGGTACCTTCCAGCGCTTCAACCGCGTCGGAAACGGCGGTGATCTGCGGTACACCGACGCCGGTGACGATACGGGTAGTACAGATGGAGCCAGGGCCGATACCGACTTTAACCGCGCTGCAGCCAGCGTCTGCCAGCGCACGAGCGCCCGCGCCGGTAGCCACGTTGCCACCGATGATCTGCAGGTCTGGGTATTTTGCACGCGTTTCACGAATACGCTGCAGAACGCCTTCAGAATGGCCGTGGGAGGAGTCGATCAGCAGGACATCAACGCCCGCGGCAACCAGCGCATCAACGCGGTCTTCGTTGCCCGCACCCGCACCAACCGCTGCGCCTACGCGCAGACGACCTTTCTCGTCTTTACAGGCGTTTGGTTTACGTTCTGCTTTTTTGAAGTCTTTAACGGTGATCATGCCCAGCAGGTGGAAGCTATCGTCAACCACCAGCGCTTTCTCTACGCGGCGTTCGTGCATCTTAGCGAAGACCACGTCACGGGATTCGCCTTCGCGAACGGTAACCAGACGATCTTTCGGAGTCATGTAGACGCTCACCGGCTGGCTCAGGTCGGTCACGAAGCGCACGTCACGACCGGTAATGATACCGACCAGTTCGTTGTCTTCGGTCACAACCGGATAGCCTGCAAAGCCGTTACGCTCGGTCAGCTCTTTCACTTCGGCAAGCGTGGTGGTTGGCAGGACGGTCTGCGGGTCGGTAACCACGCCAGATTCGTGTTTCTTCACGCGGCGAACTTCTTCCGCCTGGCGCTCGATGGACATGTTTTTGTGGATAAAACCAATGCCGCCTTCCTGTGCCAGGGCAATTGCCAGGCGCGCTTCAGTCACGGTGTCCATTGCCGCAGAGAGCATAGGAATGTTCAGGCGAATTGTTTTGGTCAGCTGGGTGCTGAGGTCAGCAGTGTTCGGCAGAACGGTAGAATGAGCGGGAACGAGGAGGACGTCGTCAAACGTCAGGGCTTCTTTTGCGATACGTAGCATGGGCAATATCTCACCTGGGAGGTTATTAAATATTGCCGCGGCATTATACAGAGCGTAACCGATTGCATCCACACTTTTTTGCAAAAAAACCTTGCGCTCCCCGGTAAGCATGTTACTTTCGACTGAATAACTTGCTGATTTAGAATTTGATCCCGCTCACATGTTATCCTCACAAAGCCCCTCAATTTTTACCGTTAGCCGCCTTAACCAGACGGTGCGTCTACTGCTTGAGCAGGAGATGGGCCAGGTGTGGATTAGCGGCGAGATTTCAAACTTCACCCAGCCCGCTTCCGGCCACTGGTACTTCACCTTAAAAGACGATAACGCCCAGGTGCGCTGCGCGATGTTCCGCAACAGCAACCGCCGGGTGACGTTCCGTCCGCAACATGGGCAGCAGGTGTTAGTTCGCGCCAATATTACGCTGTACGAGCCGCGCGGTGATTATCAAATCATCGTTGAAAGCATGCAGCCAGCGGGCGAAGGGTTGTTGCAGCAGAAGTATGAGCAACTGAAGGCGAAGCTCCAGGCCGAAGGCCTCTTCGACCAGCAGTTTAAACAGCCGCTCCCCTCTCCGGCACACTGCGTTGGGGTCATCACCTCGAAAACTGGGGCGGCGCTGCACGATATTCTGCACGTCCTGAAACGCCGCGATCCGTCGCTGCCGGTGGTGATTTACCCTACCGCCGTGCAGGGCGAAGATGCACCGGGGCAAATCGTTCGCGCCATTGAGGTGGCCAACGCCCGCGGCGAGTGCGACGTGCTGATTTTCGGGCGCGGCGGCGGCTCGCTGGAAGATTTGTGGAGCTTTAATGATGAGCGCGTGGCGCGGGCTATTTTTGCCAGCCGCATTCCAGTCGTGAGCGCCGTCGGTCATGAAACCGACGTCACCATTGCCGATTTCGTCGGCGACCTGCGCGCCCCCACGCCGTCCGCCGCAGCAGAAATGGTCAGCCGCAATCAGCAGGAGTTAGTCCGCCAGATCCAATCCGCCCAGCAGCGTCTCGGTATGGCAATGGACTACTACCTGGCTAACCGCAGCCGTCGTTTTACCCAGCTTTTCCATCGCCTCCAGCAGCAGCATCCACAGCTGCGTCTGGCGCGCCAGCAGACGACGCTTGAGCGTCTCCGCCAGCGCATGAACACGGCGCTGGAAAATCAGATGAAACAGGCTAATCAGCGCCGGCAGCGCATGCTACAGCGTCTGAATCAGCAGAATCCTCAGCCGCGCATTCATCGCGCCCAGTCGCGCATTCAACAACTGGAATATCGTCTGGCCGAGAATATTCGCGCCCGCCTGAGCGAACAGCGTGAACGCTTTGGCAATGCGGTGACGCATCTGGAAGCCGTCAGTCCACTGGCGACGCTCGCGCGCGGCTACAGCGTCACGACCGCCAGCGATGGCAAAGTGCTGAAGCAAACGAAGCAGGCAAAGGCGGGAGAGATGCTGACGACGCGTCTGGCCGACGGCTGGGTGGAGAGTGAAATCCGCACGGTGACCGCGCAGAAGAAAACGCGAGCGCGTAAAAAAGCCGACTAAACGCTGAGAATGACCGGGCATTTATGCCCGGTCAGAGACGTCCATTACTCACCGACAGGCGCCCATTCCACCCGTTTTTTCGATATCAATCCGTGGCCGTTCTGGCAGAAGTAGTCCACCGCACCGCAGGCTTTCAACACCTCCAGCGGTTTATGACACTCCGGGCAGCGCGCCTCCAGCGTAAAATCTTGCTCGCAGCGATCGCAGTGGGCCTGGTTACCCTGCACCTCCAGCGAGGCCTGACAAGTTGGGCAGATGAATTCCATGACGACTCCTTAACTCGGTTCTTGTGCCGCTATTTTACCACGACTCACCGCTCAATGTTCCCCACGCAGCTGCTGCTGGATACGCAAAAGCGTCTCCACTTCCGCCATCCGGCGCTGCGTCAGTTTCGCCACTTCGTCCGGGGCGCGGAAAAACAGGCTGCGCTTACCGAGGATGTGCTCCGCGAGGCAGTGCGCGTAAATGGCGCCCGGCCGCGTCCAGCGCATCACGCTATCGCCATCAATCAGCTCCACGCTTTCACCGCCAGGAGCACGAGTCTGGCTGATAATCCTACCGTCGCGCAGATAAATGCGGATCCCTTTACGCTCTACGCCCGGCCCGGCGTATTTGTTCAGCCACAGATTCACCGGAATATGGCCTAGCGTACCTTTGAGATGCGCCTCCCCTTCCGCCGTTTCGACATCGCCGCGTGCAATAGGCCGCCCCAGCCGGTCCTTAACCTGCTCCGCCACCAGCTGAATATCATCGCTACCGCCGAGATAGCGCACCGTTTCACGCATCATGGCCAGCACGTGGGTGCCGATATCGACAATCACACCGTCAGGATGGCGAAATTCACGGGTATCCGGCTCGCCGGTGGTAAAGTTCAGGGCAATCGGCTCCCCGGCGGCGTTAAAGCCGCTTGGCTCCAGCAAAAAGCCGTCGATGCCGGCAATATCGTCCAGCGAAGCGACCAGCGGTGCAGCCACGCTCGCGGAATCCTCCGGCTGCCAGCGGTCGTCCATTTTCCCCTGTGCCAGACACCACGCACCATCGCGCGCCATCCAGTGGTCCAGCGCCAGCACGCGCGGGGCATTATCTTCATGGGCAAGCAACTGACGCAGGCTATCAATCTGCCCCAGGGTGGCGGCGACCGGTTTCTCCACCACGATGCGCGAAATATCGGCACGCAGCGCCTGTTCCAGCGCGGGCAGATGCTGCAACGAAACGGTGGTGATAAACAACACATCGAGCGGCTTTTCCAGCAGCTCCGCCAGTGACGCACAGGCGCTGACACCCGGCAGCGTGCGCTGAGGGTTCAGATCGTATCCCCACAACGAGGAGATTGGGAACGACAGTCGCGCTAGCGCAGGAAGATAGGCGGTTTTCACCACCGCCCCCAGGCCGATAAATCCAATATTCATAATTTCCGACTCACGTATAAGTAAACGACATTTAGCGCCATTATGCGTGAAGCGCCATCGTGAATTATTGTTCACGATGGGCTATCGGGTTACAGAACCGCGCGCAATCGCGCAAAACCTTCTGCCAGATCGGTTTTCAGATCATCCATATCTTCGAGGCCAATCTGGATGCGCAGCGTCAGGCCGCCTGGCTGCCAGGTGGTGGCGGTACGATAATCAGCGCAGTTAAACGGAATCATCAGGCTTTCGAACCCGCCCCACGAATACCCCATGCCAAAAATGCCCATATGATCCAGCATGTTCGCCACGCCCGCTTTGGTAAATTCCGGCTTAAGCACGAAAGAGAACAGCCCGGATGAACCGGTAAAATCGCGCTTCCACAGCTCATGCCCCGGGCATTCCGGCAGCGCCGGGTGCAGCACTCTCATCACTTCAGGGCGTTCGCTCAGCCAGTGCGCCATCTCCAGGCCGCGTTTTTCCGCCTCTTTCAGGCGTAGATGCATGGTGCGCAAGCCACGCAGCGCCAGGAAACAGTCTTCGGCACCGGGCAGCATCGCCATCAAATCGTAGGTCTGGCGAAGCTGAGGCCACCAGCTTTCATTGGCTGACACCACGCCCATCAGCAGGTCGGAATGGCCACCGAGATATTTGGTCCCTGCCTCCAGCGACAGATCGCAGCCGTGCTCGTGGGCGCGGAAGAAAATCGGCGTCGCCCAGGTGTTATCGATAATGGTGGCAATATTGTGCTTTTTCGCCGCCCGGGTCATCGCTGGAACATCCTGAATCTCAAAGCTTTGCGACCCTGGGGATTCGAGGAACAGCGTGGTGGTATTGGGCCGGAACAGACTCTCAATGTCCGCCCCAATCAGCGGGTCGTAGTAGGTGGTTTCGATGCCCATTTTGGTGAGCATCCCGGCGCAGAAGTTGCGGGTTGGCCGGTAAACGCTGTCGGGCATCAGCAGGTGATCGCCCGCTTTCAACGTGGTCAAAAGCGACAGCGCAATCGCCCCCAGGCCCGACGGCGACAGCACCGTACCCGCTGCACCCGCCAGCGCACTCCACGCATTCTCCAGGCTAGCGATAGTCGGCGTGCCCATGGTGCCGTAGTTAAACTCCGCGCGGTTATGTTCAAGGTCACTCACCGTCGGGAAAATCACCGTCGAGCCGCGATAGACCGGTACGTTCACAAAGCCCGCCTGTTTGCTGGCATCCCGGCCAAGCTGGGTGATTTGAGTGCTGATGTTAAAGTCGGATGTGGATCGATTACTCATGGATTACCTCATAAATTTCCCTGGTCGCGAAAACATCGTAACCACCGAACGTTACTCAAAGAACTTAAAGAAGGGCGATAGACACAGCAAGATGCCGAAGAAAATGATGAACCAGACCCCAAGGCCTTTAAACTGATGCAGCACCTTCACCTTATAAACCAGATAGCAAGGGATCAGGCAGGACACCAGTCCAAACAGCGGACTGCCAAGCTGCATAAAGAACAGGATCGAGAAACGCGTCGAGATCCAGACCCACAGCGCGAGGATCACACCAATGCTAATTGCCACGTGCAGCACCTTCTGGTTGATCTTCTCTTCAGGCATAAAGCGGGTGATAACGTTCACCACGATGCCCTTAATCGCCTCCTGAAAACCGAGGTAGATGCCGAGAAACGCGGTGAGGATGGCAAAAATATTGAGCAGCGCACTCATCACTTTAACCACCGAACCAGGAATGACCTGGGCGGCGATGGCAAGCGCCGAAATATTCTGTTCAAAAGCCGATACCGCCTGCTCGTGGCTAATGGCAAAGGTGAACGAAAAAGCAAAAAACAGCACCGCAACGGCCAGAATAATATAGGCCACCCGGTTGGCGCGAATCGCCCGGTAAGTCGCAATACGTTTATCGGCTTCCATCTTGCGATAGGCGATATTCATTGGGCTTAATATCTGCACAAACAAAATAGAAAACAATGTAAACGGCAGCGTCAGAAACACATCACGCATAAACGTCAATATAGGCGGAAATGCGCTGATATTGCTGAAGTTCCAGTACGGCACCATCACCAGACCCAGCACCACGATAATGCCAAACTTCACGCACACCATGGGGCCAGAAACCTTAAACAGCAGCTTTTCACCCTGCGAAGCAATACAGACCAGCACCGTCAGGATAATCAACCCGTACCAGATAGAATCGGACAGCAGGCCTTTCGTCAGGCCAAAGGTTTGGATATAGGATGCGCTATCAAAGGTCACGGCCAGCGAGTAAGAAAACATACCGTGCAGCAGCATCAGGAAGTAGGCAATACCTAACCCCATCCCCCAGTTTTTCCCCAGATATTGGGTGATGACGCTGGCGTAATCCTGACAATCATCTGTTTCTGACAGCGTTTTCAAATAGAGGCTTTGCAGGATATAAATCGCCGGATATGAAATTGCCACCGAAGCGATAAAGACCCAAATACCCTTAATACCCACCTGTACTGGCATAAAAACGATGCCTGAACCAATAGCCATACCAATGCAGAGAATCACCCAACCAACATCATATTTCGTGAAGGGAACGGATTTATATAAATTATTAGCTTTATTTTCGAGTATCTCAGCCATTAAATGCCTTCCTATTTATAAGTGTTATTTAGAATAGAAACTCAAAAAACTGGATTGAGGTGTCTGTCAGCACAAATGTTAGGGGATATGGCAGGGATAAAGAAAGGTCTGAACGGTGTTAATCACTAACAATACCTTTGCGTTTAACGCAAAAATTGATAGCCATCTCAATTTTTGACCCTAACCAATAAAGACATTTAAAAACAAATTGTTACGCCATAAAAAGATTCTATTTTTCTTTCTAAGCCGGTTCGGGTAAGGTGACAGCAGGCGGCGTACTTTATTGCACATAGCGAACAGGTAAGCGAGCGGTTCGCCGTTTCCGTGATGGTGCTCAAATTTCGAAATCTTTACGGCTATTATTCAGCAAAAAAAGGGGTAGCGATGTCATTAAATAAAAATGCGGCGCTCGCAAAATTAAAAATTGATAACTATTCCATCTTTCATCATCTGAAAACATTTATCAAAGTGGTGGAGTGCAATAGCTTTTCTGCCGCTGCGCAAAAGTTGAATCTGACGCCCTCTTCCGTGAGCCGCAGTATCGCCCAGCTTGAGGATCAGCTCGGTGTCGTGTTGTTAAAGCGCACCACCCGTACCTTAATTCTGACCGAGCCGGGGCAATATCTGCTATTCCGCGCCCAGCGCCTATTAGAAGAGCTGGACGAGTCGCTGGCCAATATCGCCAGCTTTAACCATCACCCTCAGGGCAAGCTGCGCGTCACCTGCTCTATTGCTTTCGGCGTCGGTCATCTGATGCGTATTTATAGCGACTATCGTCAGGACAACCCGGACGTCACGCTCTCCGTCGATTTAAACGACCAGAACGTCAATCTTAACGAAGAGAATTTTGATATTGCCCTCAGAATTACCGCACACCCGCCTACCAATTTTGCGCTGCGCAAAATCTGCAAAATTAACTGGGTGTACTGCGCCAGCCGGGACTATTTCGCACGGCGCGGCGTGCCGCAACGGCTTGAGGATCTTGAGCAGCACGACTGCCTGATAAATCCTAACGTTTCCGATAACTGGCGCTATCAAAACGTCAACGGTAGCTTTAGCGCGCTAAAGGTGAACAGCATCATCGAAGTGAACAGCACGCTCGGGCTACTGCAGGCTGCGCTGCATCATCAGGGAATAGTCAGCCTGCCGACCTATATGCTAGGTGATTCGATTTCCCGGGGTGAGCTGGTGCCCGTATTGACGGAATATAGCACGAGGGAAAATGATTACAGCCTGTACGCGCTGTATCATCCGGGGCATTACCAGGATCCCAAGGTCAGAAGTTTTATCGATTTTCTGATCGAGAGCATCGGGGAAAACCCCAACTGGGATCGCTGGATGCAACGCCCCGCAGAGGCGTAGCGCGTTACTCGTTGCCCCACTCATTGAGGAAGTTGGCAATCTCATCAATACGCTGTGCGCTGATACCGGCTTCAGTCGCCATCTCCTGCTGGGCTTCTTCGCTGATCTCTTCGTTATTCATTAAACGGGTCAACAGCAGCTGGAAGTAGTGCGCCAGCGCATCCAGTTCGCTCTCGCCGACGGGCTTCGCCGATTCAGAGGCGTACTCTTCGGCAATATCATAATACTTCAGTGGAATGTCATTATTCATACATCGCTCCTGGGGTTAATCTCATTCTTCTCGGTTGAGCAGGTCTCAGACCTTGAGCATTTTTACCGTGGCTTCAATATCAATCTCATCTTCCGAGAAAATGAGCGTCGTGCCCTGGAAAGTGGTGATTGCCAGCTTTTTCAGCGTGCGCATTTCACCCGTTTTCTCCGCTGATTTCGGCTTGATGCTGTTCATCAGAAGCCCAACGGATAACACCGCATTCTCTTTATCAATACGGGTATCGGCAGGCACTTCCTCGCTGTACACCAGGAAGGATTTGATTGACGTAAGCTTGATGCGCTCGCCCGCGATATAGATATGTTTGCTTTCCGGGATAACTTTCACCGCGTAAGCAGACAGCCCTTTGTTGTTGGTGGTGGGTTCGAAGGTCACCGCGGCATCTTTTTTAATCAGATCGGGGTTGGCAACCTTAATCACATGAAAATAGCGGTTATCGCCGTTCTCATCTTTGATAAACCCAAAACCTTTATCTTTAAACCAGGTTGTGATTGTTCCGTTCATCGACCTTACCGCCTACTTTAATCGTTTGTTGACTCAATTTTTGCAGCGCGCAGTGTAAAGCACAATGCCTGTACAGACTACGTCTTTGGCTTAAGTCTGGATGATAATTTTCGCCTACGCGAGAACAACCTGCCATAAGCGGCGTCATAAAGCGGTTACGTTCGCTGCTCACTCCGGCAATTGTGCCCACGGTCGGGCCACATTCAGCCGTCGGTAAATCGACGGCGTGATACCGACGCGCTTAATGAAAGCCCGGCGCAGCACGTCGCTGCTGGAATACCCGCACTGGCTGGCGATCGTTTTCAGCGGCAGCGCGCCGCTTTCCAACAGCATTTTAGCCCGATCGATACGCCCAGCCTCCAGCCACTCTCCGGCGGCCATATTCATCTCCTGGCGAAACAGCCTGCCCAGATGGCGGGCGCTAAGACCAATATGGTCAGCCATATCCTGCAGGCTCAGCACCGTCGACAGGTTGGCAAGCGTCCAGCGCTGCAAATCCTGAAAGGCATTGCGGCCGGTCGTAGAGACCGCGCTGTGGCGTATAAAATGCCCCTGATTCACCGGACGGCGGAAAAACATCACCAGATTACAGGCTATCTCCTGCGCCACCTCGCGCCCCAGATCTTCTTCCACCAGCCGAATGGCTAAATCCATACCCGAAGTCACCCCTGCCGCCGTTCTGACCGGGCCGTCCGCGACATACAGCGCATCAGCATCGACCTCAACGTCTGAGAACGTCGCCATAAAGCGGGATGTCATGGCCCAATGGGTGGTGATTTTACGCTGGGCCAGCAGCCCCGTTTGCGCTAATAAAAATGCGCCGGTACAGACGGAGCCGTAGCGGCGGCTACTGTCACAAAGTCTGCGGATATGCGCGATTTGCTCATCGTTCAGCGTCTGTTGCCAGACTTCCGGCGCGCCGGCCAGCAAAAACGTATCCGGCTGTAGTTCCGTGGTTTCCGCCAGTTGCGTGTTCGCCACCAGTTTCACGCCGGACGACGCGTTCACCGTCATCTCTTCCAGTGCAATAACGGCAAACTCATACACCTCGCGATGTAGGATCCGGTTAGCCTCGGCAAAGACATCCAGCGGGCCGGAAACGTCCAGTAACTGAACGCCGGGCACAGCAAGTAGAGCAATAACGCGTTTCATGAGCGGGGTGTCCTGATTCGATGCAATGTCTTAAATCGTCGCAATACGTCAATTCATGACATATAGAATGCCCTGTAAACTCACCTTCAACAACCCGTGAGGAGAACAATATGACCATCAACGTGCAAGGCATCCGTATTCCCGACAGCAAACTGGCTCGCGAAACCACCGAGTTTATTCGCGATACCGAAAGTGACCTGCTGTTCCACCACTCCAGTCGCGTCTACTACTGGGGGGCGCTGGCTGGAGCACGCCGGGAACTGAAAGTGGACCACGAACTGCTGTACGTCGGCTGTATGTTCCATGATATTGGCCTGACGCATGAGCATTGCAGTTGCGATAAGCGATTTGAAGTCGACGGCGCCAACGCCGCCCGCGCTTTCCTGGAAGGCCACGGCATCGCGGCTGCCGATATTGATAAAGTGTGGACGGCGATAGCCCTGCACACCACGCCCGGTATTCCGGAATTTATGGCCCCGGAGATAGCACTGTTAACCGCAGGTGTGGAAATGGACGTGCTGGGAATTGGCTATGACGAAGTTAGCGATGCGAGTCGTGAAGCGGTCGTTCAGCAGCACCCGCGCCTGGACAACTTTAAAGAGAATATCATTAGTGCGTTTTATGATGGGATTAAAGGTAAAACTCAGACCACCTTCGGCAACGTGAAGGCCGATGTTATCTGCGATAAAGACCCTGGCTTTGTGCCCGGCAATTTCTGTAGCGTGATTCGTCAGTCGCGCTGGAAATCATAATAACGCCGGATGGCGCTTTGCTTATCCGGCCTACAGCGACCATAAAAAAACCCGCTTTCGCGGGTTTTTAGCTATTCGGCGCTTAAAGCATCGCTTATTTGCTTTTCTTGATGTGTCTCATCAAGCGTTGACGCTTACGCATCTGGGTTGGCGTCAGCGTATTGCGTTTGTTCGCATACGGGTTCTCGCCTTCCTTGAACTGAATGCGGATAGGCGTACCCATCACATCCAGCGATTTGCGGAAGTAGTTCATCAGATAGCGCTTGTAGGAATCCGGCAGGTCTTTCACCTGGTTACCGTGAATAACCACAATCGGCGGGTTATAGCCACCGGCGTGGGCATATTTCAGCTTCACGCGACGACCACGAACCAGCGGCGGCTGGTGATCTTCCGTCGCCATGGTCATGATGCGGGTCAGCATCGCGGTACCCACGCGGCGGGTCGAGCTGTCATACGCTTCACGGATAGATTCGAACAGGTTACCTACGCCGCTGCCGTGCAGCGCGGAGATAAAGTGCACGCGAGCAAAGTCGATAAAGCCCAGACGGTAGTCCAGAGTCTCTTTCACCTGCTCTTTCACTTCCATGCTCAGGCCGTCCCACTTGTTGACGACGATAACAAGTGAGCGCCCACTATTGAGGATAAAGCCCAACAGCGACAGATCCTGGTCAGAGATACCTTCACGGGCATCAATCACCAGCAGACAAACGTTCGCATCTTCAATGGCCTGCAGGGTTTTGATTACGGAGAACTTCTCAACCGTATCCGTTACCTTGCCGCGCTTACGCACGCCCGCGGTGTCGATGAGGACGTATTCACGCTCATCGCGTTCCATTGGGATATAGATACTGTCGCGGGTAGTGCCCGGCATATCGTAAACCACCACGCGGTCTTCGCCGAGGATACGGTTAGTAAGCGTAGACTTACCTACGTTCGGACGGCCCACGATAGCGATTTTGATTGGCAAGTCCTGCGGGTTGAAGTCGTCTTCCGGCTCTTCAACCGCTTCGCCATTCTCGGCTTCAAACTTCGCCCAGTACTCGGCATCTTCGTCCACTTCTTCCGGCGGATTGACATCGTCAACGAACGGTAGCAGAACGGTTTCCAGCAGCGTGGTTACACCACGACCGTGGGAGGCCGCAATCGCGTGAATTTCACCGAGGCCCAGCGACCAGAAGTCGGCAATTGCCTGATCCGGGTCAATCCCGTCGGTTTTGTTCGCCACCAGGAAGGTTGGCTTTTGACGAGAACGCAGATGTTTGGCGATACCTTCGTCCGCAGGCATCAGCCCCGCACGCGCATCCACCATAAACAGCACGACGTCAGCTTCTTCAATCGCCATCAGCGACTGTTCAGCCATGCGGGTTTCCACGCCCTCTTCCGTGCCATCGATACCGCCGGTATCGATACAGATAAACTCACGCCCTTCAACTTCAGCACGACCGTACTTACGGTCACGAGTCAGACCCGGGAAATCCGCAACCAGCGCATCACGAGTGCGCGTCAGGCGGTTAAAAAGCGTGGATTTTCCAACATTAGGGCGCCCGACAAGCGCGACCACAGGTACCATGTTAAAGCCTCATATACTCAAAATTTTGACAAAATCTATAAATAGCAAACGGCCCCTGAGCATTCAGGAGCCGTCCATTGCTGAACCAACGCCGCCGTTAACGCGTAATCGCGTAAACCGTACCGTCTTTCGCCTGAATCAGCAGTTTACCATCAGCCACCACTGGCTCCGTCAGGAAGCCTGCGCTGTCAACCTTCTGCTGAGCGACAAAACGCCCATCTTCCGGGTTAATCCAGTGCATGTAACCTTCTGCGTCACCCACAACCAGGCTACCATTATACAGCGCCGGGGAGGTCAGCAGACGGTGCAGCAGATCGCTCTGCGTCCACAGGGTCACGCCACCGTCGGTGGTCAGCGCCAGCACACGGTCGTTCTGGTCAACGATGTAGATACGATTGCCGTCAACGACGAAATCATTCACCGAGCCCAGCTCACGTTTCCACATGATCTGACCGCTGCGCAGATCCAGCGCCGTCAGGTTACCATTGTAGGCTAACGCGTAGACAACACCATTCACGATAACCGGCGTGGTATCTACATCGCTCAGACGATCGATTTCGGTAGAGCCGGTCGCCTGAGAAATACGCTGCTGCCAAATCATCTGGCCCTGCTGCATCAGTACCGCGCTCACACGGCCGTTATCGCCGCCAACAATCGCCGCGCCGAAAGCCACAGCCGGTGCAGATTCGCCGCGCAGAGAGAGCGCAGGCATATCCAGGTTCACCGTCCATTTCACAACGCCGCTGTTTTCATCCAGTGCCTGCAGCTGACCGTTGCTGGTATGCACCAACACCAGGCCATCGCTCACCGTTGGACGAGACAGGACTTCGCCTGCAGCCGTGGTTTTCCAGACAACGGAACCGTCGCCCGCATCCAGCGCATAAACCTGCGCTTTTTCGCTGCCCACATAGACGTGACCGCCAGCAACGGTCAGGCCACCGGAGAGCAGCGCTGGCTTACGAGAGAACCAGCCATCTTTTTCTGCCAGGTTAACGGACCACACTTCTTTGCCGTCATCCGCGTTCAGCGCTTTCACGGTGCCTTTACGGTCAACCGCGTAAACCACGCTGTCCGCATAGGCCGGATGCAGGTTAGAGTAGAAATCACCGATCCCGCTGCCGACGGAGACATCCCATGCGGTAGACGGCGTAAACTGGTTTTCTACGGTTGGCAGAGGAGACATTTTAACCACATCTTCTTCGCCGCTAAACAGTGAACAACCACTCAACAGAGTGACAGAAAGCAGTCCTGGCAAAAGTAATTTACGCAATTGCATCGGGTCCCTCTCAGACGGACAAATTATTAATTTTCATGCGCATCATTTCGCTCAGCGCGGGCGATGCATCGCTCTTAGCGCCAGCTTCCCACGCCGCACGTGCACCCTGCTTGTCACCTTTACTGAGCAGGATTTCCCCGCGTAAATCAGCAACAATGGCCGTCCAGCCTTCGCCCTTCACGCCTTCCAGCGTTTTCAGAGCAACGTCAGGCTGCTTCAGCTGTAGCTGAACGCGCGCCAGACGCAGGCTGATAACGGATTTCAGATTCTCATCAGATGCGGCTGCCAGGCCCTGCTGCAACTGTTTTTCAGCCTGAGCAAGGTCGCTTTTATCGACGAAGACCTGAGCCAGTTCCAGAGAAGCAAACGCACCATAGGTGTTTTTACTGTCGGCGGCAAATTTCTCCGCGGCGGCCAGCGCTTCCGGTTTCCCTGAGCTCAGAGAAGAGACGGCGTTTTCGTAAGCCGCGGAGGACTCACGGGCCGTATCTAACTGATGCGAGTTCCAGTAACGCCAGCCAACCAGCGCACCAATCCCCAGAATGACCCCAACGGCCAGCGCTTTACCATTTTCGGCAAAGAAGCTTTTAATCGCCTCAACCTGATCGTTTTCGTTATTAATTTCCACGCAGCCCTTCTCCTGATAATGATGTCCTGGAGATTAACCCAGAATAGTGCGCAAATGCGCGGCAACGCCTTCCTGCGTTACGGTTGTCTGCTCACCAGAACGCAAATCCTTCACGACAACAGTGGCTTGCTCAACCTCAGACTCACCCAGAACCAGGGCAATACTGGCACCCCATTTATCAGCGCGGGCAAACTGCTTCTTAAAGTTGCCGCCGCCGTGGTTGGTCATCAGCTTCACGCCAGGTAACGCATCACGCACCTGCTCTGCCAGACGCATGGCGGCTGACTGAGTATCGGTGCCTGAAGCGACCAGGTATATATCGACAACAGGAGAGGCAATAAATTCCGGATTAACTGCCTGAACTAATAAAACAAGACGTTCCAGACCCATTGCGAAGCCTACCGCAGGGGTAGCACGGCCGCCCAGTTGCTCAACCAGACCATCATAACGGCCGCCTGCACAAACGGTACCCTGCGAGCCGAGGCTGTTGGTCACCCATTCAAAAACGGTACGATTGTAGTAGTCCAGGCCGCGAACCAGGCGCTGGTTAACGGTGTAGGCGATACCGGCGGCATCCAGCTGTGCGCACAGACCAGCAAAGTGCTCGCGGGACTCTTCGTCCAGATAGTCGCCCAGCGCGGGAGCGTTATTCAGCAGCGCCTGAACGTCCGGGTTTTTGGAATCCAGCACGCGCAGCGGGTTGCTGTACATACGGCGTTTGCAGTCTTCGTCCAGCACGTCAACGTGCTGCTCAAGGAAGGCCACCAGCGCGTCACGATAGTTAGCGCGAGCTTCCAGAGAACCGATGGAGTTCAACTCCAGATTCACGTGTTCTGCCATGCCCAGCGCACGCCACCAGCGCGCGGTCAGCATGATAAGCTCGGCGTCGATATCCGGCCCCTGCAGACCAAACACTTCGACACCCAGCTGATGGAACTGGCGGTAACGTCCTTTCTGAGGGCGTTCGTGGCGGAACATCGGCCCGATGTACCACAAACGCTGCTCCTGATTGTACAGAAGACCATGTTCGATGCCGGCGCGTACACAGCCCGCAGTACCTTCCGGACGCAGCGTCAGGCTATCGCCATTGCGGTCTTCGAAGGTATACATCTCTTTTTCAACCACGTCGGTCACTTCACCGATAGCGCGTTTGAACAACGGGGTCTGCTCTACAATCGGCAAACGGATTTCGCTATAACCGTAGCTGCCGAGCACCTGCTTGAGTGTGCCTTCAATGCGCTGCCAGATGGCGGTCTCGCCAGGCAGATAATCGTTCATGCCGCGAATGGCTTGAATGTTTTTTGCCACGTTAATTCTCTTTATATATAAAAATGAACCCTCGGCGCGTTCGGCGCCTGGGGTTCAATCATACACAGGAAGCAAGCCGCTTCCCATCTCGTTATTTTTCAACCTGCTGAACGTCGATGCGGCGCGCTTCATCAAGCACCGAGGCTTTCGCACGGATCCTTGCTTCAAGCTGGCTAATCATATCGTCGTTATCGACGCGGTCTTTACGCACGCCGTCTTCATACAGGCCGCTTTTTTTGTTGCCGCCGGTCACGCCGAGCGTCGACACCAGCGCTTCGCCAGGGCCATTGACCACGCAGCCGATGATCGATACGTCCATCGGGGTGATGATATCTTCCAGACGCTGCTCCAGCGCGTTGACCGTCCCGATAACGTCAAACTCCTGACGTGAACAGGTAGGGCATGCGATGAAGTTGATCCCGCGCGCGCGGATACGCAGTGATTTCAGAATATCGAAACCGACTTTGATCTCTTCGACCGGATCCGCCGCCAGCGAAACGCGCAGCGTGTCGCCGATCCCTTCGGAGAGCAGCAGGCCAAGGCCAATGGCTGACTTCACGGAACCGCTACGCAGGCCGCCCGCTTCGGTGATCCCGAGGTGCAGCGGCTGATCGATCTGTTTTGCCAGCAGGCGATAAGATTCCACCGCCAGGAAAACGTCGGACGCTTTCACGCTGACTTTAAACTTGTCGAAGTTCAGACGATCGAGGTGATCCACGTGACGCATTGCCGATTCCAGCAGCGCCTGCGGCGTGGGTTCGCCGTATTTTTCCTGCAGATCTTTTTCCAGCGACCCGGCGTTCACGCCGATACGGATAGGGATGTTTTTGTCGCGAGCGCAGTCAACGACCATGCGAATACGCTCTTCGTTGCCGATGTTGCCTGGGTTAATACGCAGGCAGTCAACGCCGTACTCCGCCACTTTCAGGGCGATACGGTAGTCAAAGTGAATATCAGCAACCAGCGGGACGTTAACCTGCTGTTTGATAAGCTTGAAGGCTTCTGCAGCGTCCATCGTCGGCACGGATACGCGAACAATATCCGCCCCCACGCGTTCTAACGCCTTAATTTGATTAACCGTCGCTTCAACGTCAGTTGTGCGCGTATTGGTCATCGACTGTACGGCGATAGGAGCCCCATCGCCGATCGGCACGTTCCCAACGTAAATGCGTGTGGATTTTCTACGTTGAATTGGAGCCTGGTTGTGCATGAAAAATCTCCCGCAGCATTACGCGTCTGTTATTGTGCTGGTGATTGTTCAGCACTCACGGTCAGGCGCGCAACCTGGTTAGTTCTGATAAAGCGGCTCAGATCGACCGGTTTACCCTGGTATTCAATTTGTACGGCAGCCGGTGCACCAATTTTCAGCTTGTAAGGTGCCTGACCGGACAGGTTCAGGTTACCACCTTTGCGCTGCAGGCCGCTGAACAGCTTCTTACCGGTAGCGTCGGTCACTTCCAGCCAGCAGTCGGCGGAGAAGTTCATCACCAGCGCATTGGCATCAGCAACCGGCGCGGCCGTCTGGGCCGGATCGGTTGGCAGTGCGCTCGGTGCAGCGGTCTGAGGTGCTGTCGTTTGCGCTGCGGTACCGTCGACGTTAGCCTGAGACGGTGCTACAACGGCGTTATTCTGTGCCGTCGCGGTAGGTGCAGTCGTCGGAGCCGGTGCGGCATCCGTTGGCGCGGCGGTAGCGGTATCTGGGGTGGCTGCGGTATCGGTTGTCGCAGGGGCCTGCGTGTTATCCGCGCCGGTATTCAGCGGGATATCCTGCGAGTCGTTGCCGCTCGCTTTCAGCTCAACGGAGGATTGATCGGCCATGGTGCTGATCTCTTCCTGCTGCGCTTTGTGGTTCTGCCACCACCAGGCGACGGTTAACCCGACAACCACAAACAGCACGAGCCAGGTAAAGCTCATCAACCAGCCGTCGCGTTTTTTGCGGCGTTTACCCAGGGAGAAGGTCTGCATCGGGGCGACTTTCGCCGCGCGAACCGGCGCTTGCTTTTCCATCATCGGCAGCAGCTCTTCCTCGGGGATATGCACAAGGCGAGCGTAGGAGCGGATATAACCACGCAAGAATGTTGAAGCGAGTTCAGCAGGCGCCTTATCTTCTTCAATATCACGAACGGTGGAAACCTTCAGGCACAAGCGTTCTGCAACGGCTTGCTGGCTGAGTCCGAGTTGTTCACGGGCATTACGCAAACGGACACCCGTGGTCTGTGCTTCTTGTTGGTCGTGGTTGGTTTCAGTATTCATTCGCTACAACTGCTGATTCGTGAAATTTAAGGTTCTGATGCGGAACCGTACCCGCACCGCGAAACATCCGATCGTTGTTATCGGACAGACCGACAAACTGCCCGGTATACCCTGCTTCAAAACAGCGTCAAAGGCCGTCGCTACGCTGAAGTTGCAACGCTACATACTGCCTCAATACTTTCCGAAACGCACCGTAATTATTATCCAAATCAGTACGTTTCGCCTAATCCTTAAGCACTTGGCTCTGCGTGCGCCTTTTCAGGCGCACGCCACGCTGAATTACAACGCTTTCACATCAATCGGTTCACCCTGCATACGCTTACGCATCGTACGCTTGGTACGGTCGATAACATCACCGGCCAACTGACCACAGGCGGCATCAATATCATCACCGCGCGTTTTACGCACGATAGTGGTAAAGCCATAGCCCATCAGAACCTTACAGAAACGGTCGATGCGACTGTTAGAGCTGCGGCCATACGGCGCGCCCGGGAACGGGTTCCATGGGATCAGGTTGATCTTGCACGGCGTATCTTTCAACAGCGCCGCCAGCTCATGCGCATGCTCGGTGCCATCGTTGATATGGTCCAGCATCACGTACTCGATAGTCACACGGCCCTGGTTGGCATTGGACTTCGAAATGTAGCCGCGAACGGATTCCAGGAAGGTGGCAATATTGTACTTTTTGTTGATAGGTACAATTTCGTCACGAATCGTGTCGTTAGGCGCATGCAGAGAAATAGCCAGTGCGACGTCAATCATATCACCCAGCTTATCCAGCGCAGGCACTACGCCCGAGGTAGACAGGGTTACGCGACGTTTGGAGAGACCAAAACCGAAATCGTCCAGCATGATTTCCATCGCTGGAACCACGTTGGTCAGGTTCAGCAGAGGCTCGCCCATGCCCATCATCACCACGTTGGTGATAGGGCGTACGCCGGTCGCTTTAACAGCACCAACGATTTTCGCTGCGCGCCAGACCTGACCGATGATTTCCGATACCCGCAGGTTACGGTTGAAGCCCTGCTGAGCCGTAGAGCAGAATTTACACTCTAACGCGCAGCCGACCTGTGAAGAGACGCACAGGGTCGCGCGGTCGTCTTCCGGGATATACACGGTTTCAACGCGCTGATCGCCAACGGCAATCGCCCATTTGATGGTGCCGTCAGATGAACGCTGCTCTTCCACCACTTCAGGCGCGCGAATTTCAGCAACTTCTTTGAGCTTGCCGCGCAGCACTTTGTTGATGTCAGTCATCTCATCAAAGTCGTCGCAGCAGTAGTGATACATCCACTTCATCACCTGATCGGCGCGGAAGGGTTTTTCGCCTAAGTCTTTAAAAAACTCGCGCATCTGCGGACGGCTAAGATCCAGCAGGTTAATTTTTCCATCTTTGTTGGGAACCGCCGGGATGGCGCTCTCAGGCGTGACAATTTGTTCAGACATTTTCTATTCCGGCCTCGTTGTTACACGTTATGGCCCCTGGAGGGTGGATTGATAAAAAGAAGCGCCCCAGGAAAGCGGTCTGCTCGTCCGGGGGCGCTGCATTGTACAAATTCTGGCGCATGGATGCCACGTCTGCACGCGGCATTCGCTAAATAAAGTGTAAACGTGCCCTTAGCGGGTACGTGGGCACACTTCGCCTTCTGCGAAGAAGAACGCGATTTCGCGCGCGGCGGATTCTACGGAATCAGAACCGTGGGTGCCGTTTTCAGTGAAGCTGTCCGCGTAGTCAGCACGCAGAGTGCCAGCCAGCGCGTTGTCTGGGTTGGTTGCGCCCAGCAGGTCACGGTGACGCTGAACGGCGTTTTCGCCTTCCAGTACGGAAACCACGATTGGGCCGGAGGTCATGAACTCAACCAGACCGTCGAAGAATGGACGACCATCGTGCTCAGCGTAGAAGCCACGAGCCTGCTCAACGGTCAGGTGCAGCATTTTGGTGCCAACAATCTTAAACCCTGCTGATTCAAAGCGAGCGAAGATGCTGCCAATAACGTTTTTTGCCACCGCGTTTGGCTTGATGATGGAAAAAGTACGTTCAATAGCCATGATTACCTCTAATTTTATGTTGTCGTGCATACAGCAGTTGTATGACCTGGCGCGGATTATAAAGACCGGATGTCCCGTTGCCTATGGATGAAGGTAACATTTTTTTAAAATAAAACACTTTTAAGCAACACATTTTGTAACAAGCTCGGTTTGGTGATTGCGCGCCGGTTTTGCCCGATGGCGCTGTGCTTATCGGGCCTACAACACGGTATCTCACTGCAGCGTAAAGTTCACCACCGACGTCTGCCCGGTCTCATCCATCACCACCAGTTGATAGAGCCCCGGGTCCGTCAGCGTTAAGGTCAGGCTATCCCCTGCGCTCGTCTGTGGTTCACCGTTGAGAAACCACCAGCGTCGCCCTTCTCCACCGCTCGCCTGTAGCACCACTTTTGCGTTCGGCTCCCCGGGCAAGCGCCGGATCACCGCGTCTTCACGAATACCGGAAAGCATCAGCGGGGCGGCATTCTGCAATTGGCGCGGTGGGCAATACGTCGAAACCGGCGGCAATCGCGCGGCGCGTCGCTCGCCGACGGGCAGCCACGGCTCCAGCGGCAGCGGCCAGACATCCAGCGTGGTTTCACGGGCATCAGGGCAATCCGCGGCAACGCGTTTACCTTCACCATCCAACCACAGTGGGAAGCGAATCCCCTGCATCCCTTCCTGCTCGGGCAGCAGCAGCGTCGGCGGCAGGCTGTTATCCAGCACCCAGGTGGACAGACGTCGGCGGCAGTTGCTGTCTCCGGCAGGTAACGGCTGCCCGCCCGGCCAGCAAATTTCCGCTGAACTGACGGAGGCAGGACGCGGATCGCGACCTTCCTGCTGGCGCGCAGTATTCGCAAGCAGCAGGTTACTCACCTGATTGAGCAGCGGGATCGCGCTGGCA
Organism: Kluyvera sp. CHPC 1.2972; assembly: GCF_036759925.1. Lineage (NCBI taxonomy): Bacteria > Pseudomonadati > Pseudomonadota > Gammaproteobacteria > Enterobacterales > Enterobacteriaceae > Kluyvera > Kluyvera sp. CHPC 1.2972. The sequence goes on along the minus strand of NZ_JAPKIB010000009.1, from coordinate 73,208 downwards.
AACCCAAACTGCCCGGCCACCGGCGTGCCGTCTGGCCTGCCCGTCCAGATCCCGATGCTGTAGCGAGCATTCACACCAATAGCCCATGCGTCGCGATAGCCGTAGCTGGTACCGGTTTTCCACGCCAGCGGCACCACCTGCGGCAACGACGCGTCCGGCACCGGCTGGGCTTCACCAGCCAGAATACGGCGAATTATCCACGCCGCGCCGGGTGAGAGCAGCGGTCGCTCCACCAGCGGGTCACTCGCCAGCATGCGTAATTTTCCGACCTTGCCATGGCGAGCCAGAGCGCTATAGGCCGCGGTGATATCCGCTAGTCGCGCGCCCGCACCGCCGAGGATCAGCGACAAATTCGGCTCTGCGCCCGCAGGCAAAATCAGAGGCAGCCCAGCATTGCGCAGACGCGCGGCAAACTGCTTCGGTCCGTAGGCGTCCAGCACCTGTACCGCCGGGAGGTTGAGCGAACGCACCAGCGCTTCGCTCATGCTGACCGGACCGTGGAAACCGCTATCAAAGTTGCCAGGGCGATAGTCGCCCACGCGTCGAGGAACATCCTGTAGCAGCGATTCGGGGTGAATCAGCGCGCTGTCGAGCGCCATGCCGTACAAAAACGGTTTCAGCACCGAGCCTGGCGAGCGCACCGCCGTCACCATATCGACATGACCAAAGCGACTGTTGTCCGCGATATCTGCCGAGCCGACCCAGCCACGTACCTTCATATTGCGGTTATCCACCACCACCATCGCTAGCGAGCTGCGCGGCGGCAGGCGCGATTTCCAGTTCAGCGCCATCTCTTCTAGCTGACGCTGCAGCCCGATATCCAGAGTGGTGACAATTTTTTCATCCCGGCTCTGCGCCAGCATATGACGAGCAAACAGCGGCGCAAGCTGCGGCATCTGCCGGGGGAACAGCCACACGGGTTCCTCTTTGGCTTCTTTCACCAGCGCGGCGGACCAGACCTGCTGGGCCTGCATGCGGTCCAGCACTTTGTTACGTGCGGCCTGAGCGCGTTCGGGCCAGCGGTCCGGGCGCAATCGGCTCGGCGCCTGCGGCAATACGGCCAGCAGCGCAGCATCGGCGTAGCTTAGCTGGGCGGGCGGTTTGCCGAGATAGGCCCAGCTTGCCGCGCCGATGCCCTGCAGCGTGCCGCCAAACGGGGCGCGATTAAGATAAAGGGTGAGAATGTCACGTTTAGAGAGGTGCCACTCCAGCTGCATGGCGCGCCAGAGCTGACGGAATTTACCGCCGAAGGTTCGCGGATGCGGGTCGAGCAGCCGCGCAACCTGCATGGTCAGGGTGCTGCCGCCCGACACCACGCGGCCAGAGGTCACATCCTGCCAGGCCGCGCGGGCAATAGAAAATGGATTCACGCCGGGGTGATCCCAGAACCAGCGGTCTTCATACTGAATGAGGGCATCAAGATAGCGCGGTGACACTTCTTCGATGGTCACCGGGTAGCGCCAGATCCCCTGTGCATCGGCAAAACGCCACAGCGGGCTGCCATCTTCCGCCACCACCACCCGAGCGGGAGTGACTTCATGGAGCGGCAGCGGCCAGAGTTTATCCGCCAGCACAATGCTGGCGCACAACACCACCAGTGCCCCGAAAAGCCATCGCCAGACGGGGCGTTTACTCCAGGCAAGACGCATCCTACGGCACAACGATCAGCATATCGTCCGCTGCCCCAACGGCGCGCCAGCCCGGTACATACATAGACTCAACCTGCGACGGCGGCACGCGGTAGGTCCCCGGCATCACCGCACGCGCCAGGTAGACCAACGTAACCGGCTGATTCGCACTGACGGCAACCGCCGCCACAAAGCGATCGTCGCGGAACTCCATGTGCTGGATATCCGCCTGCTGCATCTGGTTAAGCCATTCCTGCACTTCAGTGCCGTTATCCTGCAGATTAGCGCTGCTGTTCGCCAGATTCTGGTTTTCCAGTTCCAGCCCTGCTGGCAGCATGTCGACGACCAACGTATCCGGCACGTTCTGACTGGCGTTAACGTCCAGCTTCACCAACACCAGCTCGCCGCTGCGCAGGGAAGAGAGTGATTTACGCTGCCCGTCGGTGCCGTAGAACTGGCGCTCGATGTGGAGCACGTTGCTGGACGCCGCAGGCGCATTTTCCGGGTAGCCGGTGCTATCCAGACGCAGCCACAGCGGCTGTTCGCCTTTGTTGGTCACCGTCAATGTAGCGAGCTGGTCGCCGTCGAGATTCCGCGTCAGCGCTTTATCCCCTTGCAGCGGCTGGCTTGCAAACGAGGTCTGCGCCTGCCAGTTGCCGGGGAGATCCAGCACACCTTTCGCCGCCAGGAACAGCGCATTGTTCTCCTGGGTTGACAGCCAGCGCTCGCTGAACGCCTGCTCAGAGAGCGTTTGCAGCAGCGTGTTTTGCGCGTCCGGCAGCAGCTTGTTCTCTTCCAGCAGCGAAAGCATCAGCGCGTTATCGCGAAGCGCACTGCCGTAGTCCGCCAGCCAGCGCCGCTGATCCTCACGTTTGGTGGTGAGCGAAAGCTGGATAGCCTGTTCGCTGCGTGGCGCATCCCCCATTGCTTTTAGCGCAATGCCTAGCTGCATTAACGGCAGTCCGGAACCCGCCTGAGCGCGACGTTCCCACAATTCGCGCAGCGCGCCGAGCGGCGCTTTTTGCTGCCGCGCCAGCACCAGACCCGCATAGGACTGAATGGCGAAGCGGCTTGCCGCGTTATCATCGGTATAGCGTACGCTCATCAGCCCCGGCTCCTGCAGGTAGCGCAGCAGGCGGTTGTTGCCTTTGTTAATCGCTTCTGCTGGTACGCTATAGCCCTGTTCGCCCGCGCGCACCAGGAAGTCCATCACGTAGGCGGTCAGCCAGTACTCTTCCGGGCCATCTTTATCCCACAGCGCAAAGCCACCGTTATCTTTCTGCATTTGCAGCAGGCGAGAGATACCGATATCTACCGCTGCACGGCGTTTGTCGTCGCTATCCCCCACAATGCCCAGCGTTTTCAGCTGTGCGGCGTTGGTATAAAGCTGCGGGAAAAGGCCGCTGGCGGTCTGTTCCAGGCAGCCGTACGGATAGGCTTTGAGTTCACGGATATAGCGCGCCAGGTTAAGCGGCGGTTTACCACTCAGCAGCAGTTGCCCCTGTAGCGTAACCGGTGAGAAATTCAGATGCTGATTTTCCGCAACGCTCCAACTTTCACCCGGTTGCAGTACCGCACCGCTATTAACGGTTTGCGCCGGATAGGCCGGACGCACGCCGATTTTCCACTGTTTGTGGAAATCGGCCAGGGTTTCACCCGGTAGCGTCATGCCCGTCACCGTGACATTGACTTCACCATCACCGTATCCTTCACCAGCGCTAACCGGGACAAAAAGCGTATGGCGTACACCTAGCTCCAGCGTAACCGGCTCCGGCTGCGCGCTTTTCAGCTGTAACAGGCCGCTGGCCGCTAACTGCACGTTGAGCGTCTGCGGTTTGTCCGTCAGGTTGGTGACGTCCAGCGTCAGACGCGCGCTGTCGCCGCCGGCCATAAAGCGCGGCGTATTCAGTTCAACCACCACCGGCGCGGCAACCACGACCTTCGACTCGCTGCTGCCAAAATCTTCCGCCGTCCACGCCTGCGCCATGACTCTCAGCTCGCCGTTAAAATCGCCGATAGGCAACGTAACGGTGCCCTCGCCATTCTCATCAAGCGTTACCGGCTGCGCCTGTTCGGCAATAATGGTGACGTGGTTCACCGGCGGTTTGCCGCCGCGATTCAGTTCGTCGCCGTCGCCACCAAAGCGCAGGCTCGCCAGTCTCCCCTGGCCTTCAATTACCTGACCGTAGATATCGTAAATATCCGCGCCGTAGCGTTTCTGGCCAAAGAACGCCTGCCATGGGTCGGGGGTGGTGTAGTCGGTAATATTCAGCACACCGCTATCAACGGCTGAGAGCAGCACGTTTACCTGCTTCGGCGTATCGCCCTCTTTGCGATTCACTTTGACCTTGACGGTCAGCGGTAGGTTTGGACGCATTTTCTGCGGCCCCTCCAGCGTCACATCCAGACGGCGTTGTTCGTCGCCGAGCGGCAGATGCAACAAACCCACGGCCCGTTTCGGCGTGGCAGAGCGGGACTTGTCGCCCGGACGCACCACCAGCGTGCTGAGATAGAGGTCGTGACGATTCCAGCTTTTATCCACCGGAATGGTGAGATCCAGCCCTTCGGCCGGGACGTTAATTTCCTGCCACCACAGCGGGCCGTCGCTGGACTCCACCATGGCATAGCCTTTACCTGCTGCCGGAGCAGCAACGTGTAGCTTGATAGTATCGCCTGGACGATAGCTCGGTTTATCGAGTTTCAGCGTCACGCGATCCGGGCGCGCCGCGCCGCTACCGTCGCTGTTGTCCTGCCAGCTATAGCCTGCCCAGAAACGCACGCTGCTCACCGCATCATTCGGTGCCTTCACTTCTAATCGATATGCGCCCCACTCTACCGGGAAGCTGACTTTACCGGTTTCATCGGCTTTCAACGCCAGCGTCTCTTCACCTTCGACCAGATCTTTTTGATCGAAGCGTGACTGCCAGCCGTCGCTTTCCGACCAGTTCCAGTAGTAATCGCGGCGTTCGCGAATCAGCCTCACCTGAAGATCAGAAACGGCCTTTTTTTCACCCTGGGCGTCGGTGTAGACGATATCAAACGCCGCCTGGCTGTTTTCTTCAACGATCGGCTGATTCACCGTGGTGTCGGTACGGTAGTCATAGACCGCCTTACTGGCGAACTGCGGGCGAATACCCGGTAGCTCAGAGGCTGGCCAGATGGCCTGGGTGGCGCGACGAGTCACCGGACGACCGCCAGACTCGAGCAGACTGGCCTGAAGAATCACCTGCAGCGGCGAATGTGTCTCCTGCCACTGGCTGACGGTGGTCACTTCTCCGTGACCTTTGGCATCCAGCGCCAGATTCATTTCATCAAGGCTACGGGTGGTATTTTGTTCGGCAATATCGCCAAACTGGAAGCCCGGCAGCGCGGCAACGGCTTCGCGCAACGGACGTAAAAACAGTTTCCCCTGCAGGCTATTGCCGCTGGCCGGTGCGCCGTAAAGATAGTAGCCCGACACGTCAAACTTCACGTCATCATCCGGTGCAAGCGGCGTCGGCTGCGGCGTCAGGTTGAGCGCCATACGTTCTGGCATAAAGTCTTCGACGTGGAAATCCCATTCACGCGGCTGGTTATCGCCGGTATTGGCGCGAATATGCCACATGCCGGTTGCCGCACTGCTGTCCAGCGGATAGGTAAACTGATAGAGACCATTCACCGGCTGGCTGACGACGCTGCGGATCACCTGCCCGTCAGGTTTCACTACCTCCAGCTTCACCGGTTGTTCCGGTAACGCTTTGCCATCGCCATCCCGCAGCAGACCGTTGAGGATCACCGTTTCGCCGGGACGATAAAGATCGCGCGGGCCAAACATAAAGAACTGTTTGCTGAAGCCAGGGTCACCTGCCACGTCAAACTCTGCCAGATCGAGCGCCGGCAGCTTGAGGTCAAGTAAGGTGGTTTGCCCCTCTTTGCGCGCCAGCAGCAGCGCAGCGTCTTTGTCGGTTTTCAGGACCGCATGTCCCTGAGCATCGCTGGTCGCCTGCGCCAGAGTTTGCCCTTTGTCATTGAGCAGTGTGAGCTCAACCGCCGACTGGGCTCCGCCGTTTTCAAGGCTTTGGGTGAATACATCAAGCTGGTTGTGGTAACGGTGTAACGACACGCCAACGTCGCTGAGCGTAAAGAGCGTAGCGGCATTACTGTAGCTGTACTGGCCCGCCGGATTCATTACCGCGATATAGACGCCGGACTGCTGCAGCGGCGCAATATCTTTCAGCGGCAGCAGCAGTTTTTCCCGCGTGTTGCGTGCCGGGTTGAGGTCGAAACGCCCGGTGTAAACCAGGTCCGCCATTTTCAGCAGTTCGTCGGACTCCCAGTTGCTAAGCGAACTGCGGTACTCCCACTGGCTGACAAACGCCGCCAGCGATTCCGGCTTCACGCGGAAGAAGTTGACGTCCACGTGCGGTACGTTGAGCACCATTACCGGCAGCCCGTCCACCACTTTGCCCGGCAGCAGCGAGCCGCGGCTGGCAAAACCAACGCTTGGGGCAATATCACGGGTGGTTAGCGTTTTCTCCACGCTGGTGCCGAAGGTGGCCTTATTCAGCGCAGCAAGCTCTGGGTCAACGGTGACAATCAGATCGCGCTTCGGCTCCAGATGCCGCAGCCGCAGCTCCTTCAGGTTCGGCGCCAGCTCCCAGGCACCGTCCACCTTGCCGCTTTTCTTATCCACCACGTGGACGGTTTTGCTGAAATCCTGATCGGGGTTGAGCGCAATAGAGAACGTCAGCACCAGCGTTGCCGCACCGTCGAGTTGAACCTCTGAGGCATCCAGTAGCGTGAGTGCTTTACCCTCGCTCTGCTGGGCAAGCTTCGCCAGCTGTGCGGCATCCGGTTTAACCGGTGCGACGTTTTGCGACGCCGTCGAGGAGGCGGCGGGTTTGACATCCTGAGCTTTGTCGCTGTCGTCGCACCCGGACAGGAGCGAGGCGGCCAGCATAGCAAGCACGGCTAAACGGAACGGTTTCATCCTTATAACCTCTGACGTTAAGTCTCTATTTCGTTAATTGACATAGTATTATGTGCAAACGTGACTTTTACCAATAGCACGCTCATTTCTGGGCTGATTTTCAGAATTCATATATAGCCTTAATCACAACCGCAACGTTGCTAACTTGTCAGCTCTCCGGAAAACGCCGACAATTCCTCTACATTTGCAAATGGAGGCACTCAATGACCACCTCTTTTTTTGTCGCCGCCGATTGGCTGGCTGAACACCTTAACGATCCGGCAATTCAAATTATTGATGCGCGGATGGCCCCTCCAGGGCAAGAGCACCGGGATATGGCGAGTGAATACCGTGCAGGTCACCTGCCTGGCGCGCGGTTCTTTGATATTGAAGCGCTCTCCGATCACACCTCAACGCTGCCGCATATGATGCCGCGCCCGGAAGCTTTCGCCGTCGCCATGCGCGAACTGGGCGTCAACAGCGACCGTCATTTAGTGGTGTATGACGAGGGTAATCTGTTCTCCGCGCCGCGCGCATGGTGGATGCTGAAAACCTTCGGGGTAGAGAACGTCTCTATTCTGGCGGGCGGGCTCGCGGGCTGGCAGCGCGATGAACTGCTGCTCGAACAGGGTGATGTTGATGCCGGTGAAGGTGAGTTTGAGGTTAAGTTCAACGCCGAGGCCGTTGTGCGCCTGACCGATGTGCTGCTGGCGAGCCATGAGCGCTCGGTACAGATTGTCGATGCTCGTCCAGCCGCTCGCTTTAATGCCGAAGTGGATGAACCACGCCCTGGTCTGCGGCGCGGCCATATTCCCGGTGCGTTGAACGTGCCGTGGAACGAACTGACGTTCAACGGCGAACTGAAGACCACGGACGAACTGGAAATGATTTTTGCTCGTCAAGGCGTAGACCTTAATCAGCCGATTATCACCAGCTGTGGCTCAGGCGTGACGGCAGCGGTGGTTCTGCTGGCGCTGGAGACGTTGGGGGCGAAAGAGGTCGTGCTGTATGACGGTGCCTGGAGTGAATGGGGCGCGCGCGACGATTTGCCGATTGAGCCTCAGAGGTAACAGCGGGGCCGTGTCATCCCGGGGTCGGCGTATAACGCCTCGCCCGGGCTACGAATGCAGGCCGGACAAAGCGTTTACGCCACCATCCGGCATGGTTTCAAATGATTCGGTTCTGCTTAAAATCACGCAGGAAACTGCCCCAGCGTTTTTCATAGAACGGCGTGATATGCGCCAGCATAAAGTGGCTGATGCCCTTCTCGCCTTCCACCACCTGACAGATATCAATCGGTTCATCACCCGGTAAGGTGTCGGTCGCCACGCTGCCCGCGGCATGAATAATCTCTTCGATATCCCCTTCCGCTTCAATACCAATCAGCAGATTCGGCTGCTCGTCCGCGCGCTCTTTAATGGAGCAGATAAACGCACGCTTCACCGTTTTCAGGGTTTTAAACAGCGTGGTCAGCGACTCCACCATTTGGGCCGGTGGCTCTGCAACTTCAGAGAGCAGCAGCGCACTGCCGCCTTCCAGCACTTCCTGCGTACTGAGCGGGTTGCCCTCTTCGCCAATCAGGTGGCTGATTTCACGCGGGGTAAACTCTTTGCCGGTCGGCAGCTTCGCGTTGAGGAACAACGTTTCGCCGAGCGTCATTTCAAACAACGTGCGCACCGGCATGACCACAAACGCCTGCTCGGTGGTGACCGCGTCTTTCAGCGCTTCCAGCGAGGTAAAAAACGGGATAACCGAGGTGCCGTCGTCTTTTTCCCAGTGCTGTAGTTCTAAGGCGCTATCGTCAACAACCTGCTGGTCATCGGCGGCACTGCCGGGCACCCAGACGGTGGACTCCAGTAAAGTGCGAAAAAAGGCCGGGCGATGAGCGGGTTCGGTTGCCGCCTGTTCCAGCAGCGTTTCGAGTTCGTTTTTGGTTTCAGACATAGTGCTTCCAGAAGGTGTGAATACCCCTCACCCCGGCCCTCTCCCCCAAGGGGCGAGGGAGAAAAATGGGTGGGTCACCTCTCCCCTTTGGGGAGAGGGTTAGGGTGAGGGGAAAAGATTACTCGGCGGTCAACAGATTCGCGATAGTCCGCACGCCCAGCCCGGTGGCACCCGCCGACCACTGCTCGACGGCAGATTTGCGGTAGGTGGCAGAGCAGTCGATGTGCAGCCAACCCTGGTGGTAGTTTTCCACGAAGTGGGACAGGAAGCCCGCCGCGGTGCTTGCGCCCGCCGGGTAGGCTGCGCTGCCGGTGTTGTTCAGCTCAGCAAAGTTAGACGGCAGTTGGTTGCGGTGGAACTCGGCCAGCGGCAGGCGCCAGAAGGCTTCATTTTCCGCACTGGCGCTCGCCAGCAGACGGTTCGCCAGTTGGTCATCAAAGCTAAACAGCGCGTGGTAATCGTTGCCCAGCGCGGTTTTTGCCGCCCCGGTCAGGGTTGCCGCGTCGATGATAAGCTCCGGTTTCTGCGCGCTGGCATCAATCAGGCCATCGGCCAGCACCAGGCGACCTTCTGCATCGGTGTTCATCACTTCCACATTTTTACCGTTCCGGTAGTGGATGATATCGCCAAGTTTGAAGGCGTTGCCGCTGATCAGGTTATCCGCACAGCACAGGTACAGTTTTACGCGCTTGTTCAGACCGCGGGTAATCGCCAGCGCCAGCGCACCGGTCACGGTTGCCGCACCGCCCATATCGGACTTCATGGAGTCCATGAACGCACTCTGTTTGATGCTGTAGCCGCCGGAATCGAAGGTGATACCTTTACCGACCAGGCAGGCGTAAACCGGCGCTTCTTTATCGCCCGTTGGGTTGTAGTCCAGCGCCAGCAGTACCGGCGGACGTTCAGAACCACGGCCCACGGTGTGCAGGCCAGCGTAACCCTGCTCACGCAGATCTTCGCCTTTGGTGATGCGGTAAGAGACGTTGTCGCACGCCACGCCGCACAGCAGGTCAACCGCACGCTGCGCCAACTGTTCTGGACCCAGCTCTTCCGCCGGGGCGTTGATGGTGTCACGTACCCAGTCAATGTAGGTCAGACGGTTGTCCAGTTCCTGGCGCTGTACATCGTCCAGCTCAGGCCATTCAACCTGACGGGTGCCTTTCGGCCCTTTATAGCCTGCCCAGAAAGCCCAGGCGAGGTCGACGTTCCAGCCTTCGCCAGACAGGTCAACGTGCTTGATGCCCATGCCGTCGATTTTACGCGCCGCGCGCTGGATAAGGCCCGCGTCGTCGCGGCCAGTCAGGTGCAGGACAATACCTTCATCATTAATGCTATAGGCCGCTTTTTCACCCCAGCGCGCATCGGCTGGCTGAGTAGAAAGGGTAATTTTCATGGCTTGTGTCATTTTTTTATCCTTATTAGCAAACGGGCCGCCGAATGGCAGCCCGTTATGTCTTTTGCTAAATGATTCGCGTTGCAAGAAGGCAGCAAGTGAGCGAATCCCCGGGAGCATAGCAAACTATGTGACTGGGGTGAGCGAGCGTAGCCAACGCACCTGCGGCGCGAATCATGACGCAAAAATTATTCTGCTTCATCCAACCAGACTAGCAGAATTGCCTCAAGGATTTTTTCATTTGATGCCTGAGGATCATCATCAAAATCTTCGAGGTCGCAAATCCACTGGTGCATGTCGGTGAAGCGCACCGTTTTCGGATCGGTATCCGGGTAAGCATCGTACAGCGCTTCGCCGATTTCGCGGCTGTCAGTCCACTTAAGTCCCATACTATCCTCTTAGTGCTCGCGCGCGTGGTTAATTGTGTAACGCGGAATTTCGACCACCAGGTCTTCATCCGTGACGCGGGCCTGGCAGCTCAGGCGGCTATCTGGTTCCAGCCCCCAAGCTTTATCCAGCATATCGTCTTCGTCTTCGGTGCTTTCTGGCAGCGAGTCGAAACCTTCACGCACGATGCAGTGGCAGGTGGTGCAGGCACAGGATTTTTCGCAGGCGTGTTCAATCTCGATACCGCTACGCAGCGCAGCATCCAGAATCGTTTCACCGGTCTCAGCTTCCACAACGATGCCATCCGGACACAGGTCCTGATGTGGCAAAAAAACAATCTTTGGCATATTAAACCTCGTCCACGGATTGGCCTTTCAGCGCGACACGGACGGATTGGTCCATGCGGCGAGCGGCGAATTCCTGGGTTTGTTTGTCAACGTTTTTAATGGCTTGTTCTATGGCGTCAGTGTCATTGCCCTCGGCAACCGCGCTCAGCACGGCGGCAGCCTCGTCAATCTCCTGACGCTCTGCGGCGCTTAACAGCGCGGCATCAGCGGCCAGCGCGCTGTGCAGGCTTTCCAGCACGCGAGCGGCTTCCACTTTCTGCTCTGCCAGCATACGTGCTTTCACGTCCTGCTCGGCATAGCTCATGGAATCCTGAATCATGGTGGCGATTTCGCCATCGGTCAGTCCGTAGGACGGCTTCACCTGAATAGAGGACTCAACGCCGGTGGATTTCTCCATGGCGGTGACGCTCAGCAGGCCATCGGCGTCCACCTGGAAGGTTACGCGAATGTGTGCGCCGCCAGCCGGCAGCGCCGGAATCCCGCGAAGCGCAAAACGCGCCAGTGAACGGCAGTCCTGCACCAGTTCGCGCTCGCCCTGCATCACGTGGATGGACATCGCGGTCTGGCCGTCTTTGAAGGTGGTGAACTCCTGCGCACGCGCTACCGGAATGGTGGTGTTACGCGGGATAACCTTCTCTACCAGGCCGCCCATGGTTTCGAGGCCGAGAGAGAGCGGGATCACGTCGAGCAGCAGCATTTCGCTGTCCGGCTTGTTGCCGACCAGAATATCAGCCTGTACGGCGGCGCCAATAGCGACCACTTTATCCGGGTCGATAGAGGTCAGTGGCGTACGGCCAAAGAACTCGCCTACGCGTTCACGCACCAGCGGTACGCGGGTAGAACCGCCGACCATCACCACTTCCAGCACCTCTTCGGCTTCCACACCCGCATCTTTCAATGCGCGACGACAGGCCAGCAGCGTGCGTTTCACCAGTGCGGAAATCAGGTCGTTAAACTGTTCGCGGGTCACCTCGCCTTTCCAGCCCGCGACCTCAACGGTCACGTGGTCGGCATCGCTCAGGGCGATTTTAGCGGCGATGGCGGCGTCAAGCAGCTCGCGCTGAACGCGGTTGTCGCTGCGATCGGCAATGCCTGCCTGTTCGCGGATATGGTCGGCCAGCAGGTGGTCGAAGTCGTCGCCACCCAGCGCGGAATCCCCGCCGGTAGCCAGCACTTCAAACACGCCGCGGCTCAGACGCAAAATAGAGATATCGAAGGTACCGCCACCCAGATCGTAGACGGCAATCACCCCTTCCTGACCGGAGTCGAGGCCGTAGGCAATGGCCGCCGCAGTCGGTTCGTTCAGCAGACGCAGTACGTGCAGGCCCGCCAGACGCGCGGCGTCTTTGGTGCCCTGACGCTGGGCGTCGTCAAAGTAAGCGGGAACGGTAATTACCACGCCATCAAGCTCACCCTCAAGCGTTTCGGTGGCACGAGCCGCCAGCGCTTTGAGGATATCGGCAGAGACGCGGATTGGGTTCAGTACACCGGCTTTGGTCACCAGCATCGGCAGGCCGTTTTCGCTTGCCTGGAACTGGTACGGCAGGTGTGGGTAGCGCGTCTGGATATCCGCCAGCGAACGGCCCATCATGCGTTTAACGGAGCTAATGGTGTTAGCGGGGTCCAGCGCGGCGTTGGTGCGCGCATCGTAGCCGACCACGTGGCCCTGCTCCTGATAGTGCACAACGGAAGGCAGCAGGTGACGCCCCTGATTGTCGGCCAGCGTTTCCGCCTGGCCGCTACGCACGGTAGCCACCAGGGAATTGGTGGTACCTAAGTCAATGCCCACCGCCAGACGACGCTGGTGCGGCGCGGCGCTTAGACCCGGCTCACTAATTTGTAATAAGGCCATGTTAAGCTTCCAGAATCAGAAATCGAGCAGCTTTTCTTCGAGTAATTCAGCGCTGCTTTGGAGTTTATCGAGAAAACGCAGTTTACGGACGGTATCCGCCGCCGCTTCCCACGTTTGCGAATCGAGTTCCGCCACCATCTGCTGCTGGCGTTGGCTATACATTGCTTTGATACGCTTAATCAGCCCTTCCAGGCGGTCGGTATCTTTTGCCTGTTCAATCTCGTCCAGCTCTTCGCGCAGTTCCAGCTGTTCCATCAGGAACGCGGTATCGCGCACGGTATGCTGTTCCGAGGCGAGATCAAAGCCATGCAGGGAAAGTAGGTATTCGGCGCGCATCAACGGGTGACGCAACGTTTGCCAGGCCTGGTTGATGTTCGCAGAACGCTGAACCGCCGCGAGCTGTTCCGCGTCGCTGCCGCTAGCAAATCGGTCGGGGTGGTTCTGACGCTGCAGGTCCTGGAAGCGTGCCGCGAGGGCCTGAGTGTCTACGTGATAACCGGCTGGCAATCCAAAGAGAGTGAAGTAATCCATGACGATCTCAGGGTTAACTATTTAAAACAAACCCCACGCACAGCGATAAAACCATGGGTGGGGTTGGCAGGACTCAAAATCAGACGTTAAAGCTTTCGCCGCAACCGCACTCGTCTTTCACGTTCGGGTTAGTGAATTTAAACCCTTCGTTCAGACCTTCTTTTACGAAGTCGAGCTGCGTGCCATCAAGAAATTGCAGGCTCTTACCGTCAATGACAACCTTCACGCCTTTGTCTTCGAAAACGGTATCTTCTGCCGCCGGCTCGTCAACAAATTCCAGTACATAGGCCATACCTGAACAGCCGGACGTTCTCACGCCAAGACGCAGACCAAACCCTTTACCGCGGTTTGACAGGAAGGTATTGACTCGCGCTGCTGCACTGTCGCTTAAGGTAATCGACATAAAAACCTCAACTCTTAATTATTTTGCTTCACGTTTGCTTTTGTAATCCGCAATGGCGGCTTTAATCGCGTCTTCTGCCAGGATTGAACAGTGAATTTTCACTGGTGGCAGTTCAAGCTCGTCTGCAATATCGGTATTTTTAATCGCCTGTGCTTCGTCCAGGGATTTCCCTTTTACCCACTCGGTGACGAGGGAGCTGGAAGCAATGGCGGAACCGCAGCCGTAGGTCTTGAAACGCGCGTCTTCAATGATACCTTCATTGTTGACTTTAATCTGCAACTTCATCACGTCGCCGCAGGCCGGAGCACCGACCATGCCGCTGCCGACGCTCTCGTCGCTGTTGTCGAAGGAACCTACGTTACGTGGGTTCTCGTAGTGATCGATTACTTTTTCGCTGTAAGCCATGATGAATTCTCCTTATCGGTACCGATTAATGATGCGACCATTCAATGCTGTTCAGATCCACGCCCTGCTTGAACATTTCCCACAGTGGAGAAAGGTCGCGCAGACGGCCAATGGAGTTGCGAACCAGATTGATGGTGTAGTCAATCTCTTCTTCGGTAGTGAAACGACCTAAAGAGAAACGAATGGAGCTATGCGCCAGCTCATCGGTCATGCCCAGTGCGCGCAGCACGTAGGATGGCTCAAGGCTTGCGGAAGTACATGCGGAACCAGAGGAAACCGCCAGGTCTTTCAGCGCCATAATCAGGGACTCGCCTTCAACGTAGTTAAAGCTCACGTTGAGGATGTTTGGTGCGCCCTGCTCGAGGTCACCGTTCAGGTAGACTTCTTCCATATCCTTCACGCCGTTCCACAGACGGTTACGCAGACCGCGCAGACGGGCCATTTCGGTCTCCATCTCTTCTTTCGCGATACGGTAAGCTTCGCCCATGCCGACGATCTGGTGAACAGGCAGGGTACCGGAACGCATGCCGCGCTCGTGACCGCCGCCGTGCATCTGCGCTTCGATACGGATACGTGGTTTACGACGAACGTACAGCGCGCCGATACCTTTTGGACCGTAAATTTTGTGACCGGAGAAGGACATCAGGTCTACTTTCAGCTGGCTCAGGTCGATAGGCAGTTTGCCCACGCTCTGGGTTGCATCAACGTGATAGATGATGCCGCGCGCACGGCACATTTCGCCGATGGTCGCGATATCCTGCACCACGCCGATTTCGTTGTTCACGTGCATGATGGAGACGAGGATGGTGTCGTCACGCATGGCTGCTTCGAGCTCTTTGAGATCGATAATGCCGTTGCGCTGTGGCGCCAGATAGGTGATTTCGAAACCTTCGCGCTCGAGCTGACGACAGGTGTCCAGCACGGCTTTATGCTCGGTTTTGCTGGTGATGATGTGCTTGCCTTTTTTCTGATAAAAGTTGGCTGCACCTTTAATCGCCAGGTTGTCGGATTCAGTCGCACCGGAGGTAAAGACGATTTCACGCGGGTCTGCACCCACGAGGTCGGCAATCTGGTTACGGGCGATATCTACCGCCTCTTCAGCCTGCCAGCCGAAACGGTGTGAACGAGAGGCCGGGTTACCAAAGGTCCCGTCCAGGGTCAGAAACTGCATCATTTTCTCGGCAACACGCGGGTCCACCGGCGTGGTTGCGGAGTAGTCGAGATAAATCGGTAATTTCATTGCTCTTTAACTCCGTACATCACTCAATGCAAGGAGTCAGGCAACCGGCTGGATGTACGACCGTGTTGACGGGACGCTGTCCCGGCCTGACTCTGAAATCTCATTTTTATCTATAACCAGCCCTGCTACGTGCGCCCAATAAGGCACACGGCAGAGCAGGTGGATTATGCACGTAACTTAACGTCGATAGCGTCTTGTACGCGGGTATTGCGGGAGGTGTCGTGCGAATGTTGGCGACCAGACACGTCCAGAACTTCCTGGTTATTGACCAGTTCACCGAGGGTGATGTTGTTCAGGAAGCCGGTCAGACGGTCGCTCAGATCGCGCCAGAGTGCGTGGGTCAAACATTTATCGCCGCCCTGGCAGCCACCTTTCCCCTGACAGCGGGTAGCGTCAACGGACTCGTCCACTGCGCTAATCACTTCACCCACTGCGATGTGGTTTGCTTCTTTACCCAGCAGATAACCACCGCCAGGTCCGCGTACGCTGGATACTAAGCCATTTTTACGCAGACGGGAGAACAGCTGCTCCAGATAGGAGAGTGAAATTCCCTGACGTTCAGAAATATCAGCCAACGGCACCGGGCCCGCTTCGGAGTTGAGTGCAACGTCCAGCATCGCGGTTACGGCATAACGCCCTTTAGATGTCAGTCTCATGTCTTACTTAACCTCAAACTCGCCCCTGCCCGGGGTTTTTAATAATATTGTGGGTATTGCATAGCAGGGCCAAGTCTGACATTCCCGACTAAAACAGTCAACTATTTACTTGAGTAATTTAGTCAGGTATTTGGCGTTCCGTGCGGTATTGATTCTGAGCCGTTCCCGGGGTCGGCCAGAGGCCTCGCCCGGGATACAAGAGCCGTGTAGCCCGGCCAAGCGGAGCGCCGCCGGGCATGCACCTTACTCTTTGTTTTTCTGCTCAATAGACGCCAGAATCCCACGTAGGATGTTCAGTTCCTGGCTTTCCGGGCGCGCACGGGTAAACAGACGACGTAAACGGCTCATCACCTGCCCCGGATGGTTTTCTCGAATGAAACCGGTAGCGAGCAGCGTCTGCTCCAGGTGGCCATAGAAACGCTCAAGATCGTCCACCAGCGGGTACGGCGTCTCGTCGTGCTCAACCTTCGGTTCCGTGCTTTCCTGCGCCGCCAGCCAGGCCATGCGCACTTCGTATGAGATAACCTGCACGGCCATCGCCAGGTTCAGCGAGCTGTATTCCGGGTTAGCGGCAATCGCCACGTGGTAATGACATTTCTGCAGTTCGTCATTGGTTAGGCCCACGCGCTCGCGGCCAAAGACCAGCGCCACCGGCGCGTGTTCGGCTTCAGAGACGCTTTTCAGACCACACTCGCGCGGGTCAAGCATTGGCCATGGCAGCGTACGGGAACGCGCGCTGGTGCCGACCACCAGACTGCAACCAGCCAGCGCTTCGTCAAGGGTATCGACGATCTGCGCGTTACCAATCACATCGCTGGCACCGGCCGCCAGGGCGATGGCCTGGGAATCCGGTTTCACCAGCGGATTGACCAGCCACAGGTTGGTTAAGCCCATGGTTTTCATAGCGCGGGCCACGGAGCCCATGTTGCCGGTGTGAGAGGTTTCGACCAGCACGATTCGGATATTTTGCAGCATTGTCATTCTTCGTCTAAAGATTATTCGACCATATTACCATAAACCTGAGACAGATTCCGAATTCGCTGCTATGATATGCGCCGTTTTCCCCGTTCTTTAACATCCAGTGAGAGTAACCTGATGCATCCGATGCTGAACATCGCCGTGCGCGCAGCGCGCAAGGCGGGTAACCTGATTGCCAAAAACTACGAAACACCAGAAGCTGTTGAAGCGAGCCAGAAAGGCAGCAACGATTTCGTGACTAACGTTGATAAAGCCGCTGAAGCGATGATTATCGACACCATTCGCAAATCTTACCCGCAACACACCATTATCACCGAAGAAAGCGGTGAACATGTTGGCGAAGATCTGGATGTTCAATGGGTTATCGATCCACTGGATGGCACCACCAACTTTATCAAACGTCTTCCACACTTCTCCGTTTCCATCGCCGTACGCATTAAAGGCCGTACTGAAGTGGCTGTGGTTTACGATCCAATGCGCAACGAACTGTTCACCGCTACCCGCGGCCAGGGCGCACAGCTCAACGGTTACCGTCTGCGCGGCAGCACCGCCCGTGACCTGGATGGCACCATCATCGCGACCGGTTTCCCGTTCAAAGTGAAACAGCACGCGCCTGCTTATATGAACATCCTCGGCAAAATGTTTACCGAATGTGCGGACTTCCGTCGTTCCGGTTCCGCTGCGCTGGATCTGGCCTACGTTGCCGCTGCTCGCGTTGACGGTTTCTTCGAAATCGGCCTGAAACCTTGGGACTTCGCCGCTGGCGAACTGATCGCTCGTGAAGCAGGTTCTATCGTTTGTGACTTCACCGGCGGCCATAATTACATGATGACCGGCAACATCGTTGCGGGTAACCCACGTATCGTGAAAGCCATGCTGGCAAACATGCGTGATGAGCTGAGCGAAGCGCTGAAGCGCTAAGTCAGTACAGCCCGGTGGCGCTTCGCTTACCGGGCCTACATGATGTGTAGGCCGGATAAGGCGTAGCCGCCATCCGGCTTTTTAAAACGGCCTCAGGCCTCTGCCTACCGGCACTGCACTTACCCACATCACCACCGCCACCGCAAGCAGAATCACCCCACCCGCTAACGCCAACGTTGTCCAGCCCACCTGCCGCCAGAGTACCGGCGTTTTAGTGCCGCTGAGCTTCACCGCCAGGGTGCGAAAACCGTGAACCAACAGCGCCAGCGAAGAGATGGTGAGCGACGTTCCTGCTGCCATCGCCAGTGCAGAAGCAATGCCCCAGCCAAAAACGCCAATCACTTTGCTGAACAGCAGCACCATTATGGCCCCGGAACAGGGGCGCATGCCCATCGACAGCACAATCATCAGCCTCGCGCGCCAGTCTTCATCACGCTCAAGCTGTTTGGGGTCCGGCATATGTTGATGACCACAGCCGCAGTGCTGGTCATGAACGTGGTGTGGCGTAAAAGCAGTGAACTTCGGTTTACGCAGCAGCGTGCGCAGCTTTTTTAGCGCCCGCCAGCACAGTAATAGTCCCAGCACGCCCACCAGCGCATAGCTGCCCTTCTCCAGCCAGAAACTGCTGAGGTGCAGCTGGCGCGCCGGAAGCCGTAACAGCGTCAGCACCACGACCACCAGGCCAATAGCCACCAACCCCTGTAATAAAGAAGCCGCAAGCGTGAGGCCAATACTGGATTTTAATTTTGACGGATGGGTGGCCAACCACGTGGTGATCACCACCTTTCCGTGCCCAGGGCCCAGCGCATGCAGCACGCCGTAGACAAAGCTGAACAGCAGCAGCGCCCCACCCGCCTGAGCCGGGTTTTCCGCCACGGCCTGTAGCAAACCGCTCATCTTCTGGTTCACATCGCGCTGCCAGACCATGCTTTGCAGCATGACCTGCGGCCAGGCCTGCCAGAGCCATAGTATGCCGATAACCGCTACCGCGAAAAACAACAACAGCGGCCAGAGCGACAGCCAGCGACGCGAGGCGCGACGATTAACAGAAATTACTGACATGCGATGGTGACCTTCTGTGCAAACTGTTTTCCAAGGTCCATATCTTCCGGCGGCGCATCCGCTTTATCGAGCGATTGCGCGTAGGAAAGCATCTCCTCGTTGGGATGCGGAGTGTGGACGCTGACTTTGCATGCACCTTTAAAATCTGGGGCAAACGCCACATCGCTGTCCTTTTCGTAACTCATATCAACATAATAGGTCGGGTCGAAGGTGGAAAAGGTGTAAGTCTGCCCGGCGAGCGTTTGCGGCGTCGCCAGCGGTAAGGTAAAGGTCAGCACCGCCTGATGCCCCTGACGCGCCAGGCCGTAGGCGGTTGGCAGGTTCTCAAACTTCACCTTTTTGCCATCGTGCCAGAATTCGGTGAAGTAGTGCTGCCCCAGTACGTTCGCCATTACCTCAGCGGCCAGTTTTTTCCAGACCTCATCGCCCGGCTTCGCGTTGCCCGCGTCGTAGAGCAGATCCGCCGAGGTGAGTTCATCCATTACCCAGCGCATTTTCATGCCCGTCAGCTTGCCGTCAGCCACCACCAGTTGGTTCGTGATGGTAATAAAGCTGTGCGGATGTGCGCTGACGTTTAACGATAAAACCGTAAGAAACATCAGAACCGCGCATTGTTTCACTCTCTTCATCGGTTCCTCAGTGAAAAATTCTGTGACCGTCACCCGCATTCCTTAGCTAAAGCCCATTAGCTGCCGTTATCTTTTGTCTATTCTTATGCTCATAACCTGCTGCTGGATCCCAACAGATGATGACCGTACTCGAACCGCCATCTGTGCTTTCCAGTCCGCAGCGCCGCTGCCAGGCGCTGCTGATGCTCTATCTCCCTGGTCATTCCATCACGGCGGAATACATTGGCATGGTGAATAATGTCGATGTTTCCACCGCCCGGCAAGATGTCATTGAAGCCGGAGAGGAGGTTGAGCGTTACCATCGTCTGGCGATCGCCACTCAGGCGGATGGCTGCTATCGGATTGAAGGCACAACCCTCGACCTGCGCCTGTGCTTGCTGCACTGGCTTCGCCGCGCATTGCGTCTGTGTCCGCACTTTGTGACGCACCATTTTACACCGGCGCTGAAAACGCAGCTCAAACAGCTGAAGATCCCGCGTACGCTGTATGATGAAACCAACCTGCAGGCGCTGGTGAACCGCTGCGCCCGCAGCCTGCAGCGCGATTTTGAATGTCGCGACGTGCAGTTTTTACGCCTCTATCTCCAGTACTGTTTATTACAGCATCATCAGGGAGAAAGCCCGATTTTTAGCACGCTGCAAAGCGCCTGGACGCAGTCCACGCTGGAATATCAGATGGCGGCGGATATTGTCCACCACTGGCAGAGACGGGTGATGCAAACGCCAAACCGCAACGAGCAGCACTTCCTGGCACTGCTATTTATGTTGCTGAAGGTGCCAAATCCCCAGTTTGATGGACGCGAGCAGGACCAGCAGCTACATCTGGCGATTGCCCGACTGGTCGACCGTTTTCAGCATGAGGCGCACTGCCATTTCACCGATGAACGCAGCCTGCACGATCAGCTTTACGTTCACGTCGCGCAGGCGCTGAACCGCTGCGTATTTGAGATCGGCATCGATCATCACTTACCGGAAGAGATCCACCGCCTCTACCCGCGGTTAATTCGCACGACGCGTGCGGCGCTGAGTGATTTTGAAACGCGCTATACCCTGCACTTCAGCGATGATGAAGCGGCGCTGATTGCGGTGATTTTTGGCGCCGGATTAATGCAGGAGAGCGAGCTGCACGAGAAGCAGGTGGTGCTGTTAACCGGCGACAATCCGGCTCTGGAGCAGGAGATTGAACAGCAACTACGGGAGCTGACGCTGCTGCCGCTCACCGTGAAGTACCTGACGGTCAACGTCTTCCAGAAAGAGGGCGCGCCGAAAAACAGCACGCTCGTGATTTCGCCTTACGCGATTGCCCTGCCCCTGTTTTCACCGCCGCTGATCCACGCCGAGCAACCGCTCAGCGAGCATCAGCAGCAGCATATCTGCAAGATTCTGGAGACCTAGCGGGCGACGGTTTTTGGTCGCAGCACCAGCGCAGGCAGTGCCACCAGCGCCATCACCCAGAACAGTCCCTGATGGAGATGCTGATACAGGAATCCAGAGAACATGGTCATCACCGCAATGCTGCCGCCCATCGCCACCGCCGAGTAGACCGCCTGCAGGCGGATAACTTCGCTCCCCTGACGGGCGGCAATATAGCGCATCGCCGCCAGATGGCAGACGGTGAAGGTGCCACAATGTAGGATCTGAATCAAAATCAGCCACGGCAGGCTGGTCGTCCAGCCCATCAATCCCCAGCGGATAACGCCACAAATGGCCGATAGCAGCAGCAAATCCCGGGCGCTAAAGCGGCGGAATACCTTTTTGCTCAGCGCAAAGGTGATCACTTCAGCCACCACGCCCAACGACCACAGGTAGCCGATAGCCGACGCCGAATATCCCGCCCCTTCCCAGAAGATGGCGCTGAAGCCGTAATAGGCCGCGTGAGCCCCCTGAAGCAGACTCACGCAGGCAAGAAAGCGCCAGTTTTGCGTTATTAAGGAACGCCAGGCCGGCCAGCCAACGCTCTCCTGATGGCGGGATTCACCGAGTGGCATCACCGACGGTTTCAGCAACATCCCCAGCAGCATTGACGCGACGCCAAGACTCAGCATCACCAGGATGACGTGGTAATCGAACAGGCTCACCAGCTTACCGGTCAGCGCGGAACCAATCACGAAGGCAATCGAGCCCCACAGCCGCACTCGGCCGTAGTCCATGGTTATCTGTTTTTGCCAGGTGTTCGCCAGCGCATCGGTCAGCGGCACCAGCGGTGAGAAGAACAGGTTGAAACCGATCATCACCACCATCAGCCAGGCGACCTGCGTTCCTGCCCAGAACGCGGCGGCGAACAGCAGCGTCATCAGCGCCAGAATGCGCAGTACGCGGATTAACCGGGACGGATCGCTCACTCGCGGCGCAATCAGCAGGCTACCGAGAAACCGGGCGACCAGCCCCGCCCCTAACAGCAGACCGATGGTTTCCGGCGACAGCCCAGCACCTTTGAGCCAGACGCTCCAGAAAGGAAGAAAAATACCGTAGCTAAAAAAGTAGGTGAAATAACTGAGCGCCAGCCAGCGCGTGGAGTGCAAAACCATGGGTCCTCCCGTTTTGGAGCCCCTAGTCTAATGACTCAACCCACATTCTGAAGAGCACTACTCCTCACGTTAACGAGATAATTGTGATGGATATCACCTTTAGCTATTTTTGCGCCAGTCATCCGTCCGCACAAACGGTTACAGCGCTCGCTTTCACCGCGGTGCACACTGTCATCAGGACACCAATAACCCAGGATGGCACCATGAAAACGCTTCTTCCCGCAATCGCTGCACTTCTATTGATGGGCTGCGCCAGCACCGCGTCAAAGCCGCAAACGCACAGCAGTAACGAAACCATTTCCTCGCTGGATTATCAGGCGTGCATTCAGGCCGCAATGAGCGGTAACGGTCAGGCGAGCGATGAAAAATGCGGCAAGGTTCTGAAAGCGTCTCGCTGAGTTCGTCATCAGGGCGAGCAGAAAAGCGACGAACTTCGTATTAGAAATATTCATATAACCGGGCATCAAAGCGGGGTTATTCTCCAGCCGTAACGCGGTTTATTCGCTCCAGCCATAAGACTGATTTATGTGCGCACGGTGGCAGGGAGCAACATTGTGTATTACGTTTAACTCACACGTACTGACACAATGGAATGACCATGAACGCTCTCCGTTATCTCGACTTTGGCGCATCGCGCGACCTGCTGTTGCTGATTGCGCGTATCGCTATCGTGCTGCTGTTTATTCTCTCCGGCTATCCCAAAATGCTCCACTACGATGGAACGGTGCAGTATATGGCATCCATCGACACGCCAATGCCTGCGCTGGCGGCCATCATTGCCATTCTGATGGAAGTGCCGGCCGTTATTCTGGTGATTCTGGGCTTCTTTACTCGTCCACTGGCGGTGATTTTTATTTTCTACACTCTGGGGACCGCGGTGATTGGTCACCACTTCTGGAACATGACCGGCGATGCGGTGATGCCGAACATGATTAACTTCTACAAGAATATCAGCATTTCAGGTGCGTTCCTGCTGCTGGCGATTGTCGGGCCGGGGAAAATTTCGTTAGATAGGCATTGAGGGTTTGCCTGATGGTGGCTTCGCCTTATCAGGCCTACGAAAACGTTGTAGGCCCAATAAGCGCAGCGCCATCGGGCATAAAAAAGGCCGCATACGCGGCCTTTTTTGCATTTTACGGTTAGCGATTACGCGTAAACCGGGAAGCGAGCGCAGATATCCAGCACTTTCGCTTTGACGCTTTCGATAACGGACTCATCGTTGATGTTGTCCAGCACGTCACACATCCAGCCAGCCAGCTCTTTCACTTCCGCTTCTTTGAAGCCGCGGCGGGTGACAGCCGGGGAACCGATACGGATACCGGAAGTCACGAACGGGCTCTTCGGATCGTTTGGCACGCTGTTTTTGTTCACGGTGATGTTCGCACGACCCAGCGCGGCGTCTGCTTCTTTACCGGTCAGGTTTTTATCAACCAGATCCAGCAGGAACAGGTGGTTTTCAGTACCGCCAGAAACCACTTTGTAGCCACGGTTCAGGAACACTTCCACCATCGCTTTAGCGTTTTTAGCAACCTGCTGCTGGTAAACCTTGAACTCTGGCTCCATCGCTTCTTTCAGCGCCACCGCTTTACCGGCGATAACGTGCATCAGAGGGCCACCCTGCGCGCTTGGGAACACGGCGGAGTTCAGTTTTTTGTACAGCTCTTCGCTACCGTCTTTCGCCAGGATCAGGCCACCGCGTGGACCCGCCAGGGTTTTGTGAGTGGTGGTGGTCACAACGTGAGCATGTGGAACTGGGTTCGGGTAAACGCCTGCGGCAATCAGACCGGCAACGTGCGCCATGTCGACGAACAGATAAGCACCGATGCTGTCTGCGATTTCACGCATTTTTGCCCAGTCTACAACGCCGGAGTATGCGGAGAAGCCACCGATGATCATTTTCGGTTTGTGGGTCTGAGCCAGCTTAGCCATCTCGTCGTAGTCAATTTTACCGGACTCATCGATACCGTAAGGGATGATGTTGTACAGCTTACCGGAGAAGTTAACCGGGGAGCCGTGAGTCAGGTGGCCGCCCTGCGCCAGGTTCATACCCAGAACGGTATCGCCCGGCTGCAGCAGCGCGGTGTAGACCGCGAAGTTAGCCTGAGAGCCGGAGTGCGGCTGTACGTTAGCGTAGTCTGCGCCGAACAGTTCTTTCGCGCGGTCAATCGCCAGCTGTTCAACGATATCAACGTATTCACAACCGCCGTAGTAGCGTTTGCCTGGGTAACCTTCAGCGTATTTGTTGGTCAGCTGAGAACCCTGCGCCTGCATGACGCGCGGGCTGGTGTAGTTTTCGGAGGCGATCAGTTCGATGTGCTCTTCCTGACGTACTTTTTCCTGCTCCATAGCCTGCCACAGTTCGGCATCATAATCGGCAATGTTCATTTCACGCTTTAACATCCGCATCTCCTGACTCAGCTAACAATTAAATTTTGGCCTGAAAAGGCAGTCCAATTGGACAACGGCCAACAGTATAACTGATTAGTTCTGCGATAACAGGTCTTGACAAACGAAATTACGCAAACGTTTTCCTCTGCGCCACACAAGGGATTGAGGAATAAAGGGCTGAGGCAGGGAAACGGATTTCTTTTCAGGATTGTGATGTGAATAATTCATGTTGTAACCGCAATAGTGCATTCTTTCAAAGAACCATTTACAAAACAGGGGTATTTTTATAAGATGCATTTAACATGCAACATTAAATAACATTGATTGAAAGGAAGACCTGCCATGCTTGACGCTCAAACCATCGCCACCGTAAAAGCCACTATCCCCCTGCTAGTTGAAACTGGCCCGAAGCTCACCGCCCACTTTTATGACCGGATGTTTACCCATAACCCGGAGCTGAAAGAGATTTTCAATATGAGCAACCAGCGTAACGGCGACCAGCGTGAAGCGCTGTTTAACGCCATTGCCGCCTACGCCAGCAATATTGAAAACCTGCCCGCGCTGCTGCCAGCGGTAGAGAAAATCGCTCAGAAGCACACCAGCTTCCAGATCAAACCAGAGCAGTACAACATTGTGGGTGCACACCTGCTGGCGACGCTGGATGAGATGTTTAGCCCAGGCCAGGAAGTATTGGATGCCTGGGGCAAGGCCTATGGCGTGCTGGCGGGCGTGTTTATCAACCGTGAAGCCGAGATTTATCAGGATAACGCCAACAAAACCGGCGGTTGGGAAGGCACGCGTGCGTTCCGCATCGTCAAAAAGACCCCGCGCAGCGACCTGATTACCAGCTTCGAGATGGAGCCAGTAGACGGCCAGCCGGTGGCGGATTATCAGCCAGGTCAATATCTGGCGGTATGGCTGAAACCGGAAGATTTTGAGTATCAGGAAATTCGTCAATACTCGCTGACCCGCAAGCCAGACGGTAAAGGCTATCGCATTGCCGTGAAGCGCGAAAACGGCGGCCAGGTCTCCAGCTGGCTGCATAACGCGGCAAAAGAAGGCGATGTGGTCCATCTGGCCGCCCCTGCCGGTGATTTCTTCCTTAACGTCACGCCACAAACCCCGGTCACGCTGATCTCCGGCGGCGTGGGGCAAACCCCGATGCTGGCCATGCTGGATACGCTGTCGAAAAACCGCCACCCGGCGCAGGTAAACTGGTTCCACGCGGCGGAAAACGGCAGCGTTCACGCCTTTGCCGATGAAGTGAAAACGCTGGGTAGCGCGCTGCCGAACTTCACCTCACACCTGTGGTATCGCACCCCGACCGATGCGGACCGTCAGTCTGGCGCGTTCGACAGCGAAGGGCTGATGGCGCTTTCAGCGCTTGCCGATAAGCTCCAGGATCCACAGATGCAGTTCTACCTGTGCGGCCCGGTGGCCTTTATGCAGCACGCAGCAAAACAGCTGGTTGAGCTGGGCATCAACGCCGACAGCATCCACTACGAATGCTTCGGTCCGCATAAAGTCCTGTAATCTTTTCTTTCCAGGCGGGTAGGATCCTACCCGCCCTTACGCCTCTCCGCGCTCTTCCCGGTTAAAAAACAGGGTAGTGAATTGTGTTATCATTATTCACTTAACTATTTCTTTTCCTTTGGTGACTCATTTTTATGCAACAACCGTTTGTGCGCGTTGGGGAATGGCTCGTCACGCCTTCAGTGAATCAAATTAGCCGCCCTGGACGCCAGCTCACTCTGGAACCTCGATTAATCGATCTGCTGATGTATTTTGCCCACCACCCAGGGGAAGTGCTCAGCCGCGACGAGCTTATTGATAACATCTGGATGCGGAATATTGTGACCAGCCATGTGGTCACCCAGAGTATTTCTGAACTGCGTAAATCACTGCGCGACGGTGGCGATAGTCACGCCGAATACATTATTACCGTGCCCAAACGCGGCTACCAGCTTACGGCGCCCGTCACCTGGCTTAGCGAGTCTGAAATACAAGGTGAAACCACTGAGATAAAGCCCGCCGCTGCGCTTGAAAGCCTACCGGTAGCTCCCGCGCAGCGCCCTGCGCCTGCGGCCACTTCCGAGCAAAAACCACGCCGCTGGTTTGCCAACTTCTGGACCCAGTGCGCCTTTTTATTATCGCTTGGCGTGCTGATTGCCATGGTCCTGTTGAGCGTGGTGCGCCCGCATCCGCAGGTAACGCGTACACACCTGCTGCTTAACCCACGCGATATTGACGTTCGCTTTGAGCCGGGGGCCTCCTGTAATAACTGGGTCTCGCAGCAGTCGTATGCCATCGGCCTCGGCACGCTGATTACCACCTCGCTGAACACCTATTCCACCTTTATGGTTCATGACAAAACCAACTATAACGTCAATGAACCGAGCAGCTCCGGGAAGACGCTGACCATCAGCTTTGTGAATCAGCGCCACTACCGCGCCCAGCAGTGCTTTATGTCGGTGCTGCTTATCGACAACGCTGACGGTTCGACCATGCTCGATAAGCGCTACTTCGTCACCGATAGCAACCTGGTCTCTATCCAGAGCGATCTGTTCGATAGCCTCTCCAGCGCATTGGCACAGCCGTGGCCAGAGGGCATGCAAAAGCAGTTAACCCGGCTGAAACTGCCGGAAGCACAGTCTTTGGCGCAGTTTTACCAGGCACTGCAGCTGGTTTCTGTCGGCGATGCACCATCATTAAATAAGGCCAGCACGCTGCTAGAGAACATCACGAAATCCTCACCCAGCTTCGCCTACGCCTATGCACAAAAAGCGATGGTGGATGTCTTACGTCAATCACAGCAACCTTTTGATACTCAGCAACTGGCCGCGCTGAATGAAGAATTGGCACGCGTGGAGCAAATGCCGGAAATTCAAAACAGCGCCATACTGTATCGAATTAAAGCTATCGACTATTTAAGCAAAGGCAGTATCGATAACGCTTTTGATGCCGTGAATAAAAGCATTGAAATTGAGATGTCATGGCTTAACTACGTGTTGTTGGGTAAAGTTTATGAAATGAAAGGTGAGAGTCGTCTGGCGGCAGATGCTTATATTACCGCGTTTAATTTACGCCCAGGCGATAACACGCTGTACTGGATCCAAAACGGTGTATTCCAGACATCGATAGAAAAAATAGTCCCCTATTTGCAGTCGTTTTTAGCCAAAGAGTAATCGTTAGCCCAGCAACTCGATTATCATGGTTAAATAACCGCTTTCTTAATGTAATGTTGATGTTGTCACAAGGTGTTATTTGTTACCTTGTGACAACATTACCCCCGTAAAAACACCCCACCTAACCACTTGTAATTAGAAGTCATTTACCTTTTCTTGATATAAAGTTTTTATCCTGATGTGTTACATAAAAAAGGTAAAGACCTCATCTTTTTCATGTTTGTTTTAATTTCACTTTTACTTTAGGACTTCTCTTAGCCTGCTCAGTAATAATTGCCGTCAGTTGGTCGGGTCATTCGTCATTTCTCATCTCGCGATCCGGTCCTAAAAATACTGTTCAGGAGAAACGAACATGAGTTCTGCCAAAAAGATCGGGCTATTTGCCTGTACCGGCGTTGTTGCCGGGAATATGATGGGGAGCGGTATCGCATTATTACCCGCGAACCTCGCCAGCATCGGTGGTATTGCCATTTGGGGCTGGGTTATTTCTATTATTGGTGCCATGTCACTGGCTTACGTTTACGCTCGACTGGCAACGAAGAACCCGCAGCAGGGTGGCCCCATTGCGTACGCCGGTGAATTATCTCCCGCTTTCGGCTTCCAGACCGGCGTCCTTTATTATCACGCCAACTGGATCGGTAACCTGGCCATCGGTATTACCGCCGTCTCTTATTTATCCACCTACTTCCCGGTATTAAACGACCCGATTCCTGCCGGTATCGCGTGTATCGCCATCGTGTGGCTGTTCACCTTTATCAACATGCTGGGCGGTACCTGGGTAAGCCGTCTAACAACTATTGGTCTTTTCCTGGTACTGATTCCAGTTGTGCTGACCGCCGTTGTCGGCTGGCATTGGTTTGATATTGCGACCTACCACGCCAACTGGAACACCTCTACCACAACCGATCCACACGCGGTGATTAAAAGTATTCTGCTGTGCCTGTGGGCGTTCGTCGGCGTGGAATCTGCCGCGGTGAGTACCGGCATGGTGAAAAACCCGAAACGTACCGTACCCATGGCAACCATGCTGGGTACCGCGCTGGCCGGTATCGTTTATATCGCCGCCACTCAGGTTATCTCCGGTATGTATCCGGCTTCCGTGATGGCCTCTTCCGGTGCGCCGTTTGCCGTCAGCGCCTCTACCATTCTGGGTAGCTGGGCTGCGCCACTGGTTTCCGCCTTCACCGCCTTTGCGTGCCTGACTTCTCTGGGCTCCTGGATGATGCTGGTTGGTCAGGCAGGCGTACGTGCCGCCAACGACGGTAACTTCCCGAAAGTATACGGTGAGCTCGATAAAAACGGTATTCCTAAGAAAGGCCTGCTGCTGGCTGGCCTGAAAATGACCGGTCTGATGATCATCATCACCGTGATGAACTCCAACGGCGGCAAAGCCTCTGACCTGTTCGGTGAACTGACCGGTATCGCCGTACTGCTGACCATGCTGCCGTACTTCTACTCCTGCGTTGACCTGATTCGCTTCGAAGGTATCAACGTTCGTAACTTCGTCAGCCTTATCTGCTCCGTGCTGGGCTGCGCGTTCTGCTTCATCGCGCTGATGGGTGCAAGCTCCTTCGAACTGTCCGGTACCTTCATCGTCAGCCTCGTTATCCTGATGTTCTACGGTCGCAAAATGCACCAGCGTCAGCATAACGACGACGAAAACAACACGGCTCAAGCGCTGTAATCGCTCCCCCTAATTTCTCTAAAGGCTCCTCCTTCACCTGCCACATCGTGGCGGGAGGGGCCTTCTTTATCCGGAAACATGACTATGACTATGAACGTTATTGCTATCATGAACCACATGGGCGTCTATTTTAAAGAAGAGCCTATTCGTGAGCTTCACCGCGCGCTGGAAGGCCTGAACTTCCGCATCGTTTACCCGAATGACCGTGAAGACCTGCTGAAGCTGATTGAAAATAATGCCAATCTCTGCGGCGTGATCTTTGACTGGGACAAGTACAACCTTGAGCTGTGCGAAGAGATCAGCGCACTGAACGAGTACATGCCGGTTTACGCTTTTGCCAACAGCTACTCCACGTTGGACGTCAGCCTGAACGATCTGCGCATGCAGGTTCGTTTCTTCGAATACGCACTGGGCGCCGCGGCTGACATTGCGGCGAAAATCCGCCAGAGCACCGACGAATACATCGACGCCATTCTGCCACCGCTGACCAAAGCGCTGTTCAAATACGTGCGTGAAGGCAAATATACCTTCTGTACCCCAGGCCACATGGGCGGTACCGCTTTCCAGAAAAGCCCGGTCGGCAGCATTTTCCATGACTTCTTCGGCTCTAACGCCATGAAGTCTGACATCTCTATTTCTGTTTCCGAGCTGGGTTCTCTGCTGGACCACTCCGGCCCGCACAAAGAAGCCGAAGAGTATATCGCCCGCGTCTTTAACGCCGAGCGCAGCTACATGGTGACCAACGGTACCTCTACCGCGAACAAAATCGTTGGCATGTATTCCGCACCGGCGGGCAGCACCGTACTTATCGACCGTAACTGCCATAAATCGCTGACGCATCTGATGATGATGAGCAATATTACGCCGATCTACTTCCGCCCAACCCGTAACGCGTACGGTATCCTCGGCGGTATTCCGCAGAGCGAATTCCAGCGCGCAACCATTGAAAAACGCGTGAAAGCCACGCCTAACGCGACCTGGCCGGTGCATGCGGTTATCACCAACTCTACCTATGACGGTCTGCTGTACAACACCGACTACATTAAGAAGACGCTGGATGTGAAATCCATTCACTTCGACTCCGCCTGGGTGCCTTACACCAACTTCTCGCCAATCTATGCGGGTAAATGTGGGATGAGCGGCGACCGTGTTGAAGGCAAAGTGATTTATGAGACCCAGTCCACGCACAAACTGCTGGCGGCGTTCTCTCAGGCATCGATGATTCACGTGAAGGGCGACATCAACGAAGAGACCTTCAACGAAGCCTACATGATGCACACCACCACCTCTCCGCATTACGGCATCGTGGCCTCCACTGAAACCGCCGCGGCGATGATGAAAGGCAATGCCGGTAAGCGTCTGATTAACGGCTCTATCGAGCGGGCAATCAAGTTCCGTAAAGAGATCAAACGACTGAAAGGCGAATCCGAGGGCTGGTTCTTCGACGTCTGGCAGCCGGAGCACATCGACGGCCCTGACTGCTGGCCGCTGCGTTCTGACAGCGCATGGCACGGTTTCAAAAATATCGACAACGAGCACATGTACCTCGACCCGATCAAAGTCACCATCCTGACTCCGGGCATGAAAAAAGACGGTACCATGGACGACTTCGGTATTCCGGCCAGTCTGGTCGCCAAATACCTCGACGAGCGCGGCATCATCGTTGAGAAAACCGGCCCGTACAACCTGCTGTTCCTGTTCAGCATCGGGATCGATAAAACCAAGGCGCTGAGCCTGCTGCGCGCGCTGACCGAGTTCAAACGCGCCTTTGACCTGAACCTGCGGGTGAAAAATATTCTGCCTTCGCTGTACCAGGAAGCGCCTGAATTCTATGAAAACATGCGTATTCAGGAACTGGCGCAGAGCATCCATAAACTGGTTGAGCACCACAACCTGCCGGACCTGATGTTCCGCGCGTTTGAAGTGCTGCCAGCCATGGAAATCACCCCGTTCGAGGCGTTCCAGAAAGAGCTGCATGGTGAAACGGAAGAGGTCTATCTGGATGAAGTCGTTGGCCGTATCAACGCCAACATGATCCTGCCGTATCCTCCAGGCGTGCCGCTGGTCATGCCGGGTGAGATGATCACCGAAGAGAGCCGCCCGGTGCTGGAGTTCCTGCAGATGCTGTGCGAAATCGGCGCACATTACCCAGGCTTCGAAACCGACATCCACGGCGCCTACCGTCAGGCGGATGGTCGTTACACGGTTAAAGTGCTGAAAGACGCTAAAAAATAATTAAAAAACAGAGGGAAGCGGCTTGCCGCTTCCCTTTTTCGTGCATTCACACAGCAAGGAATCGACATGAAAACACCCTCACAACCGCGCGCGATCTATTACATCGTGGCGATTCAAATCTGGGAATATTTCAGCTTCTATGGCATGCGTGCCCTGCTCATCCTTTACCTTACCCACCAGCTTGGCTTCAACGACAGCCACGCTATCGACCTGTTCAGCGCCTACGCGTCGCTGGTCTATGTCACCCCTATTCTGGGCGGCTGGCTCGCCGACCGCTTGCTCGGTAACCGAACCGCCGTCATATCAGGCGCGCTGCTGATGACGCTTGGGCATATTGTGCTTGGCGTGGAATCGGATTCCACGTGGAGCCTGTACCTCGCATTGGGGATTATCATCTGCGGCTACGGCCTGTTTAAATCCAATATCAGCTGTCTATTAGGCGAGATGTACGCCCCCGACGACAACCGTCGCGACGGCGGTTTTTCGCTGCTGTATGCGGCGGGCAACATCGGCTCCATTGCGGCGCCTATCGCCTGCGGGTTGGCGGCGCAGTGGTACGGCTGGCACGTTGGCTTCGCGCTGGCAGGCATCGGCATGTTTATTGGCCTGATCGTCTTCTTAAGCGGCCATCGCCATTTCCGTCATACGCAAGGGATAAACAAACCGGCGCTGCGGGCAGTGAAGTTTATCCTGCCGACCTGGGGCTGGCTGGCGCTGATGCTATGCATCGCGCCGCTGTTCTTCACCCTGCTGCTGCAAAACGACTGGTCAGGCTATCTGCTGGCGATCGTCTGCGCGGCCGCCGCCGTTATCGTTGCGCGCATTATGCTACGCTTCCCGGCACAGCGCCGTGCCCTGGGGCAAATCATTTTGCTGATGTTGACCGGCACGCTGTTTTGGGTGCTGGCCCAGCAGGGCGGCAGCTCTATCAGCCTGTTTATCGACCACTTCGTAAATCGTCGCTGGCTGAACGTTGAAGTACCAACCGCGCTCTTCCAGTCAGTCAACGCGATTGCCGTGATGACGGCAGGCGTGGTGCTGGCCTGGCTGGCGCGTCCGGAAAGCAGCGTGAGTTCTGCCCTGCGGGTGTGGCTGAAGTTTGCATTCGGGCTGGTGCTGATGGGAGCAGGCTTTATGCTGCTGGCGTTGAACGCGCACGGCGCGCAGCTGCATGGTCAGGCCTCAATGGGCATGATGGTCGCCGGGCTGGCGCTGATGGGCTTCGCCGAGTTGTTTATTGACCCGGTGGCGATGGCGCAGATTACGCGTCTGAACTTGCCTGGGGTGACCGGCGTACTGACTGGCATCTACATGCTGGCAACCGGCTCGGTCGCTAACTGGCTGGCGGGCGTGGTGGCGCAGAAAACCACCGAATCACAAATTAGCGATACGGCTATCGATGCCTATGGGCACTTTTTCTCGCAAATGGGGGAATGGACGCTGGGCGCGGTGGCGCTGATTGTGGTGCTGGTCGCACTGAAACGTCTGCTAGGTTCGTCCAGCGTAGCTTTAGCACAAACCGACGAGTAATACCGTAGGCCGGATAAGGCGTTTGCGCCGCCATCCGGCATCCTGCGTGGTGTCAGCCGGATGGCGCTTCGCTTATCCGGCCTACATCAATTAGATTGCTGCGTCGTCTTCTTCACCGGTACGGATACGAATCACACGCGCCACGTCGAAGACAAAGATTTTGCCGTCGCCGATTTTACCGGTCTGCGCGGTACGGATAATGGTATCCACACAGGTATCGACGATATCGTCGGTCACCACGATCTCAATTTTCACCTTCGGCAGAAAGTCCACCATGTACTCCGCACCGCGGTACAGCTCGGTGTGGCCCTTCTGACGGCCAAAGCCTTTCACTTCCGTTACCGTCATCCCGGTGATGCCAACTTCCGCCAGCGCTTCACGTACGTCATCCAGTTTGAAGGGTTTAATAATCGCATCAATCTTTTTCATGGTGTTCCTGTCGTTTTTATCGCGTAACCGGTTGCTCACCGTATCATAAATCAGTCGTATTTCGGGTGCTACTCTTTAAAATCGTTCGCATCCAGTTCATGGCGGGAGAGCAATTTGTAGAACTCGGTGCGGTTACGTCCGGCCATACGCGCCGCATGAGTGACGTTGCCTTTGGTGATTTGCAGCAGCTTACGCAGGTAGTTGAGCTCAAACTGATTGCGCGCTTCCACGAAGGTCGGTAGCGCAGTGTTCTCCCCTTCCAGCGCCTGATCGACCAGCGCGTCGCTAATGACCGGCGATGAGGTCAACGCCACGCACTGCTCAATCACGTTGACCAGCTGGCGCACGTTACCCGGCCAGTTGGCCGCCATCAGGCGCTTCATGGCGTCGGTGGAAAAAGCACGCACGAACGGCTTATGGCGATCCGCCGCCTGACGCAACAGGTAGTTTGCCAGCAGCGGAATATCTTCGGTACGTTCGGCAAGCGTTGGGATCTTGAGGTTCACCACGTTCAGGCGGTAGAAGAGATCTTCACGAAACTCGCCGCGGGCCATCGCCTTTGGCAGATCCCGGTGGGTAGCGGAGATGATACGTACGTTGATATCGAGATCGCGGTTGCTGCCCAGCGGGCGCACCTTGCGCTCCTGTAGCACACGCAGCAGTTTCACCTGCAGCGGTGCGGGCATATCGCCAATTTCATCAAGAAACAGCGTGCCGCCTTCCGCCGCCTGGAACAGACCTTCCCGGTGACTGACCGCACCGGTAAACGCGCCGCGCGCATGGCCGAACAGTTCAGACTCCAGCAATTGCTCCGGCAGCGCCCCGCAGTTGATCGCCACAAACGGCTTGGCGTGGCGCGGGCTGGCGTTATGAATGGCCTGCGCCAGAATCTCTTTCCCGGTACCGCTCTGGCCGTTAATCAGCACGCTGACGTCTGACTGCGCCACCATCTGCGCCTGCTCCAGCAGACGCAACATCAGCGGGCTGCGGGTGACAATCGCTTCCCGCCACTGTTCATCGTTTGCCGGTGAGGTGCGCTCCAGCGCTTCGTCGATAGCTTTATACAGCGCGTCTTTATCCACCGGTTTGGTTAAGAAGCTGAACACACCCTGCTGGGTCGCCGACACCGCTTCAGGAATTGAGCCGTGGGCGGTCAGGATAATCACCGGCATCCCTGGCTGCACTTTCTGAATTTCGCTGAACAGCTGCAGGCCGTCCATCTCGTCCATCCGCAGGTCGCTAATCACCAGGTCGATACGCTCTTTCGCCAGCACACGAAGCCCCTGCTGACCGCTCTCTGCCGTAACGACCCGATAGCCTTCGCTGGTTAGACGCATCCCAAGAAGCTTCAGCAAGCCGGGGTCGTCATCCACCAGCAGCAGATGCGCAGGTTTGCGGTTAGTCATGTTTATCCTCGTCAGATGCCGCGCCGTGAGACATATCGGCGCCCGGTTTGCGGGTGGAGAGCTGGCGTTCGATATCCGTCAGGTTTTGCAGCTTGCGGGTCGTTAAATCCAGTTCGCCCTGCAGCTGTTGCTGCTGCAGGCGCAGCGCATCCAGTTGGCCGTCGCTGGTCTCCTGCAGTTTGCTATAACGTTGACGTTCTTCAGATAGCGATAGCT
Source organism: Kluyvera sp. CHPC 1.2972 (assembly GCF_036759925.1). Taxonomy (NCBI): domain Bacteria; kingdom Pseudomonadati; phylum Pseudomonadota; class Gammaproteobacteria; order Enterobacterales; family Enterobacteriaceae; genus Kluyvera; species Kluyvera sp. CHPC 1.2972. The sequence goes on along the minus strand of NZ_JAPKIB010000009.1, from coordinate 38,284 downwards.
GCAATACCTGCCCATCGCGCCAGAGCTGGTAAAGCGGGCGAATGCGGACAGGAATTTGTGGGCTAAGGGTATCAATCGCCGTGACCACCTGCCGACGCTCGGTCGGGGTGATTTTGGCAGTAGCCAGCAGAATGCCGCGTTTAAACGCCCCCTGCCAGGTATCCGCTGTCAACGGGCTGGCTTCAGCACGTGCGCGCGCTGCCGACAGGCGGTTGGCGCAGTCCACGCTACGCAGCCAATAAAGGGGGTTGTTCTCTGCGGTGTCGCCGTCCAGCGACCAGATATCGTCGCAGTTAGTCGACAAATAATCCGCCACCTGCTGACGCGGTTCGCTGCCTTCGGCGCTGCTGTCGAGGCTGTGCGGCGTCAACGGGCTATTACACCCGGAAAGCATCAGGCAGGCGAGCCCAAATAGCCCGCCGCACCACCGCCGTGGTATCCGACTCGTCCGTGCTAAGAATTGGGGCATAGTGACTCGATTTCGATTCATGTAGTTGTTTTTTCCAGCCCAGGTACCGGGAGTTGGATGCGAAAACAGACGTTGCCGTCCTGGGTGTCGAGAAGCTGTAGTTCGCCGTGCATTTTCCGAACGGAGTCGCGTGCAAGGCTCAATCCCAGGCCGCTTCCCTTCACCGCACCTTTGCGCTGATGGCTACCCTGAAAGAAAGGCTCGAAAATCATTAATTTTTCGCTATCCGGGATCGGCGTTCCGGTATTGATAACGTCGATGGCTATCCGCGAACCGACCCGATGGCTACGGAGATAAATGTTACCGGATTCAGTGCCGTAGTGCACCGCATTCGAGTAGAGATTATCCAACGCATTCAGTAGAAGAGTCGGTTCTGCCAGGCAAGCCGGGGCCTGCAGGTCGACCTGCGTGTGCATCAGTTTAGCCCTTGCTGGCAAACTGTGCGCAGAAACCACCAGCTCGACCAGCGGTGCCAGCGCGACGTACTCCATGCGCACGGCGGTTTCAGTGAGTTTTCGGTTGTAGTCCAGCAGTTGTTCAATCAGGGTTTGTAGATTGCGACTGCTGCTATCGAGAATAGCCACCACCTCTTTTTGCTCCACCGTCAGGGGCCCCACCACCTGGTCGGCTAACAGCTCGGTGCCCTCTCGCATACTGGCAAGCGGCGTTTTCAGCTCATGAGAGAGATGACGCAGGAACTGGTGACGTTGCGACTCCAGCCAGGAGAGCCGGTCGCTGAGCCAGATAATTCGCTGCCCGACGGAGCGAAGTTCACGCGGGCCGCGGAACATCACCTCACCGTCCAGCGACTGTCCTTCACCCAGCCGGTTAATCATGCTCTCAATGCCCTTCACCGGGCCGATGATCATACGGGTAAACAGCAGCACCATCGCCAGGCTGACCAGGAACAGCACCAATGCCTGCCAGCCAAAGAACTGGCCGCGTTCGGCAATCGCCTGCTGGAGCTGCTGCCCACGAGAGAAGACGACAGTGCGGGTGGCCTGCACCAGTTCGCTGTTGGCGCTGGAGAAGGCTTCGAGCTTCGCCACCGCCTGCTTTTCCGGGCCACTATTGGTGCACTGGAGCGTGGTCAGGTCGTGAAGATTCTGCCGCAGCCGCTGGTAGAGCGTATCGTCCGGCAGCACGCCCGCGTGCGCCTCCAGCATATCGCTGTAGCGCTTACGTTGGCTCTGATACACCTTCGCCAGCGTCGGGTCATCCAGCACGCAGTACTGGCGGTAGCTGCGTTCCATATCCAGCGCGACGTTCGCCATCGCTTCGCTGCGCCGGGCATCCATCAGCGTGGTGCGGTTAGTCTGTTCGGCCTGAGCGCTGAGCATGTTGAGGCTCTGCCATGCCTGCCAGGCAAGCACCAGTAGCGGCAGCAGAATCAGCAAGAAAGCCAGCGTCACCAGTTGGCGAAGCGATCGTGGAGAGAGCGAGGGGCGTTTCAAAAGAGGTATCTCAGTAAATCAACGTAGTGGAATGCTAACTGAGGATATCGATGAGGGAAAGGCCAGAAATAACAAAGCCGGGCAGAAGCCCGGCTTTGCTATGGAATAAGGCGGTGCCTAACTCAACGTTTCGCCCGATGGTTGATAAAGCAAAGCTATTATCATTTGTTGGACGGCAGGCACCTTGTTGTGCGTCATTCGAAGTTTATGTAGCACGTCCCGAAGGGGCTGACATAAGAAGGTGAATGAGCCACTGACTAATATTATGCATGATACGTGCCACAATACAAAACAATAAATTAACATAATGATAAATATAGAAAATATATAAAACATCATCATGGCGTGATGAGAACGTTTTTTGGGCATAGTGTCGCCAATTAGCAACACTTATTGACAACAAATATAAATTCATTATAAATCATTAAATTAAATGTCTCCATTTGGCGACAGTGCGATACCGCCAATATCGCGGGTTCCCGACACCCAACGCGACGCCGGGAAGGCGCAGAAACAAAAAAGCCCCTCACGAAGAGGGGCTCGATTCATTAAGCGTCAGCCTTAGCCAAGCTGCTTACGCGCATTGCGGAAGATACGCATCCACGGGCTGTCCTCGCCCCAGTTCTCCGGGTGCCAGGAGTTAGAAACCGTACGGAACACACGCTCCGGGTGCGGCATCATAATGGTGACGCGACCGCTTTCGTTGGTCACGGCGGTGATCCCATTAGGAGAACCGTTCGGGTTCGCCGGATAGGCTTCGGTCACTTTACCGAAGTTATCCACGAAGCGCAGCGCCACCAGCCCTTTGCTTTCCAGCTGTGCCAGATGCGCACCGTCGCGTACTTCCACATGGCCTTCACCGTGAGAGACGGCGATTGGCATACGTGAACCTTCCATTCCGGCGAGCAGCAGTGATGGGCTGCTGGCCACTTCGACCAGGCTGAAGCGCGCTTCAAAACGGTCGGAGTGGTTACGCACAAAGCGCGGCCACAGGTCGCTGCCTGGGATCAGCTCATGCAGGTTAGACATCATCTGACAGCCGTTGCAGACACCCAGCGCCAAAGTCTGTGGACGATGGAAGAAGGTCGCAAACTCATCGCGCACGCGGTTGTTGAACAGAATGGATTTCGCCCAGCCTTCACCCGCGCCCAGTACGTCACCGTAGGAGAAGCCGCCGCAGGCCACCAGCGCCTGGAAGTCCGCCAGACCGGTACGCCCTGCCAGCAGGTCGCTCATGTGCACATCGATGGCGTCAAAGCCCGCACGGTGGAAGGCCGCCGCCATCTCAACGTGGGAGTTCACGCCCTGCTCGCGCAGTACAGCCACTTTCGGACGCGCCCCGGTGGAGATGTAAGGTGCTGCGACGTCGGCGGCGATATCGAAGGTGAGCTTCACATTGAGGCCTGGGTCGTTATCGTTGGCTTTCGCGTCGTGTTCCTGATCGGCACACTCTGGGTTATCGCGCAGACGCTGCATCTGCCAGGTGGTTTCGGCCCACCACATACGCAGCGTCGTGCGGCTTTCGCTAAATACCGGCTGACCGTTAGCGGTCAGGGTGAAGCGGTCACCTTCAACGGCTTTACCGAGGAAGTGCACGCAATCAGCCAGGCCATTCGCCGCCAGAATCGCCTCTACTGCTTCACGGTCTGCGGCACGAACCTGAATCACCGCGCCCAGCTCTTCGTTGAACAGCGCCGCCAGACGATCGTCACCAAGGGTGGCAACATCGGCTTCCACGCCGCAGTGACCGGCAAAGGCCATCTCCGCCAGCGTGACCAGCAGGCCGCCGTCGGAGCGGTCGTGGTAGGCCAGCAGCTTACGCTGCGCGACCAGTGCCTGAATCGCCTCGTAGAAGCCTTTCAGCTGTGCGACGTCGCGAACGTCGGCTGGCTTATCACCCAGCTGACGATAAACCTGCGCCAGTGCGGTGGCACCCAGCGCGTTATGGCCCTTACCGAGGTCAATCAGCAGCAGGGCGTTATCTTCGGTCACCAGCTGCGGCGTGATGGTATGGCGCACGTCTTCAACGCGAGCAAAGGCGGAAATCACCAGCGACAGCGGCGAGGTCATTTCACGCTGCTCGTTGCCTTCCTGCCAGCGGGTTTTCATCGACATGGAGTCTTTGCCCACCGGAATAGTCAGACCCAGCTGTGGGCACATCTCTTCGCCAATCGCTTTCACCGCTTCGTACAGACCCGCGTCTTCACCAGGATGACCTGCGGCTGACATCCAGTTTGCCGAGAGCTTAATGTGTTTGATGTTGCCAATCTGGGTTGCGGCAATGTTAGTCAGCGCTTCGCCTACCGCCAGACGGGCGGAGGCGGCAAAGTCCAGAAGCGCAACCGGCGCACGTTCGCCGATAGACATCGCTTCGCCGTAGTAGCTGTCGAGGCTGGCGGTGGTCACCGCGCAGTTCGCTACCGGGATCTGCCACGGACCGACCATCTGGTCGCGCGCAACCATGCCGGTCACCGTACGGTCACCGATGGTCACGAGGAAGGTTTTCTCCGCCACGGTTGGCAGATGCAGTACACGGTTCACCGCATCGGCCAGCGTGATCTGTTCACGGGCAAGCACTTCACCTTTTGCTTTCAGCGTCTGCACGTCGCGGGTCATCTTCGGCGTTTTGCCGAGCAGCACGTCCAGCGGCATGTCGATCGGCTGGTTGTCGAAGTGGCTGTCGCCGAGCGTCAGATGCTTCTCTTCGGTGGCTTCGCCAATCACCGCGTACGGCGCGCGTTCACGTTTGCACAGCTCGTCGAACAGCGGCAGTTGATCGGCGGCGACCGCCAGTACGTAGCGTTCCTGAGATTCGTTACACCAGATCTCCAGCGGGCTCATGCCCGGCTCATCGCTGAGGATGTCGCGCAGCTGGAATTTACCGCCGCGTCCGCCGTCGCTGACCAGTTCCGGCATGGCGTTAGACAGACCGCCCGCGCCCACGTCGTGGATAAACAGAATTGGGTTGGCATCGCCCAACTGCCAGCAGCGGTCGATAACTTCCTGGCAGCGGCGTTCCATTTCCGGGTTGTCGCGCTGTACGGAAGCGAAGTCGAGGTCTGCGTCAGACTGGCCGGACGCCATTGAAGAGGCTGCACCGCCGCCCAGACCAATGTTCATCGCCGGGCCGCCGAGGACGATCAGCTTCGCGCCCACCACGATCTCACCTTTCTGTACGTGATCGGCGCGGATGTTGCCGATCCCGCCTGCCAGCATGATCGGTTTATGATAACCACGCAGCTCTTCGCCGTTGTGGCTGTTCACTTTCTCTTCGTAGGTACGGAAGTAGCCGGTCAGCGCCGGGCGACCGAATTCGTTGTTGAACGCCGCGCCACCCAGCGGGCCGTCGGTCATGATATCCAGCGCGGTAACAATACGATCCGGTTTGCCGAAATCCTCTTCCCACGGCTGCTCAAAGCCAGGAATACGCAGGTTAGACACGGAGAAGCCCACCAGCCCCGCTTTTGGTTTGGCACCGCGACCGGTTGCCCCTTCGTCGCGAATTTCACCGCCGGAGCCGGTTGCGGCGCCCGGCCATGGAGAGATAGCCGTCGGGTGGTTATGGGTTTCCACCTTCATCAGGATATGCGCAGGCTCCTGATGGAAATCGTAGCGACCGGTTTTGTGGTCGGCGAAGTAACGGCCCACTTCAGAGCCTTCCATCACCGCGGCGTTGTCTTTATAGGCAGACAGCACGTGATCCGGCGTGGTTTCGAAGGTGTTTTTGATCATCTTAAACAGCGACTTCGGCTGCTGTTTACCGTCGATAATCCAATCGGCGTTAAAAATCTTGTGACGGCAGTGCTCAGAGTTGGCCTGCGCGAACATATAGAGTTCGATGTCGTTCGGGTTGCGACCCAACGTAGTGAACGCATCCTGCAGGTAGTCAATTTCGTCATCCGCCAGCGCCAGGCCAAGACGGATGTTGGCGTCGATCAGCGCCTGACGGCCCTGCCCCAGCAGGTCCACGCTGGCAACCGGTGCTGGTTGGTGATGGGCAAACAGCTTCTCAGCGTCCTGCAGCGAGTCAAATACGCTCTCCATCATGCGGTCATGCAGTTCAGCCGCCACGGCGCTCAGCTGTTCGGCGGTCAGGCTAGCGGCATCAACGTAGTACGCCACGCCGCGCTCAAGGCGCAGAACCTGCGAAAGGCCGCAGTTGTGGGCGATGTCGGTAGCTTTTGAAGACCAGGGGGAGATGGTGCCAGGGCGAGGGGTGACGAGCAGCAGTTTACCGGTAGGGTTATGGCTGTTGAGGCTTGGGCCATACTGCAACAGTCGCTCAAGTCGGGCTCGCTCTTCTTTATCAAGCGGCGCGTCCAGATCGGCAAAATGGACATACTCGGCGTAAATGTTGCTTACCGGGAGGTTGGCTGCCTGAAACCGCGTCAGCAGTTTGTTAATACGAAATGCAGACAGTGCAGGCGAACCACGCAGAATTTCCATCATAAGTCTCTCGTCTTCTCAGCTTTCAGTGTGCGCAATGGGGGAGAACGGGCGCTATTATAGAGAATCCTGCGCCCCGACGAAACCGTTTGCGTCGAAATAAACACATCTCTTTTCTTTATCAATAGATGTGACAGATATCTCGAATAAGTTGCCAACTGGCGCAATGTTAAGCAAAATGCCGCTCATTCTGTCATAACGCTTTAGTTTATCTGGAACAACCTCTGGCAACGCAGTGAATTAACTATTTGAAAAAGTTAAAGATTAATTACCTGCTTATTGGCTTTGTGACGTTGCTGCTCGCAGCGGCGCTTTGGCCCTCTCTTCCCTGGTTTGGCAAACCAGAGAATCGTATCGCCGCTATCAAAGAGCGGGGGGAGCTGCGCATCAGTACCGTGCAATCTCCACTCACCTATACCGTCGTTAATAATAAAGACTACGGGCTCGATTATGAGCTCGCCCAGCAGTTTGCCGACTATCTTGGCGTAAAGCTAAAAGTCACGGTGCGCCAGAACATCAGCCAGCTGTTTGACGATCTCGATAACGGCAATGCCGATATGCTGGCCGCCGGTCTGGTCTACAACAGCGAGCGCGTGAAAAGCTACCAGGCGGGGCCGACCTATTATTCCGTATCGCAACAGCTGGTGTACCGCGTTGGCAATACGCGCCCGCGGAGCCTCAGCAGCGTCTCCGCCGACCAGCTCACCATTGCTCCAGGCCAGGTGGTCATTAGCGATCTGCAAAATCTACAGGCACACAAATACCCAGACCTTTCATGGACCGTCGACGAGAAGCGCAGCTCGGCAGACCTGATGCAGGCGGTGATCGACGGTAAGCTTGATTACACCATTGCTGATTCCGTGGCGATTGGCCTGTTCCAGCGCGTTCATCCAGAGTTGACCGTTGCCCTCGACGTGACCGACGAACAACCGGTGACCTGGTTTAGCCTGCAGGACGACGACAACACGCTTTCCGCCGCGATGCTCGACTTCTTCGACAATATAAATGAAGACGGCACCCTTGCGCGCCTGGAAGAGAAATATCTCGGCCACGGTGACGACTTCGACTATGTCGATACCCGTACCTTCCTGCGCGCGGTGGATAGCGTGCTGCCTGACCTGCAGCCGTTGTTTGAGAAGTACGCCAGCGAAATTGACTGGAAGCTGCTGGCGGCCATCTCTTATCAGGAATCTCACTGGGACCCGCTGGCCACCTCCCCTACCGGGGTGCGTGGCCTGATGATGCTTACCAAAAATACCGCCCAGAGCCTGGGGTTAACCGACCGTACCGACGCCGAGCAGAGCATCAGCGGCGGGATGCGCTACCTACAGGACATGATGAGCAAAGTGCCGGACAGCGTGCCGCAAGAGGAGCGAATCTGGTTTGCGCTGGCAGCCTATAACATGGGCTATGCCCATATGCTGGATGCTCGCGCGCTCACTGCGAAACAGAAGGGCAACCCGGACAGCTGGGCCGACGTGAAGCAGCGCCTGCCGCTGCTGAGCCAAAAACCGTGGTACAACAAACTGACCTACGGTTATGCCCGCGGACATGAAGCCTATGCCTACGTCGAAAATATCCGTAAATATCAGATAAGCCTGGTGGGGTATTTGCAGGAAAAAGAGAAAAAGGCGGCGGAAGAGATGGCGATTGCGCAAGCCTATCCGGCCGTTTCGCCCAATGAGCTACAGCACGGTGAAAATGATACGGGGATATTTTCCTTCCTGCGTCGAGGCGATCGCGACGACAGCGATACGCCCCTGCTGCGCTTCACTTCGAAAAACTAGCAGCCCCTTTCCGCCTGTCTTAGCGCTTTTTTCTGCTGCCGCCGTTCGCGGAAGAAATCACTCAGCATCCCCGCGCACGCCTCAGCCAGCACCCCTTCGGTAATCTCAACGCGGTGGTTCATTCCTGGGTGATGCAGCACGTCAATCAGCGACCCTGCCGCACCGGTTTTAGCATCACGAGCACCGAAAACCAGATTGCCGATACGCCCGTGCACCATTGCGCCAGCGCACATCACGCAGGGCTCCAGGGTCACGTACAGCGTGGTATCAATCAACCGGTAGTTTTGCAGCACCAGGCCGCCTTGACGCAGCGCCATGATCTCCGCGTGCGCAGTCGGATCGTGGCGGCCAATCGGGCGGTTCCAGCCCTCGCCTATCACCTGATTATTGTGAACCAGTACGGCACCTACCGGCACTTCGCCTTCATCCCAGGCTCGTCGGGCAAGTACAAGCGCGTGGCGCATCCAGTATTCGTGGTTCAGTTCAGTGTCGGACAACGTGGGGACTCCAGATAATAAAACGCCGCGCATTATACACAATATCCATCAAAGCGCAGCGCCGACTATTCCAGTTGCTCCAGTTCGCCGCGTGCGGTCACCCGCCAGCGATGCTCACAGAAAAAGAGGAGCGGGTTATCCTGCTTACTGTCGCTATAACCGCTGTACAAGCGCAGCGGTGCGCCGAGACGCTGTTCAAGCTGAGCCACTTTTTCATGGCCCAGACAGCGAACCGACAGTACCCGACCGCCAAACGCGCGCTGCATCTGACTGCCAATCAGGTTGACATGCGCCATCCAGGGCGCGTCCGTATAGGCACGCTCCACCAGCGTTTGCGGCGATCCGGTGATAAGCCAGACGTCGGCATCCTGATGCTGGAGATAGTCGTCCAGCCGCTGCTGCACGACGGGAAACGGCGTGACGGTCGCACGAAACCAGAGAATGAAGCTCGCCTCCAGCGCCTTTAGCGTTGCCTCGCGTCGGCCAAAGGTGCTTCCCCACAGCAGCACGCTTACCGGCCAGCGCGCCGCACGCCCCTTCACCAGCATTGCCGCGCCAACGATCGGCAGCAGGGGCACCACCAGTAGCGCGTTAAGCGGTAATCGGCGCAGCAGGTAGCGCAAAAACGCACCGAAGAGGTCCTGCTGATGTAGCGTACCGTCGAGGTCGAAAAACACCACGCGGCGACAGTGACTTACCAAATGCAGCTCCCGTTATCGTCAATCAGTTCAAAGACCAGACTAGCAGATCGCCCCTCACGTTTCGCCCGATAGCGTTAAACTGAAAGAATAGCTGCGATTTTACAATCACATAGCACATTTAATTCGATATATTCCGTTATAATAGAATACAAAATTCTTGTAAACGAGCAGAATGGTGGCCTGGCACATCGTGGTCATTGTGCCCGTGAGGTTATTATGAATTGTTTACTCAGTATTCGTCAGCGTTACCCGCAGCTGGCGCAAAGCGACAGAAAGCTGGCCGATTTCATCCTGGCACAGCCGGATTTAGCCCGTCATTTAAGCTCCCAGCAGCTCGCAAGTCAGGCGGGCGTGAGCCAATCCAGCGTGGTGAAGTTCGCCCAGAAGCTCGGTTTTAAAGGCTTCCCGGCGCTTAAACTGGCGCTCAGTGAAGCGCTTGCCAGTAACGCCAACCCGCACTCCGTCCCGGTACATAACCGGATTTGCGGCGACGACCCGCTGCGCCTGGTGGGCGAAAAGCTGATTAAGGATAACGTCGCGGCGATGCACGCTTCGCTCGACGTAAACACCGAAGACAAACTGCTGGAAACGGTGAACATGCTACGTAGCGCGCGCCGTATCGTGCTGACAGGCATTGGCGCCTCGGGGTTGGTGGCCCGCAACTTTAGCTGGAAGTTGATGAAAATCGGTCTGAACGCCGTTTCCGAGCAGGACATGCACGCCCTGCTGGCCACCGTACAGGCCATGACTCAGGACGATGTGATGCTGGCTATTTCTTACTCCGGGGCGCGCCGGGAGATTAACCTCGCCGCCGATGAGATGCTGCGCGTAGGCGGTAAAGTGGTGGCAATCACCGGCTTTTCCCCCAATGCGCTTCAGCAACGGGCGACGCACTGCCTGTACACCATCGCCGAAGAGCAGGCGACGCGCAGCGCGGCTATCTCTTCAACCAGCGCGCAGATGATGCTGACGGATCTGTTGTTTATGGGGTTGGTACAGCAGGATCTGGAAAATGCGCCGGAACGTATTCGTCATAGCGAAGCGCTGGTGAAAAAGCTGGTTTGATCGACAGCGCTAATACCACAGAAAAGGTATGGCCTGGCGGGAAAATGAGCGTATAATGCGCGCCCTGTTTATTTCGTTTCTGAGAATGTCCTGATGGCGCTGTTAATCACCAAAAAATGTATCAACTGCGATATGTGCGAGCCGGAATGCCCGAACGAGGCTATTTCGATGGGTGATAGCATTTATGAGATCAACAGCGATCGCTGCACCGAGTGCATTGGCCACTACGACACCCCGACCTGCCAGAAGGTGTGCCCGATCCCGAATACCATTCTCAAGGATCCGGCACATTCAGAAAGCGAAGAGCAACTGTGGGATAAATTCGTCCAGATGCATCACGCAGACAAAATCTAGCTTTCCATAATCACCGTTGCACAGGCGTAGTGGCGTTCATCGGCGAGCGTCACATGCATATGCGCCACGCCCATTCGTTCCGCCAACAGCTTCGCTTCACCCCAGAGCCTCAGCTTCGGTTTACCCATCTCATCGTTGTAGACTTCGAACTGGTTGAACGCCAGGCCATTGCGAATGCCGGTGCCCAACGCTTTTGAAGCGGCCTCTTTCACCGCAAAGCGCTTCGCCAGAAAACGCACCGGCTGCTGGTGCGTCTCCCAGATAGCCCACTCGTTGTCGCTGAGCACGCGTCGCGCGAGACGATCGCCGCTACGGGCGATCACCCCTTCAATGCGGGCGATCTCGACGATGTCGGTCCCGAGCCCCAGAATCGCCATTACCCGCGCGCTTCCAGCATCAGGCGTTTCATCTCAGCCACCGCCTCTTTCAGGCCGGTCATCACCGCACGGCCAATAATCGCGTGGCCGATATTCAGCTCATGCATTTCCGGCAGTGCCGCAATGGCTTTGACGTTGTGGTAGGTCAGACCGTGACCGGCATTCACTTTCAGCCCCAGGCTGGCGGCATAGGTCGCGGCTTTCGCGATACGCTCAAGTTCTTTCGCCTGTTCAGCATCGGTGGTGGCATCAGCATAGCAGCCGGTGTGGATTTCGATATACGGTGCACCAACGTCAGCTGCGGCCTTAATTTGCGCGTTATCAGCATCAATAAACAGCGACACCAGAATGCCTGCGTCGGCCAGGCGTTTGCAGGCATCGCGCATTTTGTCGAGCTGGCCGGCGACGTCCAGGCCGCCTTCGGTGGTCACTTCCTGGCGTTTTTCCGGCACCAGGCAGCAGAAATGCGGCTTGGTTTCGCAGGCGATAGCCAGCATCTCTTCGGTGACGGCCATCTCCAGGTTCATGCGGGTGTCCAGCGTCTGACGCAGAATGCGCACGTCGCGGTCGGTGATGTGGCGACGGTCTTCGCGTAAATGCACGGTGATGCCATCTGCACCGGCCTGCTCGGCGATAAATGCCGCCTGAACCGGATCGGGGTAAGCGGTGCCGCGCGCGTTACGCAGGGTGGCAATGTGGTCAATATTGACGCCTAACAGTAATTCAGCCATGACAATCCTCGTGTCTTTATTTTTAACTTTCGTTTCCCCTCACCCCGCCCCTCTCTCCCCTAAGTGACGAGGGGAAAAGCGGGATAAGTGCAATAGGAGTTACCGCTTCGGTACAAACTGACGAAACAGCTCGCGGCTCTTCAACGGTTTGCCACCAAGATACGGCTTCAACGCCATGCGGGTAAAGCGTTTGGCGGCGCGCAGCGAGTCAACATCGGGAAATTCCCGGCTCGCCAGCGCTTTCAGGTGGTGCCCGGTGAAGGTGTAGTTATCAATCACGACGCTTGCAATAAACCCTTTCTCTTCACGATAGCGGTAGGTCATGGTGTCATCGACCTCGTCGCCGCTACCGGCGCAGTGGAGAAAATCCACGCCGTAGCCCAGGTGTCCCAGCAGCGCCAGCTCAAAGCGGCGCAGCGCAGGTTCAGGGGAGCCCGTTGCACCGGCCAGCGCCTGGATGCAGTGCAGGTAATCGAAGAACAGTTCAGAGAAGCGGGTTTCGTGCTCGAGTACGCGAGAGAGCAGTTCATTAACGTACAGGCCGCTGTAGAGCGTAATACCGCTTAAAGGGAGTGCCAGCGAGACGGCTTCCGCGCTGCGCAGCGTTTTGACTTCGCCACGCCCGCCAAAGCGAACTAATAAGGGGGTAAAGGGCTGAAGCGCACCTTTGAGGTTGGAGCGTTTGGAACGTGCGCCTTTAGCGACAAGGCGCACGCGACCCGACTCTTCCGTGAAGACGTCCAGTATTAAACTGGTTTCGCTCCAGGGACGACTATGCAGGACAAATGCGCGCTGCCAGCCCTCCATCGGGGATTATTCTCAGAGATCGTCGGTATAACCGAGACTGCGCAGTGCGCGTTCGTCATCGGCCCAGCCTGATTTCACTTTCACCCACAGTTCCAGGTGAACAGGCGCTTCGAACATCTCCTGCATGTCTTTACGGGCTTCGATACCGATGGTTTTAATCTTGGAACCTTTGTTACCAATAACCATCTTCTTCTGCCCTTCACGCTCAACCAGAATCAGGCCGTTGACGTCATAACCGCCGCGTTCGTTAGAGACGAAGCGTTCGATTTCAACGGTGACCGAGTACGGCAGCTCTGCACCAAGGAAACGCATCAGTTTTTCACGGATGATTTCAGAGGCCATAAAGCGCTGTGAACGGTCGGTGATGTAGTCTTCCGGGAAGTGGTGAATCGCCTCAGGCAGGTGCTTACGCACGATGCTAGCAATGGTATCCACGTTCAGGCCGGTCTCTGCAGACATCGGCACGATATCAAGGAAGTCCATCTGGCTGCCGAGGAACTGCAGGTGTGGCAGCAAATCCGCCTTTTCCTGCACGTTATCCACTTTGTTCACGGCCAGAATCACCGGCGCTTTACCACCGCGCAGTTTATTCAGCACCATCTCGTCGTCAGGCGTCCAGCGGGTGCCTTCGACCACGAAAATGATCAGTTCAACGTCACCGATGGAGCTGCTCGCCGCTTTGTTCATCAGGCGGTTGATCGCGCGCTTCTCTTCCATGTGCAGGCCCGGGGTATCAACGTAGATAGCCTGGTACGCCCCTTCGGTATGAATACCGACGATACGGTGACGCGTAGTCTGCGCTTTACGGGAAGTGATGGAGATCTTCTGCCCCAGCAGTTCGTTCAGCAGTGTGGATTTACCAACGTTCGGACGACCGACGATGGCAACAAATCCGCAGTAAGTTTTTTCTTCGCTCATTCCAGCTCCAGCTTTTTCAGCGCCTGTTCGGCGGCAGCCTGTTCCGCCTTGCGACGACTGGAACCTGTGCCGACCACCGGTTCACTCAGGCCGCTAACCTGGCAGTGGATAGTAAATTCTTGATCGTGTGCTTCTCCGCGTACCTGAACCACCAGATAAGACGGCAGCGGCAGATGACGGCCCTGCAGATATTCCTGCAGACGCGTTTTCGGATCTTTTTGCTTATCGCCTGGGCTGATTTCGTCCAGACGCGTCTGGTACCAGGAGAGGATCAGCTTCTCAACGTTCTGAATGTCGCTGTCGAGGAACACCCCGCCAATCAGCGCCTCAACCGTATCCGCGAGAATAGATTCCCGGCGGAAACCGCCGCTTTTCAGTTCGCCAGGCCCTAAGCGCAGGCATTCGCCCAGCTCAAATTCGCGGGCGATTTCCGCCAGCGTATTGCCGCGCACCAGCGTTGCGCGCATACGACTCATATCGCCTTCATCCACACGTGGGAAGCGGTGATAGAGCGCGTTCGCGATCACATAGCTTAAAATTGAATCGCCCAGAAATTCTAAGCGTTCGTTGTGCTTGCTGCTGGCACTGCGGTGCGTTAATGCCTGTTGCAACAGTTCCTGATGAACAAAAGTGTAGCCCAGCTTCCGTTGAAGCCGATTAATTACGATGGGGTTCATGCGATACCAAATAAATAAATGCGTCAAAAATGCAGCACACGAAACAGACCTGAAGGAAACCAATGCGGTTTCGTGTGCCGTGTCCCAGATAAGAGACATCCGAAACTTCGGGGGGCTATTCTATACGCAACGACAAGGGATGTCGTTAGTTTGAATGGATTAAAACGCGAAATAATTCACGCGGCGGCTATTCAACCACCGCGTGAAGTCAGACTAAGAATTAATGGATCCCACCGATGCGGCTTAAACGCACACCAGTTGGCCATTGACCCTCTTGTTTTTCGAAGCTCATCCAGATGGCGGTAGCTTTACCGACCAGGTTCGCTTCCGGCACGAAGCCCCAATAACGGCTGTCCGCGCTGTTATCGCGGTTATCGCCCATCATGAAGTAGTGGCCCGGCGGTACGATCCAGGTTGCCAGCGGCAAACCAGACTGGTGGTAATACATGCCGACCTGATCCTGCGCGATTGGCACGGTCAGGATACGGTGGTTAACGTCACCCAGCGTCTCCTGGCGCTGCGTCAGGCGTACGCCATCCGCTTTGCTTTCGCCCTGTGGCATCTCAAAGAAGCCGCTGGTCGCTTCGCCGCCGTTGCTGCGGGAGAAGGTCTGGACGAAATCGCTTGGTTCAACGTTAGAGTAGGTCACCGGCAGTGCGCTACCGCACGCCTGACCGGAGCTGCATCCTGGCTGAATGGTCACCTGCTTGGCAATCGGATCGTAAGTGACTTTATCCCCTGGCAGACCCACGGCACGCTTGATGTAATCAAGGCGCGGATCTTCCGGGTATTTGAACACCACGATGTCGCCACGTTTCGGATGACCGGTTTCAATCAGCGTTTTCTGGTAGATCGGATCTTTAATCCCGTAGGCAAATTTCTCCACCAGGATAAAGTCGCCGATCAGCAGCGTTGGCATCATCGAGCCAGACGGGATCTGGAACGGTTCATAGATAAATGAACGCACGATCAGCACGATGGCGAGCACCGGGAAAACCGACGCGCCGGTTTCCAGCCAGCCCGGTTTCGGGCCCACTTTCTTCAGCGTCTTTTTATCCAGCGTTTCGCCGGTGGCAACCTGCGCTGCCGCCTGGCGTTCCCGCCGCTTGGGTGCGAAGATAAACTTATCAACGCACCACAACAGGCCCGTGACCAGTGTGGCAATCACTAGAATCAGGGCAAACATGTTCGCCATGCCAACTCCTTAGAGATTATTTATTGTCTTTACCGACATGCAGAATGGCGAGGAAGGCTTCCTGCGGCAGTTCGACGTTACCGATCTGCTTCATTCGCTTTTTACCCTCTTTCTGTTTTTGCAGCAGCTTTTTCTTACGGCTGATATCGCCGCCGTAGCATTTCGCCAGAACGTTTTTACGCAGCTGCTTGACGGTTGAACGCGCGATAATGTGCGTGCCGATGGCCGCCTGAATCGCGATATCAAACTGCTGACGAGGGATCAGCTCTTTCATCTTCTCAACCAGGTCACGGCCGCGGCTCTGCGAGTTATCACGGTGCGTGATCAGCGCCAAAGCATCGACGCGTTCGTTGTTGATGAGGACATCAACGCGAACCATGTCAGAGGCCTGGAAACGTTTGAAGTTGTAGTCCAGCGACGCATAGCCGCGGGAGGTCGACTTCAGACGGTCGAAGAAGTCGAGCACCACTTCCGCCATCGGGATTTCATAGGTCAGCGCCACCTGGTTACCGTGGTAAACCATGTTGGTCTGCACGCCACGCTTCTCGATACACAGGGTGATCACGTTACCGAGGTAAGCCTGCGGCAGCAGCATGTGGCATTCCGCGATTGGCTCACGCAGTTCGTAGATGTTGTTCAGCGGCGGCAGCTTGGACGGACTATCAACGTAGATAGTCTCTTTCGCCGTGGTTTCCACTTCATACACTACGGTTGGCGCGGTGGTGATCAGATCCAGATCGTATTCACGTTCCAGACGTTCCTGGATGATCTCCATGTGCAACAAGCCAAGGAAGCCGCAGCGGAAGCCGAAGCCCAGCGCCGTGGAGCTTTCTGGCTCATAGAACAGGGAAGCATCGTTCAGGCTCAGCTTGCCGAGCGCATCACGGAAGTTTTCGTAGTCATCAGAGCTTACCGGGAACAGGCCCGCATAAACCTGAGGTTTTACCTTTTTAAAGCCTGGCAGCGGTTTGTCAGCCGGGTTACGGGACTGGGTCAGGGTATCGCCCACCGGTGCGCCGAGGATGTCTTTAATGGCGCAAACCAGCCAGCCTACCTCGCCGCATTTCAGCTCGGTACGGTCAACCTGTTTCGGCGTGAAGATGCCCAGACGGTCTGCGTTGTAGACCTGGCCGGTACTCATCACCTTAATTTTGTCGCCTTTACGCATGGTGCCGTTTTTAATACGCACCAGCGATACCACGCCCAGGTAGTTATCGAACCAGGAGTCGATAATCAGCGCCTGCAGCGGGCCTTCCGGATCGCCTTCCGGCGGCGGAATGTCGCGCACCAGACGTTCCAGCACGTCGGTCACGCCCACGCCGGTTTTCGCCGAGCAGCGTACCGCGTCGGTGGCGTCGATGCCGACGATATCTTCAATCTCTTCCGCTACGCGCTCTGGGTCAGCCGCTGGCAGGTCGATTTTATTCAGAACCGGCACCACTTCCAGATCCATTTCCATGGCGGTGTAGCAGTTCGCCAGCGTCTGCGCTTCTACGCCCTGCCCGGCGTCAACCACCAGCAGAGCGCCTTCGCAAGCGGCGAGAGAACGGGAAACTTCATAAGAAAAGTCGACGTGGCCTGGGGTGTCGATAAAGTTCAGCTGATAGGTTTCCCCGTCGGCTGATTTAAAGTCCAGCGTCACGCTCTGCGCTTTGATGGTAATACCACGTTCGCGTTCCAGATCCATCGAATCCAGAACCTGGGCTTCCATTTCGCGGTCGGAAAGGCCACCACAAATCTGAATAATGCGGTCAGACAGCGTCGATTTACCGTGGTCGATATGTGCAATGATGGAGAAGTTACGTATATTCTTCATATATTAAAATATTTATGCCTTACGGATACTTTGAGGCCGCGGTACGGAGCCTGACATTGTTGTCGTTCGAAAACGCCGCATTCTACACTACAACCGCGTAACCAGGAAATGCTCTTCCCGCAAGCATAGCGCTTCCTGCGAGAAGCGTTCCAAAAATAATAAAGCCAGCGTAATCACTGGCTCATTTCGGTTGAAGATGCGGTGCGAATCAGGTCAGGCGGAAGCCCCACGCTGATGATGATGGGCTGCCAGGTTTCCCTGGCGGCAAGCCGAGGCGAGAGGCCTTTGGCAATCAGGAACCCGCCAACGCCACCGAGCACCGCGCCGCATAGCGCCGCAATGTCAGTGCCGAACAGCACCTGAAACAGCGCCGCGACCACAAACAGCCCCAGCAGCGGTGACATGTAGACCAGCATCGCGGAACCGAGCAGGCTGCCTTCGGTGATCCCCAGTTCAACCTTTTGCCCGGCCACCAGTGGTTCGGCGCTGGGAACGGAAATCGTGTGGGTCGTCTGCGGCCCCAGCTTGTTCAGCACGCGGCTACCGCAGCCCGCGCGTGATGCACAGCTATTACAGGAGGCTTTTACGTCGCAGCTAACCTGCGCAACACCGTTATGCCAGGCAATAACGGTGGCCCACTCTTTAATCATTGCGCACCCTTGAATTGAATACCGTCAGCAACCCGCTTCGCCGTTGGCGGCGGCAGTTCACCAACAATCGTGATCTCGACTTGGTTACGGATGGTCGTGGTGACCGTACGGCGACCGGTACGCAGCATCTGCTCGCTGCTGTTAGCCGTCGCGCGACTGATGTTCACGGAGAAGCTAAACAGGCCGTCGGAATAGAGACGTGATTCAACCGGGCTATCGACGCTCGGCAGCGTACGACGGCTGCTGGAGATCTCTTTAAAGCCCTGCGGCAACCAGCTTGCTGACCAGTTAAAGGTAGCGCTGGTGCCCGTTGGCAAAGAGAGCTGCGGCGGCAAAGTGGCTTTCGCCAGCCCCTGCATGCTGGTGCTGACCTGATCGCCCGTCGAGAAGGAAACCACCCGGAACTGCTCAAGGGTTTCACCGTCGCGGTCAAGGAGGTCAACGCGCATTGGCAGCTTGCTTTCAGAATCCATCCACACGATATAGCTATAGCGCGTACCGTCACGCGCCACGACGCGAATCACATCGCACATGCGGTCGGCAATACGCGTACGGCCTACGGAGATAAAGTCGTAGTAAGGCGCAAGGCGTTTGAAATCGGTATAAACCAGGGAAGGCAGCGAGTCGACGATGTAGTCGCCGTTCAGCGTGAAGGGATCGAGCCCCGGCTCAAAGTAGCTGATTTCACTGCCGCGCTGGACAACTTCGCGGCGCGGGCCGTCCATCTGCAGCAGCTCCGCCAGCGGTTGGCCGTTAAGGCGCACGTGACGATAGCGCAGTGATTCGACGCCTGATTTATTAATGCTGACGAACGACAGCTCGTAGTTGAGTGACTGACTGGCCAG
Organism: Kluyvera sp. CHPC 1.2972; assembly: GCF_036759925.1. Lineage (NCBI taxonomy): Bacteria > Pseudomonadati > Pseudomonadota > Gammaproteobacteria > Enterobacterales > Enterobacteriaceae > Kluyvera > Kluyvera sp. CHPC 1.2972. The sequence continues at coordinate 19,495 of NZ_JAPKIB010000009.1, read as the reverse complement.
ATTCATCTCCTGCAACAACGCCCCGGACGATACATCAGCCGAGGCGTTGGCGGTGAAGAACAGGCTACCAGCCACAAGGGACATGGCACACCAAAGTTGCTTCATTACTGCGATTGCGTTCCTAGAGTTTGATAGCCTGGCACTTGAACAGCCGCTTGCTGGGTTTGTGCCTGCTCAAACTGAAGCTGTTCTGAATGCAAGCGACGCTGCAATTCGTAGTCCTGCAGCATAGCGTTAATGCGACGGCGCTGTTCCTGAACCTGTTGCGGCCCAGTGCTGCCTGCCGACGCGTCCGAAGGAACCCCCAGGCTAACCGGACTGGCTTTACCCATCATCGGCAACGTATTGAATACCGGTGATTCAGGTTGGGAGGATTCCGGTTGCCCATTATAGTGCTGAACGCCGACAATAACAGCAAGCGATACGCAAGCTGCCACGCCCATCTGGGTAAGCGAACTGGCCCACGGACGAACTTTGCTCCAGAACGGCATCTTCTGCCATTGGTGCGGTGCTGGCTGGGCTTCAGGAATAAGCGGTGCTGTCTTAAGACGAACCGGCTCATTTTCGATGGCGGCCATTACGCGAGAGGAAATATCGAAGTGAAGCACGTCACCCGTGTCGCCGCGAAGCGAATCGCGGATAAGGTGATAGCTTGACCAGGTTTCCTGTAACTCTGCCGAGCGCGTCAACTCTGTCAGCAGCTCGTTATCCAGCGTTTCACCATCCATTAAGGCGGAAAGTTTTTCTTTCTGCATGCCTAATACCTTTTCCAGTATCCCGCTTCCATCAACGCCTGATAAGCGGTTGAACTTTATTATCGATAGCTTCTCGCGCACGGAAGATACGTGAACGTACCGTACCAACCGGGCAATCCATGATGGCCGCTATCTCTTCATAGCTTAGGCCATCGAGCTCCCGCAAGGTAATTGCCATGCGTAAATCTTCCGGAAGCGCATCAATGGTACGAAAAACTATCTGTCTCAGTTCTTCTGACAACATTAAGTTCTCAGGGTTCGAAATTTCTTTCAAAGCGCCACCGCTTTCAAAGTTTTCGGCATCGTTCGCGTCAACATCACTGGACGGCGGGCGACGACCCTGAGCAACCAGATAATTTTTAGCCGTGTTGACCGCAATGCGGTACAGCCACGTATAGAAAGCACTATCTCCCCGGAAAGAATCCAGCGCGCGATAGGCCTTAATAAAAGACTCTTGGACCACATCCGGCACGTCGCCAGAGGGTACATAGCGGGAAACCAGGCTCGCAACCTTATGCTGATAGCGCACTACCAGTAGGTTAAAAGCTTTCTGATCTCCTTTCTGGACCCGTTCAACCAGGACCTGGTCCGTTAACTGCTCGCTCATCCGAGGTAATGTCTCCCCAAACCTTATTCCCATGCGTAATCAGAATGCCACTCCACCACTGCATTATGAGCAAGCAGAGACTTAGAGTGTTCGAATTTCGTAAAGTTCCGTTACGCTTTGTTTTTTGTTTAGCTCAGACCGTTCATTGTCTATCATTATAAGTCTGCTGATGCCTACCAATACGTAAGTTGCGAAATAAAAACGCAAATCCCGAGAAGAGTAACGTAACCCGGCTTTTATTTCATCATAAATACGTCTTAAAACTCATAGCGTTCCTCTTATTTTTCATTCTCCCATCCCCTCCATTTCCCCATCAAATGTTTAGTCATTACAACCATAGCTCAAAAAAACCCTGCCCATGTCGCTTTTATAGTGCTACTCTCCGCTTACCGTGTTTAGTAAATTAAACAAAGATGATGAACTCACTTCCAGAACTTTCTTGTGATGTACTGATTATCGGTAGCGGCGCAGCAGGCTTGTCGTTGGCACTCCGTCTGGCAGAGCACAGTTCGGTTATCGTGCTGAGCAAAGGGCCGATCAGCGAAGGTTCCACCTTCTATGCCCAGGGCGGTATTGCCGCCGTCTTCGATGAGACGGACAGCATTGAATCGCATATCGATGATACGTTGATTGCCGGTGCCGGCATTTGCGATCGCCAGGCCGTGTCGTTTGTTGCCAGCAACGCCAAACACTGCGTGCAGTGGCTTATCGATCAGGGCGTGCTGTTTGACACCCAGGTGCAGGCAAACGGGGAAGAAAGTTATCATCTGACGCGCGAAGGCGGACACAGCCATCGCCGTATTCTGCATGCCGCCGATGCCACCGGGCGCGAAGTCGAAAACACCCTGGTCAGCAAAGCCATTAACCACCCCAACATCCGCATTCTGGAACGCAGCAACGCCGTTGACTTAATCATCTCTGATAAAGTCGGCCTGCCCGGCACCCGCCGTGTGGTTGGCGCCTGGATTTGGGATCGTAATAAAGAGAAGGTTGAAACCTGCGCGGCGAAATCCGTCGTGCTGGCGACCGGCGGTGCTTCAAAGGTCTATCAGTACACCACCAATCCAGATATCTCCTCCGGTGACGGTATCGCCATGGCCTGGCGGGCGGGCTGCCGCGTGGCAAACCTCGAATTCAATCAGTTTCACCCTACCGCGCTGTACCATCCTCAGGCGCGTAACTTCCTGCTGACCGAAGCGTTACGCGGCGAAGGCGCACACCTGAAGCGCCCGGACGGCAGCCGCTTTATGCTGGACTTTGACGAACGCGCCGAGCTGGCGCCGCGTGATATCGTCGCACGCGCCATCGACCATGAGATGAAGCGCCTCGGCGTTGACTGCATGTACCTCGACATCAGCCATAAACCGGAAGATTTTGTACGCCAGCACTTCCCGATGATTTATGACAAGTTACTGGGCCTGGGAATCGACCTGACCAAAGAGCCAGTGCCGATTGTGCCAGCGGCGCACTATACCTGCGGCGGCGTAATGGTTGACGATTACGGTCGTACCGACGTGGATGGGCTCTATGCCATTGGCGAAGTGAGCTATACCGGGCTGCACGGCGCCAACCGCATGGCATCCAACTCGCTGCTGGAGTGTCTGGTATACGGCTGGTCGGCGGCGGAAGATATTCATAAACGCATGCCGTATGCGCGTCAGGCAGAAAAACTGCCTGCGTGGGATGAGAGCCGCGTGGAAAACTCTGACGAACTGGTGGTTATTCAACATAACTGGCACGAGCTGCGCCTCTTTATGTGGGACTACGTCGGCATTGTGCGCACCACCAAACGGCTGGAGCGCGCGCTGCGCCGTATTACCATGCTGCAGCAGGAATTGGACGAGTACTATTCCCGCTTCCGCGTGTCGAATAACCTGCTGGAGCTGCGTAACCTGGTGCAGGTAGCCGAGCTTATCGTGCGCTGCGCGATGATGCGCAAAGAGAGCCGTGGCCTGCATTACACGCTGGACTACCCGGAGCTGTTAGCCGAATCGGGCCCGTCGGTACTCTCTCCGCTGGTTCACATAAATAGATAGAACGCCTGGGTCAGCGCAGTGTAGCCTTCCGAATACTGCTGCTCTGGCCCACGGATCACCAGCCTGTCGCTAAAGCACTCGCCGCCCTTCGGTGAAAACGCGAGTAATACTCGATGCGGCAGGCGCATCTCCGTTTCCGCCACGTCGGTGCGCAGGCGTAAATGCCAGCCCATGGATAACGCCTGCTGGGTAAACGTCTGGCCGATATTTTCCGGCAGCACCACGCAGAAGAAACCATCTTCGGTAATGGCGTTCGCCGCGCAGGCCAGCAGCGCTTCATGGTCGAGCGAGGTGGTGTAACGAGCCTGCTCACGCTGCGGCGTTGCGCACTCCACCCCCTGCTCATAATAAGGCGGGTTGCTGACAATCAGGTTATAGCGCGTAGTCAGCCCCGCAACCCACTGCTGAATATCTGCCGTATGTACCTGAATACGTTCCGCCCATGGGGATTCAGCCACGTTTTCACGCGCCTGCTCCGCGGCGTCTTCATCAAGCTCAACGGCATCGATCGCCACGCTATCATCCGTACGCTGCGCCAGCATCAGCGCGAGTAAACCGCTGCCAGCGCCAATATCGAGGATCCGGGTTACCCGTGCGATAGGCGACCAGGCGCCAAGCAAAATACCGTCCGTACCGACTTTCATGGCACAACGATCGTGAGCGACAAAAAACTGCTTAAAGGTAAATCCGTTGCGGCGAAGCGCGGATTTAGAATCAGAGATCATGGTCAACCTTGCCAGGGGAACTGCATAAGCTTTTATAGCTATGCACAATACCCGAGAACAGATAGCCATACAAACAGATGAAGATTAGAGCCGTAACGTCTATAATCAGCGCCTCACACAGAGGTAATCATGACTGTAACGACTTTTTCCGAACTTGAACTTGACGAAAGCCTTCTGGAAGCCCTCCAGGATAAAGGCTTTACACGCCCGACTGCCATTCAGGCTGCCGCCATTCCGCCTGCGCTCGATGGACGTGATGTTCTCGGTTCTGCGCCAACCGGCACCGGTAAAACAGCGGCGTATTTGCTGCCTGCGTTGCAGCACCTGCTCGACTTTCCGCGCAAAAAATCTGGCCCGCCGCGCATCCTGATCCTCACGCCTACGCGTGAACTGGCGATGCAGGTCGCCGATCATGCTCGCGAGCTGGCAAAAAACACGCACCTGGATATTGCGACCATCACCGGTGGCGTTGCGTATATGAACCACGCCGAAGTGTTCAGCGAAAACCAGGATATCGTGGTGGCGACGACCGGTCGTCTGCTGCAGTACATTAAAGAAGAAAACTTCGACTGCCGCGCCGTTGAGACACTGATCCTCGACGAAGCAGACCGTATGCTGGACATGGGCTTTGCCCAGGATATCGAGCATATCGCCGGTGAGACCCGCTGGCGTAAACAGACGCTGCTGTTCTCCGCGACCCTCGAAGGTGAAGCGATTAAAGACTTTGCCGAGCGTCTGCTGGAAGATCCGGTAGAAGTGTCTGCGACGCCGTCGACCCGCGAGCGTAAAAAAATTCATCAGTGGTACTATCGCGCTGATAACTTCGAGCACAAGGTTGAGCTGCTGAAACACCTGCTGAAGCAGGAAGATGCCACCCGTACCATCGTGTTTGTGCGTAAGCGCGAGCGTGTGCACGAGCTGGCGGAAATCCTGCGTCAGGCCGGTATCAACAACTGCTATCTCGAAGGCGAGATGCCGCAGATTAAGCGTACCGAAGGCATTAAGCGTCTGACCGACGGCCGCGTCAACGTGCTGGTTGCGACCGACGTTGCCGCGCGCGGGATCGATATCCCCGACGTCAGCCACGTCATCAACTTCGATATGCCGCGCGGCGCAGATACCTACCTGCACCGTATCGGCCGTACCGGCCGTGCCGGTCGTAAAGGGACGGCGATTTCTCTGGTGGAAACGCACGATCACCTGCTGCTGCTGAAAATCGGCCGCTATGTCGAAGAGCCGCTGAAATCTCGCGTCATTGACGAGCTGCGTCCGACAACGCGCGCGCCGAGCGAAAAAATGACCGGCAAACCGTCGAAGAAAGTGCTCGCCAAACGCGCCGAGAAGAAGAAAGAGAAAGACAAAGAAAAACCGCGTGTGAAGGTTCGTCACCGCGATGCCAAGAACGTTGGCAAACGCCGTAAACCAAGCGGCAGCGCTGCGCCAGAGCAGACTAACGAAGAGTAAAGCAAACGCCGGGATAACCTCCCGGCGTTTTCATATTGGAAGGTAACGGAAGCTGACCATGAAGAAAAAAGAGTTTGTGACTCAGGATCTCCTCAGCAAAATCTACCAGCAGCACAGCGAAGGGCCGCGCAAGCTCCCGCCGGAACGCCAGCTGGCAGAGGAGTACGGCGTATCACGCTTTACCATTCGTCAGGCGCTGGAGAAGCTTGCCAGCATCGGGGTGGTTCGCATCGTTCAGGGTTCCGGTATCTGGATTAACGAGCAAACGCGCAGCAATCCGCTGGTCTATAACTCAATCACCGAAAAGCGTTTCGATCAGATGCGCTATCGTATGGTAAGCCTGCACAAGAAGCGACCCGAGCGGGAAGACCAGCAAATTTTCGGCCTCACCGACGATGACTTTATCTGGCAGTTCTGCCGGTTACGCTTTGTCGATGACGTCGCGACCCAAATTGAAATATCCCGCATGCCCGCCGCCCTGTTCAGCGACCTCAATCAGGAAGTGATTGAACGCTCGTTACAGCAGTACGTGCTGAGCAAAGGGCTGCAGATTTCCCATCTGCTGACCAGCTATCGGGCCGTCAGCGTCAGCCGCGAGCAGTCGGTGCTGTTGGGCTGCAAAAAAGGCAGCCCGGCCATGCACATCAACAACCGTGGGATCCTCGACGGCGGACGCGTGTACGAGATAAGCGACATTATCGATATCAACTACAGCTGCACCTACGTGATCCCCCATAACCGCGACAACCTCACCTTCCGCCAGCAGCCGCAGAGTTGATTTACGGCGTGTGAATAGTGCCGTCAGGAAGGCGGCTCTGCGTCCACTCATGCGGGCGGTACATCACCGGGTACTTCAGCGCCAGCGTCTCATCAAAACCAACGCCAATACCTGGCGCCGTCGGCGGATAGATAAAGCCGTTTTTCACTTCAGGTGCGCCGGGGAATACCGCATCCGTCATCGCGGAGCGCGGAATAAATTCCTGAATGGCGGCATTGTGCAGATGGATATTCAGGTGGGTATTCACCGCGACGCCAATCGGCGTCATGTCGCCAGGCCCATGCCACGCCAGCCGCACGCCAAAGGCCTGGCACAGCACCGCCAGCTTCAACGCCGGAGTGATACCGCCAATCTGCGAAATATGACAGCGGATAAAATCGATCTGTCGGTTGACGATAAGGTCATGCCACTCTGCAGGGTTATTAAACAACTCTCCCATCGCTAACGGCACGCTGCTCTGCTGGCGAATCTGTGCCAACCACGGGCTCTGCTGTGGCGGTAAAATATCTTCAATAAACCACGGCTGGTAAGGTTCAAGCTGCTTTGCCAGCTGCAATGCCTGCTGCGGGAAGAGGCGTTCGTGAACATCATGTAGGATATGGAAACGGTAGCCGTAGCGTGCGCGGAGTAGCCGGAACATCTCGACCGTATTGCGCACGTATTCGTCCTGATCGAACCATGCGCCCGGCGTTGGGTTCTCTGGAGTCTGCATTTCTCGCGACGTTCCGCCGTAAAATCCGAGCTGGCAGCGAATGTAGCGGTACCCCTGCTCCAGCAGATTATCCACGGACACGAATAGCTCATCCGGCGTTTCACCGCTGGCATGCGTATAAGCAGAAATCGCGTCACGCGATTTTCCGCCGAGCAGTTGATACAGCGGCATGCAGGCAAGCTGCGCTTTGATATCCCACAGTGCCATATCAACGCCGGAAATGGCGTTATTCATCACCGGGCCGTTACGCCAGTAAGCGTTAACGTTCATCATCTGCCAGAGGTCTTCGATATTATTGGCATCACGGCCCAGCAGCAGCGGCTGTAGATATTCATCCACCAGCGTTTTCACCGCCAGCGGGCGCTGCTGGAACGTCGCACAGCCCAGCCCCACCGTTCCGTTATCCGTTGTCACCCGAACCGTCACCAGATTATGGCGGTCTGGACGGGTGATAAAGCACTCAATCGCAGTAATCAGCGTAGGTTTCACCGAAAGCTCCCAGGGAGAATTAATAATGGATTCCTATTATCTTCACCCTATTTTTAGCATGGGGTAAACCTTTTTATTGAATAAATATTTTGGTTCAAAAACCCATGGATTTATATTTAAAAAACGTACCAATTAATCCAATCGCTACCATTAATAGCCAAATACAGCGCAAAATGTGATTGTCATCATCTTTTATTGGTTTGTTTTTATTGAATAGCTTATTTACCATTTCCGCAGACAAATAAAACAACAAACATACCGCAGGAGCCGCTATGGGGACGCAAGAGGCTATCAGCCGAATTATTGGTCTGGTGGGTGGTCAGGAAAATATCAATAAAGTCTGGCACTGTATGACCCGGCTACGCTTTGATTTAATTGATGACAATAAAGTCGCGCAGGAAGAAATTAAAAAACTGCCCGGCGTGCTGGGTGCGCAACTGCAAAGCGATCAGTTTCAGATAATCATCGGGCCAAAGGTCAACAGCTGGTATGAACTACTGCAGGAGAGCTTAGGCAACGGTGAACAGCACGTGTCTCACAGCACGCCCAAAGCGCGGAAAAGCCTGGTCTCGTTGTTTATGGATACGGTGTCTGGCGTCTTTGGCCCTATCGTCCCCGCCATTGCGGGCGCCGGGATGATTAAAGGTCTGCTGGCGGGTCTTATCGCGCTGAAGCTGGTATCGCCGAAAAGCGATACCGTGATGATTATCGACCTGATAGCGAGCGGCGTTTTCTACTTTCTGCCGTTCTTCCTCGCCGTTTCGGCGGCGAAAATCTTTAAAACTAATGAATATCTGGCAGCGGCGGTGGCGGCTTGTCTGATGTATCCAACGCTGATTGACGCCGCCAAAGCGCTGGCAACCCATCAGGCCGATGCCGTCTCTGCGCTCTGGCTACTCAACGCTATTCCGGTATCGGTCTTTAACTACGCCTCCAGCGTGATACCCGTTATCTTCTCGATTCTGGCGCTGAAATATATTCATCAGGCGGTCGACAGAATAATGCCAGAGGTGCTGAAAACGGTCTTTACCCCGACGCTGACGCTGTTCCTCGGCGCGCTAGCGGCCCTGGTGGTGATTGGCCCGATTGGTATCTGGCTGGGTAAAATGCTGGCGTGGTTTATCGAAGGGCTATTTGGCGTATCGGCAAGCTTTGCCGGGCTGGTTGTTGGGGCCATTCGCCCGGTCGCGATCCTGACCGGTATGCACCACGCCATGACGCCGATTGCGCTACAGAACTTTAGCGATCGTGGCTATGACATGCTAATGCCGATGATGTTTATGGCTAACATGGCCATCGCAGGATCCACGTTTGCCATCTGGCGGGTCAGCAAAGAGAACCGGACCGTTACGCTTTCTGCCGCAATTTCCGCGCTGCTGGGCATTACCGAACCCGCGCTGTTTGGCGTGCTTACCCGCTACAAAAAAGCATTTATCGCAGCGACGATAGCCAGCTCCCTGGCCTCCGCGTTTATCGCCTTCTTTGGCGTGCGGCTATATGGCTATATTTTGTCGAGCATCTTTAGCCTGCCCGCCTATATCGGCCCCTACTTTGTCTTTGCGCTTTCCGGCATGGCCATCGCACTGATCCTCTCCTTTACGCTCACCACCGTTCTGGTAGGTCGCGAAGAAGCAAAATAAAAAAATCCCCCCGCAGGCACCCTGCGGGGGGATTCATCTACTGATGTCGGGCTAGCCCGACACGCCACTTTCCCACCCCTGAGAAATTACAGGCTCTCAGTAAAAGTACGCGCAATAACGTCGCGCTGCTGTTCTGGGGTCAGAGAGTTAAAGCGCACCGCATAACCAGACACACGAATGGTCAGCTGTGGGTATTTTTCCGGATGCTCAACCGCGTCCATCAGGGTTTCACGACGCAGCACGTTCACGTTCAGGTGCTGACCGCCTTCAACGCGGACTTCTGGTTTTGCTTCAACCGGGATTTCACGATATTCGATGTCGCCCAGCGCACTAACGGCAACAACGTCATCTTCTGCGTAACCGCCTTTTGCACACAGGCAGCGTGCTTCGCCTTTCTCGCTGTCGAGCAGCCAGAATGAGTTCAGCAGATCGTTGTTTGCAGCTTTAGTGATTTGGATACCTGTAATCATTTGATGCCTCCCTAAGGCTCGTTATATTCGTTTTTAACCGGCCTGACCGCGGCCAATTGGTAAAACCATTGTTGCTTGAGTGTATATATACCCCTCAAACACCCCTGATTCTTTGATTTAAATCAACAAAAACCACACCACAAAAAAGGTCATATAGGAAAATACTTGTTTTGCATCAAGTTACGCCCTACCGCTTACGTAAAAATTTTTGTAAATCTTCAACTTTTTTTAGCCCACCAGCAGCGAGCGCTGCCTTCCGATTTTGTGATGTCGAAAGAAGCAGTTAAGCTATACCGATAGCAATTCGCAGGAGAGCGAGATGACCACCCCTTTAATCTGGCACGACGTGCTGGCCGCTGAAAAAGCGCAGCCTTATTTTGTGAACACCCTTGCCACCGTCGCCAGCGAGCGTCAGTCCGGCCAGACTATCTATCCGCCGCAAAAAGATGTCTTTAACGCCTTTCGCTTTACCGAGTTAAACGATGTGAAGGTGGTGATCCTCGGGCAGGATCCGTATCACGGCCCTAATCAGGCACACGGTCTGGCCTTCTCCGTGCAGCCAGGTATCGCAACGCCGCCTTCACTATTGAATATGTACAAAGAGCTTGAGGGAACCATCCCCGGTTTTACCCGCCCGAACCACGGCTATCTTGAGAGCTGGGCGCGCCAGGGCGTGCTGCTGCTCAACACCGTGCTGACCGTTCGCGCAGGACAGGCGCACTCGCATGCCAGCCTTGGCTGGGAAACCTTTACTGATAAAGTGATCGCGCTGATTAACGAGCATCGCGAAGGCGTGGTGTTCTTATTATGGGGATCGCACGCGCAGAAAAAAGGCGCCATTATCGATACTCACCGCCACTGCGTGCTGAAAGCACCGCACCCCTCGCCGCTCTCCGCGCATCGTGGGTTCTTTGGCAGCAACCATTTTGTGAAGGCGAATGAGTGGTTGCAGCAGCGCGGGGAAGCGCCGATTGACTGGATGCCGGTGCTGCCGGAATAGTTCGGAGGTTTTCCCGGCGTCGCGTTGCTCGGCCGGGCTACGATTCAAATGTAGCCCGGCCGAACGCAGTGACGCCGGGGAGCAGTACAGATACAAAAAAACCGGTCGAGTCACCTCTTCCGGTTTTTTTTCAACATCGCGTTTGCTTACGCTTTATGCTGACGCCACCATTCGGCTAACAGCACACCCGTCGCCACGGAGACGTTCAGGCCTTCAACGGCACGCGTCCCGTCGATAGAAACGCTCATGTCAGCGATAGCGGCAGCTGCTTCGGAAACGCCATCGCGATCCTGGCCCAGCGCCAGAACCATCTTCTTAGGCAGCTCGGATTGGAACAGTGGCATGCCACGGCCGTTGCCGCTGGTCGTTACAATGGTGTAGCCCGCGTCGCGGAACTGCTCCAGCGCCTCGATGAAGCCGTCGCCGGTAATTGGCTCAACGTGTTCAGCACCACCTTCTGCGGTACGGATAGCGGCACCGGATTCCAGCAACGCGGCATCCTGCAGTACCACGCCTTTCACACCGAAGTGCGCGCAGCTACGGATCATCGCGCCAAGGTTGTGCGGGTTACCCGCATCTTCCAGCGCCAGTACGCAATCTTCTTCACCGCTTTTCGCAACCCACTGCTGTACGGACGTTCCGTTACGCTTTTTGATCAGGAAGCACACGCCGCCGTGGTGCTCAGTGCCGGACGCTTTCGCCAGCTCTTCTTCGTCAACCACGTGATAGGCTTTACGGTTCGCCGCCATCCAGCGCAGCGCTTCTTTAAAGCGTGGGGTCACACTCTGTACGAACCATGCACGAACGATAGCGTCCGGGCGGCTCTGGAACAGCGCCTGACAGGCGTTTTCACCGTAAACACGGGTCTCTTCTGCGCGCTGACGACGCAGGACTTCTGGATCGATAAAGCTTTTACCGCTGATCCCGCCGTGATCGGCTTTCGCCGGAGCGTCATCACCAGGAGCACGGGAAACCGTACGCCATGGGGAGCCTTCACCACGCTCGCGATCGCGTTCTACATCGCGGTCACGGCCACGTTCACGGCCGCGTTCGCTGTTAGGACCCTTTCTCTCATCACGGGCAGGGCGACGACCGCCTTCGGCACGGGAAGCACCAGCACGGGATGTGCCAGGACGGCCTCCGCCTTTACCAGTACGAGGATTTTGGGTGCGTTTGTCCGAGTCATCGTCACTGCGGACGTACATCACTTTGACCTTGCCGTTTTTGTTTTTCAGTTCGTCGCTCATGTTTTTCTCCACCTGCGCTGCGCGAAGCGCGCAGATTACCTGATGTGTTAGCGCTTAGCCATTACTTCATAAAAAAGACCACGACTATTATATCCATCGGATAAAACGCCTTGTTGATTAATACAGTCTTGTTGATAATGTGTAACATTATAGAAACACCCGGCAACATTGCCGTTCTGCAACACGATGACCCAGAGGTGAGTTATGAATACCGTTTGTGCCCACTGCCAGGCGCTTAATCGCATTCCAGAAGCGCGTATTAACGAAGCGGCAAAATGTGGACGCTGTGGTGAAGACCTGTTCTATGGCGAAGTGATTAACGCTACGGACAGCACGCTGGATAAACTGCTGAAGGACGATCTCCCCGTTGTTGTTGATTTCTGGGCGCCGTGGTGCGGCCCATGCCGTAACTTCGCCCCCATCTTCGAAGATGTCGCCGAAGAGCAAAGCGGCAAAATTCGTTTTGTGAAAGTGAACACCGAAGCGGAACGCGAGCTCAGCGCCCGTTTTCGCATCCGTAGCATCCCGACCATTATGATTTTTAAAAATGGTGAAGTTGTCGATATGCTTAACGGCGCGGTACCGAAAGCGCCGTTTGAAAGCTGGCTGAACGAAGCCCTGCAGGCATAATCCCATCGGGGCACATCTTGTGCCCCGTATTCACCTCTGCGACAATAGCGTTTTTGCCGTACGATTCCCATGATTGATAACGCCGTTCTTCGGTTGCGCGCCGAGCGACTTGCCCGCGCGACTCGCCCTTTTCTTGCCCGTGGTAATCGGGTTCGCCGCTGCCAGCGCTGTCTGCTGGTGCAACGCTACTGTCTGTGCGACACCATCGCCCCGCATCCAGCAAAGAGCCGTTTTTGCCTGGTGATGTTCGATACCGAACCAATGAAGCCCAGCAACACAGGCCGCCTGATTGCCGACATTTTGCCGCAAACCGAGGCTTTTCAATGGTCACGTACCGAGCCGCCGCAGGCGCTGCTCGAGCTGGTTAAAAACCCGGACTATCAGCCGATGGTGGTTTTCCCCTCGTCCTACGCAGACCCAGACCGTCAGGTGCTCACTACGCCACCCGCCGGAAAACCGCCGCTGTTTATTATGTTAGACGGAACCTGGCCAGAAGCGCGGAAAATGTTCCGTAAAAGCCCGTGGCTGGACAATCTGCCGCTTATCTCCGTCGACCTGTCGCGGGTGTCGGCATACAGCCTACGCGAAGCCCATGTCGAAGGTCAGTACTGCACCGCCGAAGTCGCCATTGCGCTATTGGATTTAGCCAACGACACCGGTGCCGCCTCTGCGCTCAGCGGGCACTTCACCCGCTTTCGTGAGCACTACCTTGCAGGAAAAGCTCATCATCAGGGGAACATCACAACAGCCGAAGCGGAAAACGGTTAAACTCATTAAATTACTGTCGCGTAAGGAAGACGGCTATGAGTCAACGTGGGCTGGAAGCACTTCTGAGGCCAAAATCCATTGCGGTGATTGGTGCCTCAATGAAACCACAACGGGCCGGTTTTTTGATGATGCAGAATCTACTGGCCGGCGGCTTTGCCGGCCCCGTTCTGCCCGTAACTCCAGCCTGGAAAGCGGTGCTTGGCGTTCTCGCCTGGCCGACGATTGACAGCCTCCCCTTTTCGCCAGATCTCGCGGTGCTTTGCACCCACGCTCGGCGCAACCTTGAGCTACTGGAAGCGCTAGGGGAAAAGGGTTGCAAAACCTGCATTATTCTCTCTTCTACTCCCGATCAGTTCAGCGCGCTAAAAGCCTGCGCCGCCCGCTATCAGATGCGTCTGCTGGGGCCAAACAGCCTCGGGCTACTGGCGCCATGGCAGGGCCTGAACGCCAGCTTTTCCCCGGTACCCATTCGCAAAGGCAAGCTGGCTTTTATTTCTCAGTCGGCTGCCGTTTCCAATACCATCCTCGACTGGGCTCAGCAGCGGGAGATGGGGTTTTCTTACTTTATCGCGCTGGGTGACAGCCTGGATATTGATGTCGACGACCTGCTCGACTATCTGGCGCGTGACAGCAAAACCAGCGCTATTCTGCTCTATCTGGAGCAACTCAGCGATGCACGGCGCTTCGTCTCCGCCGCCCGTAGCGCCTCACGCAATAAGCCGATTCTGGTGATTAAAAGCGGGCGCAGCCCAGCCGCTCAGCGTCTGCTGCACGTGAACTCCGGGATGGATCCGGCCTGGGATGCGGCCATTCAACGTGCGGGTCTGCTGCGCGTGCAGGATACCCACGAGCTTTTCTCCGCCGTTGAAACCCTCAGCCATATGCGCCCGCTTCGCGGCGAGCGGCTGATGATTATCAGCAACGGCGCGGCACCCGCCGCGCTGGCGTTGGACGAGCACTGGGCGCGCAACGGGAAGCTTGCCACCCTCAGCGACGAAACGCGCCAACAGTTACAACAACGGTTGCCGGACACCGTTGAGGCCAATAACCCGCTGGATCTACGCGACGACGCCAGCATCGAACACTATTTAGCAGCGGTGAATGTGCTGCTCAATAGCCCAGACCTGGATGCCCTGATGGTAATCCACTCTCCTAGCGCTACGGCGCCGGGCAGCGAAAGCGCCACCGCGCTGATTGACCTTATCAAGAAGCACCCGCGTGGGAACTACATTAGCGTGCTGACCAACTGGTGCGGCGAATATTCCTCACGGGAAGCGCGCCGCATGTTCAGCGATGCGGGCATCCCAACCTACCGTACGCCGGAAGGGACGATTACCGCCTTTATGCATATGGTGGAATACCGGCGTAACCAGAAGCAGCTGCGGGAAACACCGGCGCTGCCGCATAGCCTGACGGCCAATACCAGCCAGGCGCACGAGCTATTACAGCAGGCAATAGACAGCGGCATCCGCGCGCTGGACACCCACGAAGTGCGTCCGATCCTGGAAGCCTATGGGTTGAATACGCTGCCAACCTGGATTGCCTCAGACAGCGCCGAGGCGGTGCATATCGCCGAGCAAATTGGTTATCCGGTGGCGTTGAAACTGCGCTCGCCGGACATTCCGCACAAATCGGAAGTTCAGGGCGTCATGCTCTACTTACGTACCGCCACCGAGGTACAGCAGGCTGCCGACGCCATTCTTGACCGCGTCAAAATGGCCTGGCCACAGGCGCGCATTCACGGCCTACTGGTGCAGAGTATGGCCAACCGTGCTGGCGCACAGGAGCTACGCGTAGTGGTTGAGCACGACCCAGTTTTCGGCCCGCTGATTATGCTAGGCGAAGGCGGCGTAGAGTGGCGTGCGGAAGATCAGGCCGCCGTAGCGCTGCCACCGCTGAATATGACGCTGGCGCGCTATCTGGTGATTCAGGCCATTAAGGGTAAGAAAATCCGCGGCCGCAGCGCGCTCCGCCCGTTAGATATCCCGGGTTTAAGCCAGCTGTTGGTGCAGGTTTCTAACCTGATTGTTGACTGCCCGGAGATCCAGCGTCTGGATATTCACCCGCTGCTGGTCTCCGGTAACGAATTTACCGCGCTGGATGTGACGCTGGATATCGCCCCGTTTAGTGGTTCGAGCGAGAGTCGGCTCGCCATTCGTCCGTATCCTCAGCATCTGGAAGAGTGGGTCACCATGAAAAACGGCGAACGCTGCCTGTTTCGCCCTATCCTGCCGGAAGATGAGCCGCTATTGCAGCAGTTTATCGCCCGGGTCACAAAAGAGGATCTCTACTACCGCTACTTTAGCGAGATTAACGAATTTACCCATGACGATTTAGCCAACATGACGCAGATCGACTACGATCGAGAAATGGCCTTTGTGGCGGTTCACGGTTCTGGCGATGATACCGAGATCCTCGGCGTGACCCGCGCGATTTCCGATCCGGATAATATCGACGCGGAATTTGCCGTACTGGTACGTTCCGATCTAAAAGGCCTTGGGCTCGGCGGGAAGTTGCTGGATAAGCTTATCGGCTACACTCGCGCTCACGGTTTACTGCGCCTGAACGGCATTACCATGCCCAATAATCGCGGAATGATAGCGCTCGCGAGGAAGCTCGGTTTTGGCGTTGATATTCAGCTGGAAGATGGCATCGTCGGGCTATCCCTAAGGCTGAGTGATGACTAAGTTGCTGGAAATGCTGCCCTTACCCGACAGAGATGGTATCATTGACCGCTTACGTCGTCTGCCAGGTACAGAGGACCCTTCACTAAACCAGAGAAGAAACGCACTGTGATGTTGTCAAAATTTAAGCGTAATAAACATCAACAACACCTTGCCCAACTACCCAAGCTTTCACAGTCTGTTGATGATATTGAGTTTTTCTATGCTCCAGCAGATTTTCGTGAAGCTCTGCTCGCAAAAATCGCTAGCGCCACGCGCCGAATTTGCATCGTCGCGTTGTACCTCGAACAGGACGACGCCGGAAAGACGATTCTGCAAGCCTTGTATGAAGCCAAGCGTCAACGTCCGGAGCTTGAAATCCGCGTGCTGGTTGACTGGCATCGCGCACAACGTGGGCGTATTGGCGCTGCCGCTTCTAATACCAATGCGGACTGGTACTGCCGTACTGCGAAAGAGAATCCGGGCGTAGAGGTTCCCGTTTACGGCGTGCCTATCAACACCCGTGAAGCGCTCGGCGTGCTGCACTTTAAGGGCTTCATTATTGATGACTGCGTGCTGTACAGCGGCGCGAGTATCAACGATGTTTATCTGCATCAGCACGATAAATACCGCTATGACCGCTATCAGTGCATCCGTAACCCGCAGATGGCTGACATCATGTTTAATTGGGTATCGGAGAATCTGGTTGAAGGTCGCGGCGTTAACCGTCTCGATAATACCGAGCGTCCGAAAAGCCCGGAAATTAAAAACGATATTCGTCTTTATCGTCAGGAGCTGCGCGATACCAGCTACCATTTTGAGGGTAACGCCAGCGATGACGAGCTCACCGTCACGCCGCTGGTTGGTCTGGGCAAAACCAGCGTACTGAATAAAACGATTTTCCACCTGATGCCGTGCACTGAAGAAAAGCTCACCATCTGCACGCCATACTTCAACCTGCCTGCGCTGCTGGTGCGGAATATTATTCGCTTGCTGCGGGATGGGAAAAAAGTCGAGATCATCGTCGGTGATAAGACGGCAAACGACTTTTATATTCCTGAAAACGAGCCGTTTAAAATTATCGGTGCGCTGCCTTATCTGTATGAGATTAACCTGCGCCGCTTCCTTAGCCGCTTGCAGTATTACATCAATACCGATCAGCTGACCGTGCGTCTGTGGAAAGACGAGGATAATACCTATCACCTGAAAGGGATGTGGGTGGATAACGAGTGGATCCTGCTGACCGGCAACAACCTTAACCCCCGCGCCTGGCGCCTGGATCTGGAAAACGCCGTGCTGATCCACGACCCGAAAAAGCAGCTGGCTTCTATGCGCCAGAAAGAGCTGGATCTGATCCGCAAAAACACAACGGTGGTGAATGATTTCCGCGATCTACAAAGCATCGCAGAATACCCCGTTAAGGTGCGTAAGCTGATTCGTCGTCTGCGACGTATTCGTATCGACCGACTGATCAGTCGTATCCTTTAAATTGTAGCCCCGTTTCGACGGGGCTTTTTTTCAAGGAGCTATAATGACCCGCATCCTCGTTCTTTGTAGCGCGCTCGTATTAAGCGGCTGTAGCCATATGGCAAACGACAGCTGGAGCGGGCAGGATAAAGCCCAGCACTTTATTGCCTCCGCCATGCTCTCTGCCGCCGGTAACGAATATGCGCAGCACCAGGGCATCAGCCGCGACCGCAGCGCCGCCATTGGCTTTATGTTTTCCGTCAGTCTGGGGGCATCAAAAGAGCTGTGGGATAGCCGCCCGGCGGGGAGCGGCTGGAGCTGGAAAGACTTTGCGTGGGATGTCGCCGGTGCCACAACCGGCTATGCGGTGTGGCAGCTGGCGCAGCATTAGCGTGCTACAGGCGTAACCCCTTCCCTTTGCGGTGCAGCTTCAGCGATACCAGGAATGCCAGCGCCGCCATCACCGTGACATACCAGAAGAAGGCCGTCTCAATCCCGGACGACTTCAGCGACAGCGCAACGTACTCAGCCGAACCACCAAACAGCGCATTCGCTACCGCATAAGAGAGCCCGACACCCAGAGCACGAACCTGTGCCGGGAACATTTCAGCCTTCAGAATCCCGCTGATTGAGGTATAGAAGCTGGTAATCAACAGTGCGCACATCACCAAACCAAATGCAGCATAAGGCGAAGTGACGTTTTGCAATGCCGAGAGAATGGGCACGGTAAACAACGTCGCCAGCGCGCCAAAGCAGAGCATCGAGGTTCGGCGACCGACTCTGTCCGAAAGCAGGCCAAAGAACGGCTGTACCAGCATGTAAACAAACAGCGCTGCCGTCATAATCACGCTGGCGAGGTTTGCGCTCATGCCTGCGGTGTTCACCAGATACTTTTGCATATAGGTGGTGAAGGTATAGAAGCTTAGCGACCCTGCCGCGGTAAAGCCTAACACCATCACGAAGGCTCGGCGATTACGCCATAACCCTTTGAAGGAGCCCGCCTCTTTTAGCGTACGTGTCTCTTTCTGTGATGTTTCATCCAGTTGACGACGCAGCCACAGCGCAACAATCGCCAGCACTGCCCCCATCGCGAACGGTATACGCCAGCCCCAGGCGTGGAGGCTTTCGCTGTCCATCACGTTTTGCAGAATAACAACGACCAGTACCGCCAGCAGCTGGCCACCGATTAAGGTGACGTACTGGAATGACGCATAGAAGCCTTTGCGCCCTTCAACCGCGACTTCACTCATATAGGTTGCACTTGTGCCGTACTCTCCACCGACGGAGAGTCCCTGGAACAGACGCGCCAGCAGCAGCAACGCCGGAGCCCAGGTACCAATCACGCTGTAGCCCGGCAGGCAGGCGATCACCAGCGAGCCAAAGCACATCATACAGACGGAGATAAGCATTGAAACTTTGCGTCCGCGGCGGTCGGCGATGCGGCCAAACAGCCATCCGCCGATAGGGCGCATCAGAAAACCGGCGGCAAAGACGCCTGCGGTTTGCAGGAGCTGGGTGGTGGTATTTCCGGATGGAAAGAAAATATGGGCAAAATACAGAGAACAGAACGAGTAGACATAAAAGTCAAACCATTCAACGAGATTCCCCGATGATGCCCCGACAATTGCCATGATACGACGGCGAGTATCGCTGCCGGTAAGCGTCCCTTCTGGGGTCACACTGGTTACAGCCATTTGTTAACTCCTGCCAAAAGCGATCTCCTGCCTTAACCGGGCGTAACACGTCACGCAGGCAGATATTTTAGTAAATGAAATGTTATATAATTGTTATATGTAAATTAGTGACCACTGTCACGTTTTTCATTAGCAAGATCACGATTTAGGAGTAACTTCAGTGGTGAGGTTCGTTTGAAGGGAGAAACGAAAGGAGTGGGTATACATCTGGCGGTGTGCATGGCCCCGGAGTCGGCGTAAACGCCTCGTCCGGGCTACGGTTTCATTATCACCGTCTGTAGCCCGGGCGAACGCATGTACGACCGGATACATAGGTAACACTTCAGACCGGGAACATAGGTAACACTTTC